>NZ_JBEOVW010000028.1:0-79805 GCF_040295705.1 Micromonospora sp. NPDC002717 | reverse complement strand
CTCGTCCGCGAGAACCAAACGGTCGTGATCGAAGACCTGACGGTGCGCAACATGCTGCGCAACCACCGGCTCGCCCGCGCCATCTCCGACGCGGCATGGTCGCAGTTGCGAGGCATGTTGGAGTACAAGGCCGCCTGGTACGGGCGCACCCTGGTGACGGTGGACCGCTGGTTCCCGTCGTCCAAGCTGTGCTCGGACTGCGGGCAACTGACCGAGTCCCTGCCGCTGAACATCCGGTCGTGGCAATGCCCGTGCGGTGTGACCCATGACCGGGACATCAACGCAGCGAGAAACCTCCTGGCCGCCGGGCTGGCGGACAGGTAAAACGCCTGTGGAGCTGGTGTAAGACCTCAACGGACTCCTCCGGGCGGGCAGTCGGCGACGAAGCAGGAAACCCCCACGGCAACCGGGGGAATCCCGCCCTTCAAGGCTGGGAAGATGTCAACAGGTGGAACATCTGCGGCAGGCCCTGGTGCGGCTCGCCGACCAGGTAGCCGGCCGCGCCGGGGCGCCCGCCCGGCCGGTGCACGCCCTCGCCGAAGTTCAGCAGCGTGGTGCCCCGGTAGCCCACGGGCCGGGCGCCGCCAGATCAAGGCGGGCGTTGACAGCGGCGCCGCGGCCGGGCCCACTAGGGTGGGCGGGTCAGACCGCGAGCCACCGGAGGACGCCTCGTTGCCCGACGCGCCAGACGCCGAGCCCTATCTCCCCAGCTATGACCCGATGATCGTGCCCTGGCACCTGACCTGGGCGGAGGTGGAGCCGTCCCGGCAGCCGTTCGATCCGGTCGCCGCCCCCGCCGTCGTCCGGTCGCTACCGCCGGCCGCCGCTGTTCCCACCCGACCACCCGGCCGGTCGGGCCGACCGGAGGTGCACGAGTGGGGGCAGCGGCAGGGCACCTGGTGGGCCGACGAGATGAGCTTCGCGATCGTCGGTCACTACGGGCACTGGGCATCGGGCTGGCGGTGGGGCGTCGGCGAGGCGGACTTCGGCGGCGGCCCCGTCCACGCCTGGTGCTGCCCCGCCGACAGCATGGGTGACCCCGAGCAGACGCTCGACGTGGTCACCGAGGCGCTGGTCGAGTGGCGGGGGTGGCTGGAGGAACTGGCCGAGCGCTTCGACCGGTTCCTGCCGCTGATCGCCGCCGACCGCGCCGACCCAGCCGCCTGGGAACGGGCGGTGGCACACCTGGTCACCGTGGTGGTCGACCGGACCTGCGCCGACGGCGGCTGGGAGTGGCACTGCAGGCAGGTGCTCGGCTGGTTCCTCGGCTTGGCGGGCCTACCGTCCGAGCGGCACAAGCCGCTGCTCGACCGGTCGATCGACGGTCGCTTCGACGAGTTCCGCACCCCGTCGAACCTGCTGATCCAGGACGTCGCCGAACGATTCGGCCGCGCGGTGACCGGCCGGGGAGCAAGCCCACACTGAACGTGCCCGCCGACGACCCGCTGCGGGCGCTGCTCGCACACTCGCCACGCGACGCGGTGCCGGGCTGCCGGTACGGCGTCGCCGGCGGCATCGACGCAGCCGATACCGGTCCCGTCCCGGGCGGCTCCGTCAGCGGGCGCCGGTCAGCTCGGCCAGCCGCCGGTCGGCGAGTTCCTGGATGCGGTCCTTGTCGCTGACGATCACCGTGCCCGGGTCGGCGTCCGGCAGTTCGTCCTCCAGCCGCCGGATCGGCCGGTACGCCCACCCGGCGGTGGCGAGCGCCAGGGTGCACAGCCCGGCGACGACGGCGGTGAGCGCGATCCCCCGGCCGGGCCCGTGCCCGATCACCGCGCCGATCGACCCGGCGACGCTGTCGCCGGAGGCCATCAGCGGCTCGAAGACCCCCTCGGCGAGCGGAGCGGCGGTGAGGAACCCGGCGGGCACCATCAGCCAGGAGAGCATCAGCGTGGTGGAGAGCACCCGGCCCTGCAACTCCAGCCCCACCTTGGCCTGCACGATGGCCAGCCAGTGCGTGTTGACCAGCGCCGAGGCGAGCCCCAGCCCGAACAGGCCCACCGCCGGGAAGACCGGGTCCGGACGCAGCCCGACCATCAGCATCGCGACGCCGAGCAGCACCACGCCGGTCAGGATGCCGGTGGTCCGCCGCGCCGTGCCGCCCCACACGCCCATCAGGATGCTGCCGAACAGCAACCCGGCGCCGCTGGCGGCGAGCACCACGCCGAGCACGGAGGGGTCGCCGAAGGAGAGGGTCAGCGGGGTGGCCAGCACCTCGACGACGGCGAAGAAGTAGTTGAGCAGGGCGGTCAGCACGATCATCGCGAGCAGGCCGTGCCGGCGGGCGATGAACCGCCAGCCCCCGAGGACCTCCTGCCCGAACGACTCCTCCCGCCGCTTGAACAGGGTGTCGGGGAAGCGTACGGCGAGGGTGACGCCGACCGCGACGGCGAAGCTGACCAGGTCGATCAGGACGATGCCGCGCAGGCCGATCGCGACCACGAGCGCGCCGCCGACCAGCGGGGCGAGCACGGTGCTGGTCGCGGTGCCCAGCGAGATGAGGCCGTTGGCCCGGCCGTAGTACCGCTTGGGCACGAGCTGGGTCACCGCCGCGAGGTACGCCGGTTGCTGGAACGCGGTGGCCAGCGCGCTGGCCGTGAGCGCCGCGAAGACGTGCCAGAGCTGCGCCCGGCCGGTCCAGAGCAGCACCGCCAGGACCACCGTGCCGCAGGCGGCGAAGGAGTCGGCGCAGACCATGATCAGCCGGCGGTCCCAGCGGTCGGCCAGCGCGCCGGCGATCGGTGAGAGGACCACCGCCGGCAGCAGCGCCAGCACCGACGCCAGCGCGAACCAGGAGATCGAGCCGGTGCGCTGGTAGACCCACAGCGACAGGGCGAACCCCGTCAGCCCCGTGCCGACCAGCGACACGAGCTGCCCGAACGCGACCAGGAAGAACGTGGCCAGCCCGGAGCGGGCCGGCGGAACCGACGCGGGAACGGCCGACGCGGGAACGGCCGACGCGGGAACGGCAGCCGGCGCGGGGACGGCCACAGCGGCGGGGACCGCCGCGTCCGGCGCGGGGACGGCTACGTCCGGCGGGTCGGCCAGGATGATGTCCGCCAGCTCCGTTGCCTGGTGCTTCTGGAAGTAGTGCCCCGCGCCCTCGATGGTGCGCAGGCAGACCGAGTCGGAGAAGTATCCCCACTCCAGGTAGCGCTCCTCGTACAGCTCGGTGGCGCGGTCACCGGTGCCCACCACGCAGACGATCGGGGCGGCCAGCCGCCGGGGCAGCCCCTGGGCGTAGACGTCGGTGTAGTAGTCCTCGCCGACCCGGGTGTCGGCCAGGAAGACCCCCATCAGGAAGTCCTTCTCCCGTTCGTCGAGCACGTCGGTGAAGAAGCCCATGGCCCGCAGGAAGTCCAGCGCGTGCCGCTTCGAGGTCCAGCGCTCCATCGGGAAGGCGCGACGGAACCAGCGGGCGAACCGGCCCGGCAGCCGGGGTGCCGGGAAGTGTCCGCCGACGACCACCCGGCGCACGTCGACTCCGGCCGCCTCCAGCCGCCGGCCCAGCTCGACGGCGGTGGCGCCGCCCATGCAGTGGCCGTAGACCAGCACCGGCCCGGAGATGCCGGCGGTCACCTCGGCCACGCACCGCTCGACCAGCTCGGTCATGCCCAGGGCCGGCTCGTCGGGGCGGTTGAGGTCGTGCCCGGGGCGTTGCAGGGCGTGGAGCGCGACGTGCGCGGGCATCGCGGCGGCCAGGGACTGGTAGGTCACCGCGCCGGCCCCGGCGAACGGTACGCAGAGCACCGTCACCGCCGGCGCGGTCGCCCGGGGCGGGGTCAGCTCGTGCAGCAGCCGGTCGGGCTCGCCCGCCGCGGCGTCGGCGTGCCCGGTCAGGCCGCGGATCGTCGGGTGGCGGAACAGATCCAGCACGCTGATCGGCGGCTCGATGCCGCTGAGCGCCCGGATCGCCGTGAACGAGTCCCCGCCGAGGTCGAAGAAGTCGTCGTCGATGCCGACCCGGTCGTAGCCGAGCACCTGCGCCCAGCGCTCGGCGAGGGCGGCCTGCAGCGGGGTGGCCGGCGCCGCGCCGACGTCGCCGCGCGGCCCGCCGCGCTCGGGCGCCGGCAGGGCCCGGCGGTCGACCTTGCCGTTGTCGGTCAACGGCAGGGCGTCGAGCGGCACGTACGTCGTCGGGACCATGTAGTCGGGCAGCCAGTCGCGCAGGAACGTCCGCCACCGGCCGGCCCCCTCGTCCGGCGGCTCGGGGCGCGGCGCGAGGTACGCGACCAGGGCCGGCTCGCCGTCGATGTCGCGCACCACGACGGCCGCCTCCCGCACCGCCGGGTGCCGTTGCAGCGCCGCCTCGATCTCGCCCAGCTCGATGCGGTGGCCGCGCACCTTCACCTGGGAGTCGTTGCGGCCGAGGCACTCGACGGTGCCGTCGGGACGCCACCGGGCGAGGTCGCCGGTGCGGTAGAGCCGGGCGCCCGGCCGGTCGGCGTACGGGTCGGGGCGGAACCGGTCGGCGGTCAGGCCCGGCTGGTCGAGGTAGTCGCGGGCCACCCCGGCGCCGCCGAGCCAGAGTTCGCCGACCACCCCGACGGGCACCGGCCGCAGCGCCTCGTCGAGCACGTACGCCCGCAGGTTGGCGATCGGCCGGCCGATGGTGACCTCGGGCGCGTCCGGCGCGATCCGGGCCGTGGTGGCCCAGATGGTGGCCTCCGTCGGCCCGTACATGTTCCACAGCTCGCCGACCCGGGCGGCCAGGTCGCGGGCCAGCGGCGGGGGCAGCGCCTCGCCGCCGCAGAGCGCCTTCAGCCCCGGCATCCCGGTCCAGCCGGAGGCGATCAGCAGCCGCCAGGTGGCCGGGGTGGCCTGCACGACGGTGGCCCCCTCGGCGCGCAGCAGCGCGGCCAGCCCGGCGGCGTCGTAGCCGACGTCCCGGCCGGCGACCACCACCCGGGCGCCGACCACCAGTGGCAGGAACAGCTCCAGCGCGGAGATGTCGAAGGCGAAGGTGGTCAGGGCGACCAGGGTGTCGTCGGCGGTCAGGCCCGGCGCGTGCCGCATCGCGGTGAGCAGGTTGACCACCGAGGCGTGGCTGACCCGCACGCCCTTGGGTCGGCCGGTGGAGCCGGAGGTGTAGAGCACGTACGCCAGGTGCCCGGGCGTGGTGACCGGATCGGGGTCGGCGGCGCACTCGACGGCCAGGGACGGGTCGTCGACGCGCAGCACCGGGCCGGCGAAGTCCGCGAACCGGTCGGCCAGCGCCGGCTCGGTGACCAGCACCGCCGCGCGGCTGTGGTCCAGCACCCAGCGCTGCCGGTCCAGCGGGTACGACGGGTCCAGCGGGACGTACGCGCCACCGGACTTGAGCACGCCGAGCAGCGCCACCAGCAGGTCGGCGGAGCGTTCCATCGACACGGCGACCGTCACGTCCGGCCCGACGCCGACCCGACGCAGCCGCCGGGCCAGCCGGTTGGCGCGCACGTTCAGCTCGGCGTAGCTGAGGGTGCGGCCCGCGAAGGTGACCGCGGGGCGGTCCGGGGTGCGGGCCACCTGCTCCTCGACCAGCCGGGCCAGCCCGACCGCCGGGACCGGCGCGTCCGTGGCGTTCCACTCCCCCAGCTGCCGGCGGCGCTCGGCGGGGGTCAGGATCTCCACGTCGGCGAGCCGGCCGTCGGGGTCCGCCACGAACGCGGTCAGCAGCGTCTCCAGGTGGGCCAGCATCCGCTCGGCGGTGCCCGGGTCGAACAGCGCGGTGTTGTACTCCAGGCAGCAGAGCAGCCCGCCCGGCCGGTCGTACGCGTACAGGGCGAGGTCGACCTGGGCGGTGCCCGGTTCGACGGTGAGCTGCTCCACCCGCAGGCCCGTCATCGCCAGGTCCTGCTCGGGCAGGTTGAGCAGGTTCACCATCACCTGGAACAGGGCGTTGCGGCTGAGGTCCCGCGGCACGTCGAGGGCGTCGACGACCCGCTCGAAGGGCGTCTCCTGGTGGTCGTACGCGGCCAGGGCGGTGCGGCGGGTCTCGTCGAGCAGCCGGGCGACGCTCCAGTCGCCGTCCAGCGTGGTGCGCAGCACGATGCTGTTGAGGAAGAAGCCGACCATCGGCTCCAGCTCGGCGCGGACCCGGCCGGCCACCGGGGAGCCGACGCAGATGTCGCGCTGCCCGGTGTAGCGGAACAGCAGCGCCTGCACGGCGGCGAGCACCGTCATGTAGAGGGTGGCGCCGTGCCGCTGGCCGAGGTCGCGGACCCGCTCGGTCAGCGCCGGCGGCAGGGTCAGGCGTGCCACCGCCCCGTCGAAGGTCTGCACCGGCGGCCGGGGCCGGTCGGTGGGCAGTTCCAGGGCGCCCGTCGCGCCGGCCAGCCGCTCGGTCCAGTACGCCAGGTCGGCGGAGTCGGCGGCGGCCCGCTCCCGCTGCCAGCGGGCGTAGTCGGCGTACTGGACCGGCAGGTCGGGCAGGGGCGAGGGCAGGTCGGCGGCGAAGGCGGCGTAGAGGGCGCCCAGGTCGGCCCGGATCACCCCGAGCGACCAGCCGTCGGAGACGATGTGGTGCATCGCGAGGCAGAGCACGTGCCGCCCCGGCCCGGAGCGGAACAGGACGGGCCGGAACAGCGGCCCCCGTTCCAGGTCGTACGGCCGGCGGGCCTCGGCGACCAGCGCCACGCGCTCCCGCTCGGCGAGGTCCGCGTCGTCGGCGCCCTCGGCGGCCAGGTCGACCACCGGCAGGTCGACCGGCGCGGCGGGCAGCACCACCTGCACCGGGTCGCCGCCGTCGGGGGCCGGGCGGACCACGGTGCGCAGCACCTCGTGCCGGCGCACCAGCTCGGTCAGCGCGGCGGCGAGCACGCCGACCCGCAGGTCGCCGTGTAGCCGCAGGGCGGTGAGCACCGCGTACGCGACCTGGTCGTGCACCTGCTCCAGGAACCACAGCCGGCGCTGCCCGGAGGAGACCGGGACGGGCCCGGGGTCGGTGGCGCGCGGGATCGGCGGCACCGCCGGCTCCGGGGCGGCCGGCAGGGCGGCGGCGACCCCGGCGACGGTGGGCCGGGCGAACACCGCCTCGATCGGCAGCGCCACCCCGAGCCGGGCGCGCACCCGGGCGACGACCTGGGTGGCGAGCAGCGAGTGGCCGCCGAGGGCGAAGAAGTCGTCGTGCGCGCCGACCGGCGCGACGCCGAGCAGCTCGGACCAGATCTCCGCCACCGCCCGCTCCGCCTCGGTGCGGGGGGCGAGGTAGGCGGTGGTCAGCGCCGGCCGGTTGCCCCGCTCCGGCGAGTCCACGCCGGACGGGACGCCGCCGCCGCCCGCAGGGGACGCAGCCGCCGTGCCGGACGACGACGCGGGCTCCACCCCGTGCACGGCGGGTTCCGCGCCGGGCGGCGGGGCAGGGCGCGGGGCGGGGACGGTGCGGTCGACCCAGTGCCGCTGCCGCTCGAACGGGTAGGTGGGCAGTTCCACCCGGCGGTGCGGCCCGGGGTGGAAGGCGGACCAGTCGACGCGTACGCCGGCGAGCCAGAGCCGGCCCACGGCGTCGAGCGCCACGCGGTGGTCGTCGGCCTCGGCGCGGACGTGGCGCATGACCTGCACCACGCGGTCGGGCCGCGCGCCGCCCTGGCGCAGCAGCCCGCCGAGGGTGTGCCCGGGGCCGACCTCCGCGACGACCAGGCCCCGGTCGGCCAGCAGCGCGGCGCAGTCGGCGAAGCGGACCGTGCCGCGCAGGTGCCGCACCCAGTACTCCGGGTCGGTGACCTCCCCGGGCCCCACGGTGGCGCCGGTGACGTTCGACAGGAACGTCGTCGTCGGCTCGGCGTAACCGACCTGCCGCGCCTCGACGCGGAAGTCGTCGAGCACCGGGTCGAGCAGCGCGGAGTGGAAGGCCCGGTCGGCGTGCAGCGGGCGGGTCTCGACCCCGTCGCGGTCGAGCCGCCGACGCAGTGCGGCGACGGCGTCGGGCCGGCCGGACACCACGCACAGGCCGGGCGCGTTGACCGCGGCGAGCGCCAGGTCGTCGCCGAGCAGCGCGCCCACCTCGGGCTCCGGCAGGGCAACGGCGAGCATCGCGCCCGGCCCGGTGCCCTGCGCGAGGCGGCTGCGGGCACACACCAACCGCAGCGCGTCGGCGAGGGAGAACACCCCGGCGAGGCAGGCGGCGACGTACTCGCCGAGGCTGTGCCCGGCCACCGTGTCGGGGCGCAGGCCCCGCTCGACCAGCAGCCGGGCCAGCGCGTACTCGGTGACGAAGAGCGCCGGCTGGCTGATCCGGGGCTCGGCGAGCAGGCTCTCCGCCTCGGCCCGGTCGGCGGGCGCCGGGTCGAGCACCGCCCGCAGGTCCACCCCGAGCGGCTCGCGCAGCAGCTCGGCGCAGTGGTCCACGACCGCCCGGTAGCCGGGCTCGGCCCGGTACAGGCCGGCGCCCATGCCGACGTGCTGCGCGCCGTGGCCCGGGAAGACGAAGGCCAGGCCGGCGTCGCCGTCGGTCGCGGCGGTGAGCAGCCGCGCCGGGTCGCCGAGCGCGTCGAGGGCGTCGGCCCGGTCGGCGCAGACGACGGCCCGCCGGTGCGCCATCTGCCGCCGCCGGACCAGGCCCGCGGCCACGTCCGCCAGCCGCAGCGCGGGGTACGCGTCGAGGTGCGCGCGCAGCGCGTCGGTGGCCCGGTCCAGCGCGGCGGGCGTACGCGCGGAGAGCACCAGCAGGTGCGGACCGGCGGGCGGCGCGACGGCCTGGGGCGCGGCGGCGGCGTGCGGGGCTTCCTCCAGCACGACGTGGGCGTTCGTGCCGCCCATCCCGAAGGAACTCACCCCGGCCCGGCGCGGCCCGGAGTCGCCCGGCCACGGTCGGGCCCGGGTCGGCAGGTGGAACGGGCTGGCGGCGAAGTCGATGGCGGGGTTGGGCCGGCGCAGGTTGACCACCGGCGGCAGGGTGCGGTGCCGCAGGGCCAGCACGGTCTTGATCAGGCCGGCCACCCCGGCCGCGGCGTCGGTGTGCCCGATGGCGGCCTTGACCGAGCCGAGCGCGCAGAACCCGGTGTCGGCGGTGCCGCGGCGGAACGCCTCGGTGAGCGCGGCGACCTCGATCGGGTCGCCGAGGCTGGTGCCGGTGCCGTGCGCCTCGACGTAGCCGACCGTGCGGGGGTCCACCCCGGCCACGGCGAGGGCCCGGCTGACCACCTCGGCCTGGCCGGCGACGCCGGGGGCCGAGTAGCCGGCCCGGCGGGCGCCGTCGTTGTTCACCGCCGAGCCGCGGATCACCGCGTGCACCAGGTCGCCGTCGGCGAGGGCGTCGGCGAGCCGGCGCAGCACCACGATGCCGACGCCGCTGGAGGCGATGGTGCCGCGGGCGTCGGCGTCGAACGGGCGGCAGTGCCCGTCCGGGGAGAAGATCCCGCCGTCGTGGTGCAGGTAGCCCTGCCGCTGGGCGGGGAAGACGCTCACCCCGCCGGCCAGCGCCAGGTCGCACTCGCCGGCGAGCAGGCTCTGCCGGGCCAGGTGCACCGCGACCAGGGAGGTGGAACAGGCGGTGCCGACGCTGACGCTCGGCCCGGTCAGGTTCAGCTTGTACGACGCCCGGGTCGCCAGGAAGTCCTTGTCGTTGCTCAGCGCGAGCTGGTACTCCCCGAGCGCCCGGATCTCCTCGGGCGCGTCGCGCAGGTGCTCCGACAGGTAGTCGGCCCGGCCGGAGCCGGCGAAGAGCCCGATCTGCCCCGCGTACGCCTCGGGGTCGTGGCCGGCGCGTTCGAGGGCCTCCCAGGCGCACTCCAGCAGCAGCCGGTGCTGCGGGTCGAGCACCTGCGCCTCGCGCGGCGTGAAGCCGAAGAACTCGGCGTCGAAGCGGTCCACGTCGGGTAGTTCGGTGCCCCGCCGCACGTACGCCGGGTCGCCGAGCAGCTCCGGGTCGGCCCCGTCGGCGAGCAGTTCCTCGGTGCGGAACTCGCGGACGGCCTCCACGCCGTCGCGGACCAGCCGCCAGAACTCCTCCGGGGTGCGGGCGCCGGGAAACCGGAGAGCCATCCCGACCACCGCGATCGCGTCCCCGGGCACCCCCGTACGCGTGGCGGCCGGGGCCGCGCGGGGCGCCGGGACGGCCGGCGATGCGGCGACGCCGGCGAGGAACCGGGCCAGCGCGGCGACGGTGGTGTGCCGGAACAGGTCGGTGACGGTGAGCACCGGGCCGAGCCGCTCGACGAGCAGCCGGTGCACGGCCAGCAGCCGCAGCGAGTGCCCGCCCAGGTCGAAGAAGTTGTCCCGGGCGCCGACCCGGTCGACGCCGAGCACCTCCCGCCACACCTCGGCGACGAGCCGCTCGGCCGCCGCGACGTCGCTGACCGGCGGCGGCGCCGCCCCGGCCGGCCGGTCCGCCGCCGGCTCCACCAGCGGGCCGGCCGGTCCCGCGCGCCCCGCCTCGGACGCCGGGTCGACGCCCCCTGCCTCGACCGCCGGGCCCGCCGGCTCCGGCCTGCCGCCCGGGGGTGGCGGCAGGGCGGCCGGGTCGAGCTTGCCGTTGCCGGTCAGCGGCAGCGCGTCGACGCCCACGAACGCGGCCGGCACCAGGTGTGCGGGCAGCTCCGCCCGCAGCCCGGCGCGCAGCGCGGCCGGGTCCGGGTCGCCGGTGAGGTAGGCGACCAGCCGGGGGTCGTCGGGGTCGTCGCGGCGCAGCACGACGGCGACGTCGCTGTCCGGCCGGAGCCGGCGCAGCGCCGCCTCCACCTCGCCGGGCTCGATGCGGTGGCCGCGCAGCTTGACCTGCCCGTCGGCGCGGCCCAGGAACTCCAGGACGCCGTCGGCGCGCCACCGGGCCAGGTCGCCGGTGCGGTAGAGCCGCCGCCCGCCCTCGGCGGCGAACGGGTCGGGCAGGAACCGGTCGGCGGTCAGCCCGGGCCGGTTCAGGTAGCCGCGGGCCACACCCGCGCCGCCGACGTACAACTCACCGGTGACGCCGACGGGAACCGGGTCGAGCCGGTCGTCCAGCACGTAGAGGGTGGTGTTGGCGATCGGCCGGCCGATCGGCACGGAGCCGGTCCGCGCGGTGTCGGGGCCGACCTCGTGCACCGCGCAGCCGACGACGGTCTCGGTCGGGCCGTACTCGTTGACGAGCCGGGTGCCGGGGGCGTGGTCCCGCCACAGCGCCACCTGGTCGGCGCGCAGGTTCTCCCCGCCGATGACGAACGCCCGGGTCCGGCCCGCCGCCCCGGTCTCCCCGACCTGCCGGTTGACGATCTCCAACTGGGCGGGGGTGATCTTGACCAGCCCGTACGGCGTGCCCCGTGCGCGCAGCGCCTCGCCGAGCCCCTCCGGCCCGAGGTCGTCGGGGAGCAGCCGGACGGTCGCGCCGGCGGCCAGCGGCACCAGCAGGCTGGTCACCGTCAGGTCGAAGCCGATCGACGAGTGCACCGGCACCTCGTCGCCCGGGCCCAGCCGGTACGCGGCGCCCGCCCAGCGCAGGTAGTTCACCACGCCCCGGTGGGTCACCATCACGCCCTTGGGGCGGCCGGTCGAGCCGGAGGTGTGGATGACGTAGGCGAGGTCGTCCGGGCCGGTCCGCGCGGACACCGGGGTCGTCCCGGTCGGCGGCGCGTCGAGGCCGACCTCGACCGGCCGGGCCTCCCCCGCGGGAAGCCGGTGCCGCAGCCGGGCGGAGGTGAGCACCACCGGCGCGCCGCTGTCGGCCAGGAGGTACGCCAGCCGGGCCGGCGGGTGCGTAGGGTCCAGCGGCACGTACGCGGCCCCGGCCTTCAGCACCGCGAGGAGCGCCACCGGCAGCGCGGCGGACCGTTCCAGCAGGACGCCGACGAGGTCGCCCGCGCCGATCCCCTCGGCGCGCAGCGTCGCGGCCAGCGCGTCGGCGCGGGCGTCGAGTTCCCCGTAGCTCAGGGCGCGCGTGTCGTCGGCGACCGCCGGGGCGTCGGGCAGCTCCCGGGCCCACCGGCCGACCAGCGCGTGGACGCCGTCGTCCGGCGGCGCGGCGGTGGCGGTGTCGTTCCAGTCCACCAGCATCCGTCGGCGTTCCTCGGCGGCGAGCAGCCGGGCGTTGCGGATCCGCGTGTCGGGGTCGGCGAGCAGGTCGGCCAGCAGGGTCCGGAAGTGTCCGGCGAGCCGCGCCACCGTCTGCGCGTCGAACAGGTCGGTGCGGTACTCGACCACGGCGTCGAGCCCGTCCGCGCCGGGGCGTACGGCCACGGTCAGGTCGAACTTCGCGGTGTGGGTCGGCACCTCTACGCAGGTCGCGTCGATCCCGGGCAGCCGCAGCGGCGCGGGCGCGTCGGCGTGCACGAACATCACCTGGAACAGTGGGCTGTGCCCGGCGTGCCGGGCCGGGCGCACCGCCTCGACCACGCTCCCGAAGGGCAGCTCCTGCCGCTCCTGGGCGGCCAGCACCTCGGCCCGGACCCGGGCGACACAGGTGGCGAAGGTCGGGTCGTCGGTCAGGTCGGTCCGGATCACCACGGTGTTGACGAACAGGCCGACCAGCGGCTCGGTCTCCGGGCGGCCGCGGTTGGCCACCGGGGTGCCGACGGGCACGTCGTACCGGCCGGTCCACCGGGCCAGCAGCACCTGGAACGCGGCGAGCAGCAGCAGGTACGGGGTGACGTTGAGCCGCAGGCACAGCGCCCGCAGCGCGTCGGGCGGGACGCCCAGCGGGAACGCGGCGGTGGCGCCGGCATGCGACGGCGCGGCGGGCCGGGGGCCGGGGGTGGGCAGCTCCAGCACCGGCGGCGCGCCCGCGAGCCGCTCCCGCCACCAGCGCCGCTGCGCCTGCGCCTCCGGCCCGGCCAGCCACCGCCGTTGCCACCGCGCGTAGTCGCCGTACGTGACGGGCAGCGCCGGCAGCTCGGCGGACCGGCCGGCGAGCCGGGCGGCGTACGTCTCGGACAGCTCGTCGGCGACGATCCGCAGCGACCACTCGTCCACCGCCACGTGGTGCGCGGTCAGCACCAGCACGTGGTCGGTGTCGGCGAGGCGCAGCAGGCGGGCCCGCAGCACCGGGCCGCCGCCCAGGTCGATCGGGGTGGCCGCCTCGGCGGCGAGGCGGGCGGTCAGCTCGTCCTCCCGCGCGGACGCGGCCAGCCCGGTCAGGTCCAGCACGGCCAGCAGGCCGGTCGGCGACTCGGCGACCACCGGCACCACCTGGTCGCCGTCGACGCTGAGCGTGGTGCGCAGCGGCTCGTGCCGGGCGACCACCGCGTCCAGCGCCGCGCTCAGGGCGGGCAGGTCCAGCGGGCCACTCAGCCGCCACGCCACCGGCGCCAGGTACGCCGGGTCGCCCGGGTCGGCCTGCGCCAGGTACCACATCTGCCGCTGCCCGGCGGAGGCGACGCGGTCGGCAGCCCCGCCGCCGGGAATGATCGCGTCCGCGCCGGGGACGGCCGCGCCCCCGTCGGCGGCGGCGGCACGCCGGGCGCGCAGGGCGGCGAGCAGCGCGGCCTGGCGCGGGGAGAGCACGTCAGTCATCGAGACGCCCGAGCATCGTCTCGGCCTCGGCGTCCGAGCAGGCCAGCACGCTGAGGTAGAGCGCGGCGGCCTCGTCCACGGCGGGACCGTGCTCGGCGCGCAGCGCGGCGGTGAACTCGCCCAGCGTGGGGTGCTCGAAGACGGCGGCCAGCGGCACCCGCACGTCGAGGGCGGCGCGCAGCCGGGCCGCCATCCGGGCGGCCACCAGGGAGTCGCCGCCGAGCACGAAGAAGTTGTCCTGCGCCGTCACGTGGTCGGCCGACAGCGCACCGCGCCAGGCGTCCGCCACCACCTCCGCGACCGGATCGCCCCCGTCGCGCGGCCCGCCTGTCGTCATCGCGTCCCCCCGTCGTCCACGCCGGCGGCGGTGGCGCCGGCTTCCATCCCCAAATCGAAGATCCGCACCCGCAGCAGGTCGATGGCCTCCTCGTCGTCGGCGGCCTCGTGCACCGGGAACGGCACCGGGACCGGGCCGGTGCCGGCGGCGTCCAGCAGGAACCAGAGCCAGGCCAGGTACCGTCCCGCGATCTCGTCGGCCGCCGTCCCCGCCTCGGCCGGGTCGAACCCGTGGTCCGTGACGAAGGCGCGGGCGAGCCGGGTCAGCTCGTCGCGCAGCCGGTCCACGGTGGCCGCCGGGTCGGCGAGCAGCGGCGTCGGGTCGGCCGGCGCGGGCTCGCCGGTGAGCTTGCGGTGCAGCACCGCGTACTCGTGGCGGACCGTCTCCTCGTCGGGCACGGTCGCGGCGACCAGGACCAGGTGGACCGGTGGACCGTCGGCGTCGGCGAGGGCGCGGACCAGGTGGTGGGCGAAGACCGCCGCGCTGCAGTAGCCGACGACCGTCACCGGGCCGGCGTCGGCTGGGCGCAGCCGGAGGAACTCCGCCGCGCAGGCGTCCGCCAGGGCACGGTGGCCGGGCAGCCCCGGGTCCAGCTCCAGGCTGGTCACCGGGTCGAGCCGCCAGATCTCGTGCTGGACGTCCGGCCCGGTGTAGAGCGGGCCGGGCAGGTCGCCGCCCGAGCCCGCCGCTCCGGCGGCCTCGGCTGCCGCGAGCGCCGCGGCGAGGCCGGGGCCGGCGGAGTCGCCGGCGAACTCAACCGTCAGCAGGCACCCGGACCGTCCCTCGCTGACCTGCCGCAACGCGATCGTCCGTGCCATCGGGGTCTCCTTGTGCGTACGCGTCGAGCTGGTCGGTGACGGCGGCGGCGAGCGCCGCCGCGGCGTCCGGGGTGAGCGCCCGCCCGTCGGCCTCGACGAGGACGGACAGCGACCCGCCCGGGTGCTGACGCAGGGTCAGGCAGATGGGGAAGCGGTTGGCGGCGCGGCGTAGTTCCCGCCGCCGCCAGGTGACCGCGCCGGTGAGCAGCTCGGGTTCCTCCACCGAGTCGAGGTAGCAGGTCGGGTACGCGCCCGGCGGCGCGCCGGTGCCCCGCAGCACCTCGCCGGCCACCTCCCGGAACGGGGCCTGCTCGGCCACCGCCCGACGCAGCTCCGCCCGGATCCGGCGCAGGGTGTCGGGCCAGGACGCCCGCAGGTCCGTGCAGGGCAGCAGCACGGTGTTGACCGCGTACCCGGCGACGTCGAACTCGTCGGCGGCCCGGCGGGTGGTGGTGGCGCAGCCGACGACCACCGCGTCCCGGTCGAGCAGCGCGCCGAGTGCCCGCGCGTACGCGGCGGCGGCCAGCTCGGTCGCGGTGCCGTCGCCCGCCCGGGTCAGCGCCCGGGCCGTGGCGCGCACCGGACGGGCGACCACGGTCCGGCCGGTGCCGCCGGGCACCGGGGCGGGCTCGGCTATCCCGCGCACCCGGGCAGCGGTGGCGCGGACGGCCTCCCGGACGGCGGCGTCGGCGACCCGGGCCGACCGACGCAGGTTCAGGTCGCACAGCGTGGTGGCGGGCAGCGGGGGCGACCAGGCCGGGTCGTCGTGGCAGCGGGCCAGGTCGGCCAGGAACAGCCGCAGCGACCATGCGTCGACCGCCAGGTGGTGCCAGACCAGCAGCAGGTCGGTGCGGTCGTCGGACCCGAGCACGGCGCAGCGCAGCAGCGGCTCGGCCGCCGTGTCGAAGGGGCGGCGGGCGCGCTCCCGCACGGCCGCGTCGAGCGCCGGGCCGTCGGCGAGGTCGACCAGTTCCACGGCCGGCGGGTGCCGGTCGAGCACCAGCTCGGGCAGGCCGTCGACGAGCCGCAGCCCGGCGCCGAACGCGGGGTGGGCGGCGACCGCCCGGCGCAGCGCGGAGGCCAGCCGGGGCCGGTCCACCGGGGAGGTCGTGCTGAACCAGACCGGCTCCACGTAGAGGTCGGTGCCCGGGTTCAGCTCGTCGTGCAGCCACAGCCCGAGCTGCTCGGGGGTCAGCGGCGCGCGCCGCGCGCCCACCGGGGGCGCACCCGCGGTCGCCGTCGTCAGGGGCGCGCCCACGACCGCCGGACCGTCGGACGCGGCCCGCCCGGCGGCGTCGGGCGGGCGCTCGGTCGACGCCGCCCGGAGCCGGGCGGCGAGGGCCGCCGCGTCGGGGGCACGCAGAACGTCGGTGGGGGTCACCCGCACGCCGGTGCGCTCGGTCAGCCGGGCGGCCACCCGGGCCGCGGCGAGCGAGGTGCCGCCGAGCGGCAGGAAGGCGTCGCCGGCCCGGATCTCCCCGGCCGGCAGCACCCGCCGCCAGGCGTCGAGCACCACGCCGACCGGGTCGGGCACGCGGGCCGGACCGGCCACGCCGGCCGGACCGGGCACGCCGGCCGGGTCGGGCACGTCGACCGGGCTGGCCACGCCGGCCGGGGACCCGGCGGCGGGCAGGGGCAGCGCGGCGAGCCGGTCGTGGTCGTACTTGCCGTGCGGGGTGAGCGGCAGCCGGGGCAGCAGGGCCACCACCGCCGGCACGGCGTACCCGGGGAGCCGGTCGCGGGCGTGGTCCCGTACCGCCCGCTCGGTCAGCCCGGCCCCCGGCTCCGCCGCCACGTACGCCACCAACACGTCCCCGAGCCCGTCCCACCGCCGGGCCGCCACCACCACGTCGCGGACACCGGGCAGCCCGCGCAGCACCGACTCCACCTCGGCCGGCTCGATCCGGAAGCCGCGGAGCTTGACCTGCCGGTCGACGCGGCCGAGGAAGAGCAGGTTGCCGTCGGGCAGGGTACGCGCCAGGTCGCCGGTCCGGTAACTGCGCGCGCCGTCGGCCGCCACGCCGAACGCCGGTTCCCCGCCCGGGTCCCGCAGGTAGCCGCGGGCCACCGCCGCACCGGTGACGACCACCTCGCCGGTCCCCGTCGGGCGGCACGATCCGTCGGGTTGGCGCAGCAGCAGCCGGGTGCCCCGCACGGCGGTGCCGATCGGGGTCCGCTCGCCGGCCACCGCGCCGTCGCGGGGCACCACGTACAGGGTGCAGCAGACGGTCGCCTCGGCCGGGCCGTACCCGTTGACGACGGTCAGGGCCGGCCGACTGCGGGCGATGTCCTGCAACAGCGGGCGCGGGATCGGCTCGACGCCGACCAGCAGCCGCCGCAGCCCGGTCAGCGCCCCCGGCTCGGCGCGCAGCAGCGCCCGCAACTCGGGCAGGAACGCCGGCGGCACGTACGCGCTGCCCGCCCCCGCCGCGTCCAGGAACCCGGCGAGCGCGGCGCCGTCGTGCCGGGCCCCGTCCGGCACGACCCGCACCGTCCCGCCCCGCACCAGCGGGGCGAAGCACTCCCAGACCGCGACGTCGAAGGAGGGGCGGGTCCACCACGTCCCGGTGTGCCCGTCCGGCGCTGGCGCGCGGTCGTCGAGGTCGGCGAGGAGGTTGAGCAGGTTGCCGTGCTCCACCTGCACGGCCTTCGGCGCGCCCGTCGAGCCGGAGGTGTGCACCACGTACGCCACGTCGGACGGCTCGCCGGTGTCGGTGAGGGGCGCGGCCGGCCCGGCCCCGACGGCGGCCGGCGCGAGGACGGGCCGCCCGGGCGGGGCGGACCCGGCCACCACGAGCGCCGGTTCGGCGGCGTCGAGCAGCGCGGCAACGCGGGCCGGCGGTTGGCGCGGGTCCAGCGGCACGTACGCCGCCCGCACCGCGAACGCGCCGACGGCGGCGGCGACGGCGTGCGCGCCGGGCTCCAGCAGCACCCCGACCCGGTCGCCGGGGCCGACACCGCGCGCGGCGTAGCCGGCGGCGTAGCGGCCGGCCAGGTCGCACAGGCCGGCCCAGGTGACGACGGCGTCCTCGGCGTGCACGGCGACCGCGTCCGGCCGCCGGTCGGCGGCGGCGAGCAGGCGGCCGAGCAGGGTGGCGGTCACCGGGCCGCCCCGACCCCGTCCGTCGCGACCGGCGCGGCGGCGCGCAGCGCCTCGACGGCGGCGAGATAGTCGGCGAAGCGCCGGTGCTCGTAGAGCAGCGTGGCGCGCACGTCGACCCGCAGGCCCTGCCGGACCAGGGCGCTCAGCCGCACCGCGAGCAGCGAGTCGCCGCCGACGGTGAAGAAGTCGTCGTCGGGGCGGGGCGGGGCGCCCAACACGGCCCGCCACGCCTCGGCGACCGCCGTCCCGGCCTCGGTCGGCCGGTCCCCCGGCGCGTCCCGGCCGTCCCCGCGCTCGCCGGCCAGCCGCCGGGCGGTGCCGGCGCGCAGCGCGGCCCGGTCGAGCTTGCCGTTGGTGGTCAGCGGCAGGGCGTCGCACCGCTCCACGAGGTGCGGCACCATCGCGGCGGGCAGCCGGGAACGCAGCCAGTCCCGCACGCCGTCGGCGTCGACCGCGCCGACCACCCAGGCCACCAGGAGCGTCTGCCCGTCCCGGTCGAGCGTGCCGGCCGCGGCCTGGCCGACCCCGGGCATCGCGAGCAGGGCGAACTCCACCTCCCGCAGCTCGATCCGGTGGCCGCGGATCTTGACCTGGCCGTCGCCGCGGCCGACGAAGTGCAGCTCGCCGTCGCGGTCGCGCCGGCAGACGTCCCCGGTACGGTAGCGCCGCTCCCCGTCGGCGACGCCGAAGGCGGCGGCGGTCTCGGCGGGCGCGGACCGGTAGCCACGGGCCAGCACCGGCCCGGCGACGAGCAGCTCACCCTGCTCGTCGCCGTCCCCGGGGCCGGTCGGGGCCAGGGTCAGCCGGGCGCCGGCGACCGGCCGTCCGATCGGCGGCGGACCGGTCCGGTCGGTGTGCCGGCGCAGGTCCGACGTGGCGGTGACCAGGATGGTCGCCTCGGTGGGGCCGTAGAGGTTGTGCACGGCGGCGCCGAAGTCGGCCGGCGGCCAGGTGCGCAGCCGGTCGCCGCCCGTGGCCAGGCTGCGCAGCCGGCCGGTCTCGGCACCGGCGCGCAGCAGGTGCTCGGCGAGCGGGGTGGTGAGGAAGCAGTGGTCGACCTCGCGCACCGTCGCCGCCACCCGCTCCGGGTCGCGGGCCACCGACTCGTCGGCGAGCAGCACCGTGGCGCCGCGCATCAGTGGCGCCCAGAGGTCGAGCAGGGCGGCGTCGAAGGCCAGCCCGGCGAAGGCGGCGGTCCGCACGCCGGGGCCGAGGTGGAAGGCTGTCGCGTACCAGTCGAGGACCGTCCACAGGCTGCGGTGGGCGACCTCGACCTGCTTGGGCCGGCCGGTGGAGCCGGAGGTGGAGATGAGGTACGCCAGGTCGTCGGCGTCGGGCAGCCGCAGGTGTTCCGCCCGGCCCGCGCGGACCGGGGTGACCCCGGCGGGCACCCGGTCGCCGTGCTCCTCGGCGGTGACGGCGACCCGGCAGCCGGCGTCGGTGAGGATCCGGGCGACCCGGGCCGCCGGCAGCGCCGGATCCAGCGGGAGGAACGCGGCGCCGCAGAACCAGGCCGCGAGCTGCCCGACGACGGCGTCGGCGGTACGCGGCCGCAGCACCGCGACGACCCGCCCCTCGGCGTCGCCCGCGTCCAGCGTCGGGGCCAGCGCCCCGGCCAGCGTCGTGGCGGCGGTGACGAGGTCGCGGTAGCGCAGCGTGCCGTGGCTGTCGACGACCGCCGGCCGATCGGGGTGCGTCCGGGCGGCGCGCAGCACCTGGGCGGGGACGGTGGCGGGGCGGTGCTGACCGGCACGTGCGGTGGCGGTCACGGCTCCCCGCAGGGTCGGGTCACGACAGCGCCTCCAGGTCGCGCGGCGGCAGGGGTGCGTAACAGCACGTCAACGCTTGTTACGCGAGTCATCCTGGCACCACGGCACGTGTCACGACCATCATCGACGGTGACGGGCCGGAACGGCGTTCGCCTCCATTTTCATGCACGTAGGTCTATTGACGCGCGGATGCCGGCTTCGCTAAACGAAGCCGGCGGGAAACCCACGGTGACCCGGCGGCCGCACCCGACGCGGGGCCGGGGCGGGCGGGCTCACCCCACCTCGCTCAGCAGCCCGTCGACGAGGTCGCGCGGCAGCCCGTGGGTGTCGTGCAGGTCGCGGTAGTCCTCGTCGGTCAGCGGACCCCGGGACCGGCGGCGCCGGACCACCGGGCGTCCGCGCCGCAGCAGCTCCCGGAACCGCCGCTCCTCGCCGGAGAGCACCTCGCGCACCTCGTCGACGGTGACGCCCTGACGGAACCCGTCGAGGGTGTGCCGCACCGGCCCGGTGGGCAGGTCGGACAGGCTGCGGGACGGCTCGTCGCGCCACAGGGTGGTGAGTACGCGGCGCAGCAGCCGGCGCAGCACGTACCCGCGACCCGTGTTCGACGGCCGGACGCCGTCGCCGACCACCACCACGCTCGACCGCAGGTGGTCGCCGACCAGGCGCAGCGGCTCGTCCCGCAGGTCCCACACGTCGCGGACGCCGCGGACCCACGGCACGAGCCCCTCGGTCTCGAAGACGGAGCAGTGTCCCCGCAGCACCATCTCCAGGCGTTCGAGGCCCATCCCGGTGTCCACGTTGGGCTGCCGCAGCGGCGTCAGGCTCCCGTCCGGGTGCCGGCGGTAGCGCATCCGCACGTGGTTCCGGACCTCCATCCACCGGTCGTCGGTGCCGGGGGTGCCCCGGGGCGGCCCGTCCCCCGTCCAGACGAAGATCTCCGTGTCGGGCCCGCACGGCCCGGTTGGACCACCAGTTCTCCTGCTTCCTACTCGTTGCTCTTAGCTGAGCGGTTCGGATGTTTCGCTCTCCGCCCTGTGGTGGCGGGGCTGGAGTCCTGGACCGGCAGTCTGGTCCGGTGGCGATCGGTCCGGTCCTGCAGGATCTGCTTCACCTTGTGGTGTGGGGTGTGCAGGGCGATGTCGGGGTCGCCGGCTCGGTGCAGGATGTTGATCGCGGCGTTCACGTCGGCCTGCCACACCACCCCGCATCGGGTGCAGTGAAACCGGTCCCCGCTACGGCGGCCGAAGGCGCCGCATTGGTGACAGGTTTGTGAGGTGTAGGCGGCGTTGACGGGAACGAGCGTAGAACCTCTACGCTCCGACACGCTTTTCAGGGCCTCGGCGGTGACTCCTTTGGTCCACGCGGCGAGGCGCCGGTTGATGTTCTTAGGATGCTTCTTGCGGCTGGTGAAGCGTGTGGTGAGGTCTTCGGCGATCACGGTGGCGGCCTTGTCCACGACCTTGTGCACGGCGGTGAAGATCTCCGTGCGTACCCGCGCCCGATGCCGGGCGGCCTGCCGGTCCCGCTTCACGGTGCCGAGATTGTTGACCGTGATCCGGTGCGTTTTCGCGTGGTCTCCACGCTGGGCGGCGGTGTTCGCGATGGAGCGTAGCTTCGCCCGCCGCCGGTTACGTTCCTTCAACCGGTCCGACTCACTGGACAGCAGCACGCCAAGCTGTTCACCGTGGGGCTGGCCGTCGGAGTCGGTCAGGGCTTCGGTGTAGCCCTTGTCCACACCGAGCCTGCGGTCGCCGCACGGCCGCTGCGACGAGCGCATCTGCGCCGCGTCGATCTGGTAGTGCACCTCGACCCGGCCGCTGCGCAGGATCAGCCGCAAGGTACCCGTCGGCGTGACCGTCGTGGACAGCGGGATCCTGACCATTCTGCGGGGCTCCAGGCCCGGGACCGCCAGCCACAACCGGCCCCGCCCATCGACGGCGGTGTTGTACTTGTCGGCGCGCACCACGATCTGATCGTGGGTGCGGTTACGGCCCCGCTTCCAATGCATGCGCATCTGCCGGGCCAGGAACGGGTCACTGGCCCACTGGTCGGCCCGCAGCGCGATGAACATCTGCTTACGCTCGCCCGGATCGTTGGTGCGTCGGCTGATCGCCCGCCGGACGTCGACCTTGGCCGCCTCCATGTTCGCTGCGATGTCGGCGATGGCGTCGCGGACCGTTTCCTTCCACGCATTCGCCAACACACCAAACTGCACGTGCGTGCCGTCGGCCAACCAGCGGTCCCGCACCTGCCGGTCTCTCAACCCGGACCCGACCCCGAAGGTCGAGCCGTAACGCTGCCACACCTCACTACGCACCCGGCCCAACCGGCGGGCCTGCTCCACCAGAGCGACGTACTTGCCCGGATTCAGTCGGGCCGAGTAGGCGATCCGGGTGACCTTCACCGGTCACCCTCCATGGTCAAGTCCGTCCGTTTCAACTCCTTCTCATAACGGCGCAGACCGAACAGCCGGCACGAGAAGGTGCGCACGACGGCCAGGAAATCCTCGACCAGCTCCTGCTGCGGGGACAGGGACTCCTGGTTGGCGACGATGATCTCGCAGCCGCCCCGCGCCGCCAGATGCTCCACCAATTCGAACCCGAACCGGGCCAACCTGTCCCTGTGCGCCACCACCAACGTGGCGACCTCACCCCGGTCAACGGCGTCCAGCAACGCCAGGAACTTCTCGCGGCGAAGGTCCATCCCGCCGCCGACCTCGCTGATCCACTCGTCCACGGCCAGACCACGAGCGAGGCAGAACTGTTGCATCGCCGCCACCTGCGACGCCAAGTCAGACTTCTGACCCGACGACGAGACCCGGCAGTACACCACAACCTTCCGCCGGTCGACGGCGAAGCCCGGCTGCAAAACCCTGCGCACATCCGAATCGTCGAAATACCGCTGCCCCGACGGCAGACGACGGGCCGTGATCCGGCCCTCCGCCTCCCACCGGCGCACCGTGCTCACCGAGCGACCCACCCGCTCGGCAAACTCGCCGATCCGATAGACACTCCCCACGACAGTCAATTATGGACAGCTCTAGAAAGGACAGCAACCACTAGTAGCTCCTCCCCGGTCAGCTCCACGGGCAGGCCCAGCTCACCCCAGGTGCGCAACGAGGACTCGTCCGGGCCGACCTGGTCGTCGCCGCCGAAGACCGTCACGTGCAGCCGGTCGTGGTCGACGCCGAAGCCGTCGCGCAGCAGTTCGTAGCCCCAGCGCAGGCTCTGCGGGAGGCCGTAGTCGCCGAGCGACCAGGAACCCAGCATCCGGAACACGGTCAGGTGGGTGGTGTCGCCGACCTCGTCCAGGTCGGTGGTGCGCAGGCAGCGCTGCACGTTGACCAGGCGCCGGCCCAGTGGGTGGGGTCGGCCCTCCAGGTAGGGGGTCAGGGGGTGCATGCCGGAGGTGGTGAACAGCACCGGGTCGCCCGGCGGCGGGATCAGCGAGCCGTCGGGCACGAGTTCGTGGCCGCGCTGGCGGAAGAAGTCGACGAAGGTGCGGCTGATCGGGTCGTACGTCATGGCGGACGGCCTTTCCGGGTGGGGCGACCGGAAAGGGTCCACCGCCGGGAACCGGCGGGCCGGGACGACGGAGAAGTCCGCCGGCGGACCGTTTCCGGTCGCCGGCGGGAGGTGGTGAGGTCAGGCGGCGGCGACCGACGAGCGCGAAGCTCGCGCGGCCGCGGCGGCGAAGGAACGCCTGATCTCCATGCCCCCGACTGTACGCGGACGGCGACGCCGCCGCCCAGCGCGTTTCGCGCCCGGGCGGCGGCGTCGGGGATGGTCAGGCGCCCACGGAGGCGAGGGCCGGGGCGGGACGGTCGTCGACCGGGTCCGGGGTCTTCCGGTTGGGCAGGGACAGCCGGAAGACCTTCTTCCACGCGGAGAACACCTGCCGGGGCAGCGAGCCGGTGGTGTACTTCAGCCCGTACCGGTCGAACAGGGCCCGCACCTCGGGGGCGATCTCCTGGTAGCGGTTGCTGGGCAGGTCGGGGAAGAGGTGGTGCTCGATCTGGTACGACAGGTTTCCGGTCATGATGTGCAGCAGCCGGCTGCCGCTGATGTTGGCCGAGCCGAGCATCTGCCGCAGGTACCACTCGCCGCGGGTCTCGCCCTCGATCGAGCGCCGGGAGAAGGTCTCCACGCCCTCCGGGAAGTGCCCGCACATGATCACCGAGTGGCTCCACAGGTTGCGCAGGAGGTTGGCGGTGAACGTGGCGGCGAGCGTGTGCAGGAACGACGGCCCGGACAGCAGCGGGTGCAGGACGTAGTCCTTGAGCACCTGCCGGCGGATCTTCCGCCCCACCGCGCGGGCCCGGGCCCGGAACTCCGGCTTCTTGTGCCGGCCCTTGCGCAGGTTGCGCCCCAGCTCCAGGTCGTACGCGGCGATGCCGTACTCGAAGAAGCAGGCGTTGATGAAGTTCCACAGCGGCTGGCCCAGGTGGAACGGCTGCCACCGCTGGTCCTCGTCGACGCGCATGATGCCGTACCCGAGGTCGTTGTCCTTGCCGATCACGTTCGTGTACCGGTGGTGCAGCTCGTTGTGCGAGTGCTTCCACTGGTCGGCCGGCGAGACGTGGTCCCACTCCCAGGTGGTGGAGTGGATCTTCGGGTCCCGCATCCAGTCCCACTGGCCGTGCAGGACGTTGTGGCCGATCTCCATGTTCTCCAGGATCTTGGCCACGGTCAGGCCGGCGGTGCCCACGATCCAGGCCGGCGGGAAGAGCGAGAACAGCAGCACCACCCGGCTGCCCAGCTCCAGCTTGCGCTGCGTCGAGATGACCCGGCGGATGTACGCGGCGTCCCGTTCGCCCCGGTCGGCGATCACCCGATCGCGGATCGCGTCGAGTTCCTTGCCGATGGTCTCGATGTCCTCGGCGGTCAGGTGGGCGATCGGGTTGACGGGCTTGTTCTGGATCACGGTCACGTCGGGTACTCCGGTCAGTGGTCGATGTCGCAGGGGCCGGCCGCGGCCGACACGCAGGTCTGGATGAGGACGCCGTCGCCGGGCACCGCCGTGGTCAGGTCCCCGTTGCGCAGGTCGCGGACCGCGCCCTGGCGCAGCGGCAGGACGCAGCCGAAACAGATGCCCATCCGGCAGCCCGAGGGCATCAGCACCCCGGCGTTCTCGCCGGCGTCGAGCAGCGGGGTGGCGCCGTCGGCCGCCACGGTCACCCCCGAGCGGGCGAAGGTGACGGTGCCGCCCTCCCCGGGTGAGATGACGGTGGGCCGGAACCGCTCGGTGTGCAGCCGGTCGCCGCGACCCCGGGCCGCCCAGTGCTCCGCCAGCGCGTCGAGCAGGCCGACCGGGCCGCAGGCCCAGGTCTCCCGGTCGAGGTGGTCGGGCACGAGGCCGGCGAGGTCGGCCACGGTGAGCAGCCCGTCGGCGTCGGTGTGCCGCTCCACCAGCCGGATCGCGCCTTGCGCGGCGAGGTTCCGCAGGTCGGCGCCGAAGATCATGTCGGCCGGGGTCGGCGCGGAGTGCACCACGACGACGTCGGCGCCGGCCAGTACGCCCGAGCGCAGCATCCCCATCACCGGAGTGACCCCGCTGCCGGCGGTCACGAAGAGCACCCGGGCGGGCGGCCGGCCCGGCAGCACGAAGTCGCCCTGGGCCTGGTCGAGCTGGACCAGCGTCCCGGGCTGCGCCCGGCGGACGAGGTGGTTGCTGACCACGCCGTCCGGGATCGCCTTGACGGTGATCGAGATGGGCCCGCGGGCGGTCGGGGCCGAGGTGACCGAGTACGCCCGCCACAGGCGCACGCCGTCGACGTCGACGCCGAGGCGGACGTACTGGCCGGGGGTGTGGCCCCGCCAGTCGCGGCCCGGCCGGATCACCAGTGTCGCCGCGTCGGCGGTCTCGGGGCGGACGGCGACGATCCGGCCGCGCAGGTCCGCCCCGGAGCGCAGCGGGGCCACCAGGTCGAGGTAGTCGTCGGGCAGCAGCGGGGTGGTGACCGACGCGGCCAGCCGCAGGATGCGGCCCCGCAGGGACGCCTTCGCGGGTGGGCGCGGGACGGTGGTCGTCATGATTCGATGGTCGCGGCGGCCTGGCATAAAATCTTGGCCTGCGAAGGTGAACCGATCCAGGCTTTTTGTGCGGAGGGAACAAACGTGTCGGAACGTTCCGAGGCCACCCGGCGTGCGGCCGGCCTCGAACTGGACGTGCGGGTCGCGGCCGCGCTGCGCGACCGGCTGCCGCTGCTCGCCGAGCGGACGATCACCGCGATCACCGCCGAGGTCCCGAGCTACTCCGGCACCCTCACCGGCCAGATGCGCGAGAAGATCGAGACCGCGGTGCAGCTCGCCCTCGGCACGTTCCTCCAGCTCATCGAGCGCTCCCAGTGCGCCGACCCGAGCACGCCCCTGGTCGGCGCCCTGGAGGCCGCGTACGCCCTCGGCAGCGGCGAGGCGCGCTCCGGCCGGAGCATGGACGCGCTGCTGGCCGCGTACCGGGTGGGCGCCCGCGTCTCGTGGCGGGAGATGTCGACCACCACGGTGCAGGGCGGGTCGTCCGCGGCCACCGTCGCCGAGTTCGCCGAGCTGATGTTCGCGTACATCGACGAACTTTCCGCCGCCAGCGTGGCCGGGCACGCCGACGAGCTGGCCAGCGTGGGCCGGGCCCGGCGCCGCAACCTGGAACGGCTCACCCAGCGGCTGCTCGCCGGCGAGCCCGAGGAGGTGCTGCTGCGCAGCGCCGACCGGGCCGACTGGCCGCCGCCGCAGACCCTCACCGTCGTGCTGCTGCCGCGGGCCAACCTCCGGGCGGCGCTCGCGCTGCTGCACCCGCACACCCTGGAGAGCGGCGAGGAGCTGCCGGCGACCGCGGCGGGCGAGGACCTCGCGGTGCTGCTGGTGCCCGACACGCACGGCGACCGGCGGCGCCAGCTCGCCCGGGTGCTGCGCGGGCGGCGCGCGGTGCTCGGCCCCGCCCGCCCGTGGACCCGGGTGGCCTCCTCCTACCAGCGCGCGACCCGGGCCCTGTCGCTCGGCCTCCACCCCGCCGACGACGGCGCGGCGCTGGACACCGAGCAGCACCTCGCCGAGCTGGCACTGAGCACGGACCCGGAGGGGATCGCCGACCTGCGCGCCCGGGTCCTGGCGCCGCTGGCGTCGCTGCCGCCCGCCACCGCCGACCGCCTCGCCGAGACGCTGCGCTCCTGGCTGCTGCACCACGGCCGGCGCGACGACGTCGCCGCCGACCTCTTCGTGCACCCGCAGACCGTGCGCTACCGGATGGGCAAGCTCCGCGAACTGTACGGCGACCGGCTGACCGACCCGGGGACCGTCCTCGACCTCACCCTCGCCCTGGCCTTCCCGCCCCGCGACCGGGCCGGCGACTCACCGTCCTGATCGGCCGTCGGCCCTCGTGGACGCGGCCCCGCCCCGGGGATCGGCGACGGGACGCGCCGGGCGCATGGGAACTATCAGGTCAGATACCGGACATACCCGTATCGCCGGCCGACTTCGTCTGGCACCCTGGTCCCTCCTCGCCCGCGATCACCACGTCGGCCGCCGGCAAGGCCGGTGGTCGCCGCGCGGCGGGGCGGAACGGGGCTGCTTCCGACACCGCGACGCCCACACCAGGAGGGCCGTCGGGCGGGGCCCGGCGAGCGAGAGGACGTGCATGGCGCCGCACACGGGGGACGGACCCGGGGCCGACCGGTCGACCCCGGCCACCCGACGGAGACGTCGCGCGGGCCGGCTCCGCGACGCCCTGCGGACGACCCCGGCGCTGATCGTGGTCGGCGGCGCCGTGCTGGTCGCCGCGCTCGCCGCGACCGCCGCCGTCGCCGTGCAGTCCCGGGCGTCCGCCACCACGCTGGGCGAGCGGTCCGCCGAGACCGCCGTGCGCACCAGCACGACCGCCCGGGAGATCTACCAGGGCCTCGCCGACGCCGACGTCGCCGCCAGCGCCGTCTTCCTGCTCCCGCCCACCGAGGGCCGGCGCGCGTCGCTCGTCGGCGCGTACGACGCGGCGGTGCACGAGGTGGAGCGCACGCTGACCGACTCGATGGGCAACGCCGTCGACGACCCCGACCGGCTGACCCGGCTGGCGACGATCGCCGCGCGGCTGAAGGTCTACCGGGACGTGGTCTGCGCCGCGCTGCGGGTGGCCGGCCCCCTCCCCGCGCTTCCCGGCGCGGAGCAGCGCCGCCCCTGCGCTCCGGCGGAGACGACGACGGCGGAGACCGGGACGGACGACGCGGCGGCCCGCGCCGTGCTCGCCTCGGCCTACGCCCGCGAGGCGTCGCACTACATGTCCACCGAACTGCTCACCGCGGCGCAGGGCCTGTGGAACTACGACACCCGGCGCCTGCTCGAGGCCCGCGCCGACGCGCGGCCGTGGCTCGCCGCGTCCGTGCTGGTGCCGCTGGGCACCCTCGCCGCCCTGGTGGTGGTGCAGGTGTGGCTGCGCCGCAAGACCCGGCGCCGGCTGAACGCCGGCCTGCTGCTGGCCTCGCTGGGCACCGCGGCCGCGCTGGCCATGCTGGTCTCGTCGTGGTGGCACTGGCCGGACGCCGACCGGAGGTTCCCCGAGCTGGAACGGGCGGTCGACGCGCAGAGCGCCACCCAGCAGCGGCTCGGCACCCTGCTGGCCGGCCGCGCCGACGTCTACCTCGGGCTCGGGGCGAGCGTCGACCCGGCGGGACACAAGGCCGACTTCGACCGGCGGGACCTCTGCGCCGATCCCGCCGGGCAGGAGCCCCCGAGGGACCGGATCGACTGCACCGCCCTGACGGAGGCGGTCTGGCCGGCCCGGCAGAGCCGGACACCCGACGCGTTCCGCAACGCGGTCGACACCGTGCTCAGCGACGGTTCGGCGGGCCGGGCGTTCGTCACCGCGGAGGGCCACCTCCTCGCCGACCTGACCGCCCGCAACCAGGAGGTCTCCCGGATGGTGACCGACCTGCCCGAGGCGCCACGCCATCTCGGCGGCACGGCCGCCTGGGTCACGCTGCTCGCCGCCGCCGGGGTGGTCGCCGGGCTGCGCCAGCGCTACCTGGAGTACCAGTGAACGCGACCCGGAGGGCTCCGACGACGACGCGACGCGGTGGCCGGGGGGCGATGGTCGCCGCGCTCCTGACCGCCCTCACCGGGTGCACCGCGCCGACGGCGCCGCCTCCCGCGCCCCCGGCGCGGCCGCAGGGCGTGGCGACGGTCCCGACGACCGACGGGGCGGACGCGATCTGCCCGGTACGCCGCAGCCTTCCCGCGAGTTCGACCCCACCGTCCCGGATCCTCGACCGGGGCGAGCTGGTGGTGGGCGTCGACCCGTCCGACGCCACGATGAGCCACTGGGACGCCCGCACCCAGCGGTTCGAGGGCTTCAACATCGAGCTGATGCTGGCGGTCGCCCGGGCCCTCTGGCCGACGGAGGACCCGCGCGAGCGGCTCACCTTCAAGGTGGTGCCGCCCGGCCAGGGCGCCTTCACCATGGTGGAGAACGGCGAGATCGACGTCGTGGCCACCTCCCTGACGGCGACGTGCCAACGCGCCCGGCGGGTCGTCTTCTCCAACGACTACCTCGACTCCGGTCAGAGCGTGCTGGTCCGCGAACGCGCCGACGGGGTGCCGGAGTACGCCGGCATGGAGCAGCTCGGCGGCAAGCGGGTCTGCGCCGGCGCGAACACGACCTCGCTCGCGATGATCTCCAGCTACCGCACCCTGGCGGGCGAGCGGCTCGTGCCGGTGCAGGCCATCCACTCGGTCGACTGCCTCGTCATGCTGCGCCAGGGCCAGGTCGAGGGCGTCAGCACCGACGAGAACATCCTGCTGGGCTTCGCCCAGATGGCCCCGGACACGATGCTGGTGACCGAGCCGCCACGCCGCGACCGGCAGTTCTGCGCGTACCACCGGGACTCCGACTGCACCTGGTTCACCGACGAGCCGCACGCCTTCGCGTTCCACCTCGACCACGGCCGGGAGCTGGCCGCGTACGTGAACCACGTGCTGGCGTCGCCGCGCACCGCGACGGTGTGGCGGCAGGCCCACGACCGGTGGCTCGCCGGGCACCGGGACAGGGGCATGCCGTCGCCCGAGCCGCCGACCACGGTGTGGCCGCCCCCCGACCCGCCGCCGGTCACGCCGCGGCCGACCGACTGACGGGCGGCGCCTGATGTCCCACCGGGAACGCCTCGACGCCACCCTGGCGGCGCACGCCTGGGTGTGCGAGAGCCTGCTCGAGGTGCAGCAGCTCGTCACCGACGCCTTCCGGCAGCCGACCGGCCCCGCCGCGGCGTCCGCGCGTGAGGCCCGGGACCTGCTGCACCGGCTCGGCTGCCTGTCGCTGGCCCTGGACCGCCTGGTCGACGACCTCGACGGCGTCGACCGGTCCACGCCCGCCGGTGCGGACGCGCTGGCCCGGCTGCTGGCCGGCCCCTGCCGGGTCCGGTTCACCGCGGCGACCGGCGAGCCGGTCCGCCTGGAGGAGATGACCGTCGAGCAGGTCGTGGTGGCGGCCCGCGAGCACGTGGCCCGGATCCGCCGGATCGTGGACGCGCACGGCCGCGACCGGCTGGCGGTCCGGGCGCAGCGGCTGCGCTCCTCCCTGGACCGGCTCCGGCGGCTCGCCGCGGACGCCGCCGCCGAGGGCCTGGGCGACGGGGCCGACCCCGTGGCCGGGCTCGCGGTCGACGGGCTGCTGGAGCAGGTCGCCGCCGCCGAGGCGGCGGGCCGGGGGCGGTGGCTGCGCGGCGACGCCGGGCCGGACGGGGGCGACGGGACGTTGTCCGAAGCCGTCGACCGGGCGGTCGAGCTGACCGACGCCGCGCGGCGCCGGCTGCGCCGCCGGTGCCACCTGGAGCTCACGGGGCGGCTGGAGGCGTACCGGCAGAAGGCCGCCGACGTGGGCCGGGCCGAGCATCCCGGCGTCGAGGAGAGCTACCGGGACGCCCGGGCCGCGCTGCGCCCCGACGTCTTCGACGTGACCGGCGCCAGCCGGGCGGTCCGGGCCTACCAGCAGGCCGTGAACGGGGGTACGCGATGACGGCGGTCAGCCGCGGCTGCGCGGAGCGCAACTGCCCCGGCAGCGTGGACTCCGACGGGTTCTGCCGGCTGTGGGGGCACGAGTGCGCCGGGGCCGGCGCCGCCACCGGCCCGGGGCCGAGCCCCGGCCCCGGCCCCGACCTCGACCGGCGCCCGGCGCGAACGGCGTCCCGGCCGTGGGAGCAGCCGGCCGTGCTGCCCACCGCCCGGCCCCACGACCCGCTGTCGGCGCTGGTGTCGCAGCCGGTCGTCCCCGAGCACTCCCGCTACTGCGCGAAGACGACCTGCCGGCGCCGGCTGCCCCGGGTCGCCGGATACTGCCCGGACTGCGGCACCCGGTACTCCTTCACCCCGCCGCTGGCCAACGGCGACCTGCGGGCCGGGCGCTACCGGATCGAGGGCTGCCTGGGCAACGGCGGGGTCGGCTGGGTGTTCCTCGCCCGGGACGAGGACATGGACGGCGCGTGGCGGGTGCTGAAGGGGCAGCGCAACCCGGAGGACCGGGAGGCCGTCGCGGCGTTCGTCGCCGAACGGCAGGCGCTGATCGCCCTGAACCACCCGCACATCGTCACGATCACCCACGCGCTGCGGCCCGAGTCCGACCGGGACGCCGGCTACCTGGTGATGGAGTACGTCAACGGGGGCACCCTCGAGGAGGCGCGCAGCGCGGCCGGGCCGGGCGGCGGTTCCTGCGCCGTCGACGTGGCACAGGCGCTCGGGTACGGCGTGCAGATCCTCGACGCCTTCGAGTACCTGCACGACCAGGGCTGGCTGTACTGCGACCTGAAGCCCGAGAACGTGATGCGGGTCGGCGGCCAGGGCGCCAACGACCCGATCAAGCTCGTCGACTTCGGCGCCGCCCGCCGGATCGACAACACGGTGAGCCCGGCCTGGGGCACCGCGGGCTTCACCGCCCCGGAGGTGGAACGCCTGGGGCCGGCCGGCCCGAGCGTACGGTCGGACCTCTACACCGTCGGCCGGACCCTCGCGGCGCTGACCCTGGTGCCCCGGTCCGTCGACGTGACCCGGATCCCGCCCGGACCGGACCTGCTGCGGTTGCCCGTGCCGGCGCGGCTCGACCCGTTCCTGCGGTTGCTGGCCCGCGCCACCGCCGCCGAGCCGGACGACCGGTTCGCCTCCGCCGCCGAGATGCGCGAGCAGGTCCGGGGGGTCCGGCGGCAGGTCGCCTCGGCGGGCGACGGCGTGCCCCGGCCGACCCGGTCCACTCTGTTCAGCCCCTCCGCGTGCGCGTTCGGCCTGCACACCGACGGGGACGCGCTCGACGTCGTGGAGATCATGCTCGGTCTGCCCGCGCCCCTGGTCGACGGCGCCGACCCGGCCGCCGGTTTCCTCGCCTCGCTCGGCCCGACCGACCCGGCGGAGCTCATCGAGCTACTGAAGACCGCCCCGGAGCGGACGGCGCAGGTCACCTACCGAGCCGTCCGGGCACACCTCGCCGCCGGCCGGGCGGACGAGGCGGGGCCGCTGCTCGCCGAGTTCCCCGAGGAGTTGCGGGACTGGTCGCTGTGGTGGCACCGCGGCCTGGTGGCCCTGGTGGGCCGGGACTTCGGCACCGCCCGCCGCCGCTTCGCGCAGGTCTACGGGTGGCTGCCGGGCGAGGTCTCCACCCGGCTCGCGTACGCGGTGGCCTGCGAACTCGACGGCGACCCACGCACGGCCGCCGACCACTACCGGGGGGTGTGGGACACCGACCCGGGCGTGGTGGGCGCGGCCTTCGGGCTGGCCCGCTGCCTGCTGGCGACGGCCGACCCGCGCAGCGCCGCCGACGCCCTGCTGAAGGTGCCGGAGTCGTCCCGGGCCTCGACGGTGGCGGTGACCTGCGCGGTGCGGATCCTGCTCGACGTGCCGGACGACGGGCACCGGCTCGACGCCGCGCTCGACGCCGCAGGAATGGTCGACAAGCTGCCCCCGTTCGACGAACGCGAGCAGGTCGAGGCGCACATCCTGCGGATCGCGCTGGACTGCGACCTGGCCGCCGGGCGCCACGCCGGGCGGCGACTGTTCGGCCACCCGCTGGAGGAGGACGCCCTGCGCGGCGCGTTCGAGCGCCGGTGCCGGTCCCGGGCCCGACGCACCGCCGACCGGCGCGAGCGGATCGCGCTCGTCGACCTTGCCAACGCGTACCGGCCGGTGACGTGGTGGTGAGCCCGGCCGCCGGCCCCGACGGAAAGAGGTCACCCGTGCCCCCCGCCAACGGTCTGCCGCTGCGCCTGAGCGTGCACCACACCGAGTACGTGCCCGCCGACGGGGCGGTCGTCGACGTCGTCGCCACCGTCCAGGGCGCGGAGCCGGAGGACGGGGACGTCCGCCACGACGGCCTGGCCGAGGTGATCCTGCTCGACTCCTCCGGCTCGATGGGGGCGCCGCAGGCCAAGATGCGGGCCGCCCGGCAGGCGACCGCCGCCGCCATCGACGCCCTGCCGGACGGGGTCGCGTTCGCGGTGGTGGCCGGCACCGCCAACGCCACGATGGTCTACCCGGGCGACCGGCGGCTGGCGGTCGCCGACGAGAGCACCCGCGCCGCCGCCCGCAACGCGCTGCGGCGCGTGGCGCCGCACGGCGGCACCGCCATCGGCACGTGGCTGCTGCTGGCCCGCCGGCTGCTCGCCACGCGGCCCGACGCGATCGGGCACGTCATCCTGCTCACCGACGGCCGCAACGAGTCCCAGCGCCCGGCCGACCTGCGGGCGGCGGTGGACGACTGCGTGGGGCGTTTCACCGTCGACTGCCGCGCCATCGGCTCCGCCGACGGCGTGCACGACTGGGACGCGGCGGAACTGCTGGGCATCGCGGAGGCGTTGGGGGCCAACCCCGTCGTGCCGGTGGAGGATCTCGCCGGGCTCGCCGACGAGTTCCGGGCGGTGCTGAGGCGCGCGATGTCCCGCCGGGTCGCCGGCGTGCGGCTCCGGGTGCGCACCACCGGGCTGACCCGGGTCCGCTTCGTCAAGCAGGTACACCCGGCGATCGCCGACCTCACGGGGCGCGGCGAGCCGGCCGGCGAGCTGACCACCGACTACCCGGTCGGCGCGTGGAGCCCGCACGACCAGCGGGACTACCACGTCGCCCTGGAGGTCGACGCGATGGCGCCGGGGGCACGCCGGCGGGTCGGCTGGGTGAGCGTCCACGCCGACGCGGACGGCGAGCCGGTCGAGGCGCCGATCACCGTGGAGTGGACCGAGGACGCCCTGCGGTACTCGGAGATCAACGAGAGCGTCGCCCACTACACCCGGCAGCAGGACTACGCGGCGGCGGTCCAGCGCGGGCTGACGGCCGCCCGGGCGGGCCGGACCGGCGAGGCGGAGGAGCACCTGGGCCGCGCGGTCGCGCTCGCCCACGCCGCGGGCCGCGACGACGACGTGGTCCTGCTCGCCCGGGTGGTGGACGTCCTGGACGCCGCCGGCGGCCGGGTCCGCCTCAAGCCCGACGTGGACGCCCGGCTGACCCAGTCCTCCCTGGTCGTGTCCCACCACACCTCGCGGTGGGGGCCGCAGGAGCCGCCGGCGCAGCGGTCCGCGCCGGCCGGCCCGCCCGCGCCGTGGCGGCACTGCGGCGAGACGCAGACCGGCGCCTACTGCGAGGGGTGCGGGGCCCACCACCTGGCGGCGGACCGGCCCGGCGCCGGCCGGCCCTGACGCCGATGGACCTGGAGATCCCCAACCAGGTCGCCGGAGTCGTCAGCGGCACGCTGGCGCTCGCCGGCGCGGTCCTCGCCGTCCGCCGGTACACCCGGGACCGGGACCGGCGCGGCTGGTGGTCCGCGCTGAGCCCGGTCTGGAAGCGGGAGGCGGACGCCGGCATCGTGCACCCGCACCGGTTCGGCGGGTACGTGAAGCCGCTGTCCGAGGTGTACGTGCCGCGCCGGGTGGTGCCCCGACTCGCCCCGGCCGGCGACGGCGTCGACGTGGCGGACCTGCTCACCGGCGCCGGCAACGTGCTGCTGATCGGTGAGCCGGGCAGCGGCAAGACGGCGCTCGTCCGCTACGAGAGCGCCCGGTCGGCGCAGCGCTGGCTCGCCGGACGCGGCCGGCGGCGACGGTCCCCGCCCGGTCCGGTGCTGGTGAGCCTGCCGGCCGCCGCCCTGGTGCACCAGCCGCTGCCCGCCGCGCTCGCCGAGGCGTACCCGCGGGAGGGCGCCCCGCTCGACGTGGAGCAGCCGCCCGCTCCCGGGCGGCGGTGGCTGGTCTGCGTCGACGGGGTCGACGCAGTCGCCGACCCGGACGAGCGGGCCGTCGTGCTCAACCGCCTCGCCACCCTGGCCCGCTCCCCCGCCCCGGCCGCCGCGCCGAAGCCGTGGCGCCTCCTGGTGACCACGCGGCACCTGGCCGAGGACGAGCTGGCCGTGCTGGGCGACGGCTACGCGGCGTACCACCTGGCGCACTTCACCGACGCCGACGTCGCGCTGCTGGCCGCCCGGTGGTTCCCGGACGACGCCACGGCGCGCCGGTTCCTGGACTGGGCCCATGCCCAGCGCATCACCGGCCCGGTGCACAACCCGCTGACCGCCACCATCGCCGTGCTGGTGTGGGAGGGCGGGCAGGCGGAAGCAGCCCCGCAGCCCGGCCCGGCGGCCCTGCTCGACGAGTTCGTCCGCGCCCTGCTGCGCGGCGGCCGGGACAGCCTGGACGCCGCCTGTGAGGCGCTGCTGCGCTGCCCACCCGAGGGCGAGTCGATCGCCGCCTGGCTGATGGCGCGGCACACCGAACTCGTCGAGGTGGCGGCGACCGCCGCGGTCACCGGGGGCGATCCGGTGGCGGCGGTCGTGGACTGGTCGGCGGCGCACGCGCCGGCTCCCCCGGCCCGGGCGCTGCCCGACTGGCCCGCCCACGTACGGCAGATCCTGCTCGCCACGAACCTCTTCCGGGCCGACCGGCACACCCTGGCCTCGGTCTGGCCCAGCCTGGTGGACTACCTGGCGGCGGGGCCGCTGGCCCGGGACTGGCGGCCCGACGAGTGGGTGACGCTGATGAACACCCGCTCGACGCGGTTCGTCGCGTTGCAGGCGATCAGCCGGGCCGCCGTCGCGCCGGCCTTCCTGCGGGACCGCCTGGCGGAGCCGGACGGCGCGATCGCCGCCGGTCACCTGCTCGCCAGCCGCGCCGGGACGGGCGGGGCCGGCGCACTCCCGTTCCGGGCGGACGTGCTCGCGGCGCTGCTGACGCACTGGGCCGGCGGCGCGGACCGCCCCGCCGGCCGGGACGCCGCGCGGGAGTGCTTCTCGCTGCTCATGACGCTGGCCGCGGACCGGGCCGACCGGGACCTGCTGCACGACGTCGCCACGGATCCACGACGGCCGGGCGACGTCCGCCGGGCCGCGGCGCTCTTCTTCGCCGTACGCAAGCGCAACGCCCGTCCGCCGCGGACAACGTGACCACTATGGACAGCCGTCGCCGTTGACCTGCCCGGCGCCCGCGACGCGCCAGCCGAACCAGGGCAACGCCTGCGAACAGGCATTCACCACGACCGACGGCGTTTCGTGAAACAGCCCGGCCTGAGCTTTCCGGTCCCGGGCCAGCCTGGATGCCGAGTTCCGTAAGGCGCGCATCCGGGCGCCCTGCTTTCATTGGCCGGCGCCGAGGAACGGAAAACTCGGACCGCCTATCGGAAAGGGTCGAATAAGGACCCATTCCACAGCGACATTGGACGCCAGGGGTGATGCCGACAATGCGTCCCACGCCGCATTCCTCTCTTGCGATCGCCCCGCTTCGCGGGCAAGCTTCATGGACAACGCTCGAATTCCGCGAGGAGAGCCTGTGGATCTCACTCTGACTTTCGACGCCGCTTACTCCGCTCACGCAGCCGTGGTCATGGCGACCGTGGCGGACGCCATGCCGGACGAGGACCTGCGCTACTGGGTCATCACTGCCGACGATGTCGACGGTCGGGCGCGAACGATCCTGGGCCGCGCCGCGGGGCCCAACGCGACGGTCTCGTTCCTGGACGTGGACACCTCCGTGATGAGGCTGCCCAGGGGGTCCGACCCGTTGTTGCAGTACCTCTCCCCCGCGATGTACCTGCGTCTACTGGTTCCCGGAGCGCTTCCGGCCGACGTCGAGCGGGTGCTCTACCTGGACTGCGACGTGATGTGCACCAACTCGCTCAAACCGCTGTTCGAGATCGACATGGGCACGGCACCCCTCGGCGCCGTGCGGGACCCGTTCAACCGACGTCTGCTGGACATGGGGGGTCTGCCCGGCCTCGCGTCGTACAAGGAACTGGACCCGCGCGCCGACTATTTCAACTCGGGGGTGCTTCTCATTGACGTCCCGCACTGGAAAGAGGCCAAAGTAACCGAGACGAGCCTGAATTACCTCGCCCGCCACGCGCACGAATCCCGCTATCCGGATCAGGACGCCCTGAACTACGCCGTCTACGGCAACTGGCTGAGGCTTCCCCGGCGCTGGAACGACCTCATGGCATGGCGGTTGGAGCCGGAATTCGGCGGCAAGTTGTCCGACGCGGCGATCATTCATCCGGCAGGTCCGATAAAGCCCTGGAAGCCCGGTTTCCCGAAGGGCGCCCGCCGGGACCTGTACTGGAAGCACCGTCGGCTGAACGGCGGCCTCCTGCAGACAGTGCGACGTTGACGACGTCGCGCCACGCCGGGTGCGTTGTGGGCGCGGGGGAGATCGCGGGATATAGCCGAAGGGGCCGCGCTCGGTGAGCGCAGCCCCTTCGTGCGTCCTCGTCCCGGCCGTCGGCCGACGTCGGCGGCGGTCGCCTATGCCGCCCGCCGCGGTCCGACGACGGTCCAGCACAGACCGGCCGGATCGCGCAGCGTCACGTGGGACGACGCGTCCGCCTGAGTCTCGACGTGGGCACCGGCGGCCACCGCGCGCCGCAGCACCGACTCGGGGTCGGCCCGCTCGATGGTCAACACGTCGTCGTCCCGGCTGTCGCCTCCGGCGGAGGGCCGCGCCTCGTCCCATTCGCTGACGGTCAGGTGGTGGCTTCCGACGGCCAGTTCCGCGCGCAGGACGCGGCCGTCGAGCAGGCACTCCCGCTGGATCTGGACGGCGTCGAAGACGTCCGTGTAGAAGGCGATGGCTTCGGCCGTGTCGCCGACCGTGAGGTGGGGCCCCGGCCGGTCGTTCGCTGCCCTCATGAGACTCGTGCCGCCCTTCCGCTACTCGGCGATCCGGGTTCGACCGGTCCAGCGGAAGACCACGGGCACGTCAGCCGCTTCTGGGGCGGAGCCCCGCTCGAAGTGCTCGTACCCTCCGTAGTGCCGGACCTTGATCTTCTCCTCCGCCCGCGCCACCCGGTGGCTGCGCAGGTCGGCCGGCAGGTCGGCCGGGCCGCCCTCCAGGACGACGTCGATGATGCCGACGACGTCCCGGGCGACCGGATCAGCTTGCGAAAAGTCCTTCATGGCACGACCTCCGTCGCATTCCGCACACCTCGGACGGGCCCGCCGCTGGCCGGCGGACGCGTCCACACAGGTCTGACGACACCCGTTGCCGGGGTGAACGGACGCTCCGGGTCGAACGTCGTTGTTCCGGTGGCCGGCCGCCCGTTCCGCACCGAACGTAATCCAGGTCACATCGGCCGAACACCCTTAGCGGACCCCTAGGACCGGCCCTGGGCAGCGACGATGCCCCGGGCGCCGGCCACCGGTCGGCTCACTCCCAGCGGAAGAACCGGGTGGCCGCCACGGAGCCGAGCACGGCCGTCACGGCCAGGGCGAGCAGCTGCCCCCACTCCGGGCTGGCACCCGCCCACGCCGCGCCGATGGTGTCCACCGTGGCGCCCAGCGGCGAGTAGTCGCCGATGAAGGCCAGGACGGCCGGCATCCGGTCACGAGGCAGCCAGGCGCCGGCCAGGAAGAGCAGCGGGAAGAACAGCGCGGGGCCGATCGACTGCGCCGCCCGGGCGGACGGCGCCAGCGCCGCGATCAGCAGCCCGACGGCGAAGAGGCACGCCACCCCGAGCAGGAACGCCAGCACGAAACCGGGAAAGTTGGCCGGCGCCGGCTGGTCCAGCAGGAACCGTACGGCGATCGCGGTGACCACGGCACCGAGGACGCCCATCACGAGGTTGACCACGACCTGCGCCACCAGCAGGAGGGCGGGCTGCACCGGGGTGGTCGCCAGGCGGCGCAGGACCCGGCGTTCGCGGTAGATGCCGAGCGCCATCGGCAGGGTGAAGAGCGCGAGCATGCCGATCGTCAGGGCCAGGGCGAGGGACGGCAGGAAGGTCTGCTCGGCGTGCTGCCCGGTGTCAGCGGCCGTGCCGGCGCGTTGCGGCAGCCCGAAGACGAGCATCAGGCCGATCGGCAGGGCGAAGACGAAGAACAACGACACCGGCTCCCGCAGGAACAGCTTCGTCTCGACGGCGATCAGCTTCGTCAGGGCGCTCACGATGACCTCTCGTCAATCGGGGACTGCGTGGCGGTCCGGCCCCCACGGCCGGTCAGGGACACGAACGCGTCGTCGAGGCTGGGCTGCTCGACCCGGAGCCCGGTGTAGCGGATGCCGGCCCCGTTGAGCGCGGACAGGACCGACTGGAGGACGTCCTTCGTGCCGGTCACCACCACCTCCGCGCCGTAGCGGGACACCCCGGTCACGTCGGGCGACGCGAGCAGCAGCGCGTCCTCGACCGGCTCGTCGGGCCGGAAGTGCACCCGGTGGTCGGTGCCGACCCGGTCGAGCAGGCCGGACGGGCTGTCGATCGCCACCACCCGCCCTTGGTCGATGATCGCGAGCCGGTCGCAGAGGCGTTCCGCCTCCTCCATGAAGTGGGTGACCAGCACGACGGTGACGCCCCGGTCGCGGATCCGCTCGACCAGGTCCCAGGTGTCCCGGCGGCCCTGCGGGTCGAGCCCCGTGGTCAGCTCGTCGAGGATGGCGACCTCGGGCCGCCCGACCAGGGCCAGCGCCACCGACAACCGCTGCTTCTGCCCGCCGGAGAGCTTCTGGAAGTAGGTGTTGCGCTGCTCGGCCAGGCCGAGGTCGGTCAGGAGCTCGTCGATGTCGGCCCGGTTGCGGTAGAAGGACCGGTACAGGTCCAGCGCCTCCCATACCCGCACCTTGTCGGGCAGTTGGCTCTCCTGGAGCTGGGCACCGACGCGCTGGCGCACCTCGGTGCGGTCGCGGACCGGGTCGAGCCCGAGCACCCGGATGGTGCCACCGTCGGGCCGACGCAGCCCCTGCACGCACTCGACGGTCGTGGTCTTGCCCGCTCCGTTGGGGCCCAGCACGCCGAAGATCTCGCCCTGTTCGACGGTGAAGGAGACGTCCGCGACGGCGACCTTCTCCCCGTACCGTTTCTGCAGATGATCTACTTCGATGACCGGCATGGGCGTGGTCCTCCTTCGCGTGCGGGCGGCCGTCGGAAAGGGCGGAACCCCTCGGCTGATCGCGGCGTCGGCTGTGGTGGCGTGCCGGCGCCGGCACGCCCGCGAGGCCGGCCGACGCCGGACATCATCCGTCCATCGGAGGTACGAATCAATCGATCAGTTGACGAATCGGGGGTATCGAACGGGATACCACCCGGGGACAGGGGTGTCGACCGGAGGCTCGGCACCGGGGACAGGGGTGTCGACCGGTTACCGGCTGTGTCCGTCGGCGCGCCGGGGTGGGCCGGGCGCCGGGCAGAGGGGCAGCAGCTCGTCCAGCCGGGTCAGCACGACGTCGGGGCCGGCGGCGCGCAGGGTCTCCTCGTCGGACTCGCCCCACAGCGCGGCCACCGCGACCACCCCGGCCGCCCGCGCGCTGAGCAGGTCGCTCGCCGCGTCGCCGACCATGAGCGCCTCCGCCGGCCGGGCCCCGAGCAGCCGCAGCGCCCGCCGCACGATGTCCGGTGCGGGCTTGGGCCGGGGCACCTCGTCCGAGCCCACCACGTGGTCGACGAGCGGCAGCAGGTCGAGCCGGCCGAGCAGGTCCCGGGCCCGTACGCCGCTGCGGCCGGTCGCCACGGCCAGCCCGATCCCCCGCCGCCGCAGCGTGCCGAGCAGCTCCGGCACCCCGTCGACCGGGGTGACCCGGTGCGCGAGGCGGTTGCTCTCCCGGACGAACGGCTCGGCCAGCGCCGCCGGCAGGCCCATCAGCTCCAGCACTTCCGGCAGGTACCGGCCCGAATGGCGGCAGTACTCCTCGACCGGGGCGACGCCGTCGCCGACCACCTCCGCGTACGCGAGGGTGAACGCCTCCCTGGCCACGGCGAGGCTGTCGACCAGCACCCCGTCGAGGTCGAGCACCACCGCCCGGACGCCCGCGGACGCCGGCACCCGTCCCGTCGTCTCCCCAACCACCGACGCCACCTCCCGCCCGTCCGACCGCGCCGGCCGGTAGGGGTGGCAGGCCGGGGGACGCCCCGACTACGGTCGGGATCGTCGTCCCGGGCCTGCCGGCCGGGCGACGCCCGCCCGGATCCACCGGCGCACCGCCGACCCTACCGGCGTCCCGGGCCCCCGGTCCGGCGCCGGGTCACGGCACGGCCGATCCGACGCCGGGCCCGAGCCGCTGGAGAAGGGTCGCACCATGCCGCTGCTGAGCTGGCTGTCGGAGGGCACCGACGAGCGTCCGGACGCGATCCGCGTCGACGACCGGGCGGTGTCCGGGGTGGAGCTGCGCCGCCTGGCCGCGGCGGTCGCGGACGAGCTGCGCGGCGTCGACCGGGTGGCGATCGAGGCGACCTCGACCCTGGAGACGGTGGTCGGGGTGGTCGGCGCGCTGACCGCCGGGGCGGCCGTCGTGCCCGTGCCGCCGGACGCCGGGCCCATGGAACGCGACCACATCCTGCGTGACTCGGGGTCGACGGCGCTGCTGGTCCCGGCCGGCGCGGAGCGCCCGGCCGACGGCGCGGGCCCGGCCGTCGTGCCGATCGACCTGGGCCGACGCTCGGACACCACGCACCCGGAGCCGGACCCGGCCCGCACCGCGCTGATCCTCTACACCAGCGGCACCACCGGCGCGCCGAAGGGCGCGGTGATCTCCCGCCGCGCGGTCGCCGCGTGCCTCGACGGCCTGGCCGACGCCTGGGCCTGGACGCCGGACGACCTGCTGGTGCACGGCCTGCCGCTGTTCCACGTGCACGGGCTGGTGCTCGGTGTGCTCGGGCCGCTGCGGCTGGGCAGCCGGTTGCACCACGTCGGCCGGCCGCGGCCGGAACGGTACGCGGCCGCCGAGGGCTCGATGTACTTCGGCGTACCCACGGTGTGGTCCCGGATCGCCGCCGACCCCGACGCGGCGCGGGCGCTGCGCCCGGCGCGGCTGCTCGTCTCGGGCAGCGCGGCGCTGCCGGCGGCGGTCTTCGCGGACCTCGCCGCGCTCACCGGCCACCGGGTCGTCGAGCGGTACGGGATGACCGAGACCCTGATCACGGTGAGCGCCCGGGCGGACGGCCCGCGCCGGCCGGGCACCGTCGGGCTGCCGCTGCCGGGAGTACGGACGCGGCTGGTCGACGAGCACGGCGCGACGCTGCCCGCCGACGGGGCGGCGATGGGCGAACTCCAGGTCAGCGGGCCCACCCTGTTCGACGGGTACCTCAACCGTCCGGACGCCGACGCGGCGAGCAGCACCCCGGACGGCTGGTTCCGCACGGGTGACGTCGCCACGGTCGACCCCGACGGCTGGCACCGGATCGTCGGCCGGGCGTCCACCGACCTGATCAAGAGCGGCGGCTACCGGATCGGCGCCGGCGAGGTGGAGGACGCCCTGCTGGCGCACCCGGGAGTCCGGGAGGCCGCCGTGGTGGGAATCCCGCACCCGGACCTCGGCCAGCAGGTCACCGCGTACGTGGTGGGCGACGGGGTGGACGGGCCGGAGCTGGTGGACTTCGTGGCCAGGCACCTGTCCGCGCACAAGCGGCCGCGCGAGGTGCGCCTGGTCGACGCGCTGCCCCGCAACGCCCTCGGGAAGGTGCAGAAGAACCGGCTGCTGGCGGACTGACCGGTCGGCCGCGGCGACCCGGTGGGGGCGAACGGGTCAGGCGGCCGCCGGGATGCTGATCGCGGTGACCACCAGGCCCCGGCCGACCAGGAACCGGCCGGCGAAGGCGCCCACCGGCACCCCGCCGAGCACCGGGCCGGGCACCAGCAGGTGGGCGGTGAACGTCCCGGCCGGATCGAACACGATGTCCGCCTCGGCGAAGTCCAGCCACCGGCCGGTGAGCGGGAACCACGCCTTGTAGACCGACTCCTTCGCGCTGAACAGCAGGCGGTCCCAGCAGACCGACGGGTCGGCGGCGCTCAGCGCCGTGGTGCGGGCCCGCTCGGCCGGCAGCGCGATCGCGTCGAGCACCCCGTCGGGCAGCGGCGCGTGCGGCTCGGCGTCCACCCCGAGGGTGGCGAAGGCCGCCGTACGGCCGAGGACGGCCGCCCGGTAGCCCTCGCAGTGCGTCATGCTGCCGACCACGCCGTCCGGCCAGACCGGGGCGCCCCGCACGCCGGACAGGATCGGCACCGGGGGGAAGCCCAGCTCGCCGAGCGCCCGGCGGGCGCAGTGCCGCACTGTGGTGAACTCCCGGCGGCGCTTCTCCACCGACGCGGCCACTAGCGCCTGCTCCTCGGGGAACAGGGTCAGGCCGGCGGGGTCGGTGAACGACTCGGCCACCGCCACGGTGGAGGGCAGGATCTGCTCGATCACGTTCGCCGATGCTAGGCGTTGCGGCGACCCGCACCGCCCCGACGCCGGCCGGAGGGTGCACCATAGGGGTCGGGTACGGGTGCCGGGCCGCGCGGGCGGCTGCCAGTCTGGGGGGTGCCCCGCCCACGGGCGGGGCACGCGGATTGGTCGGATGGATGCGGGAAAGCGATGCTCACTGGCAAGGTGGTGCGGTTCGACGAGGTGCGGGGCTACGGGTTCATCGCCCCGGACGACGGCAGCGACGACGTGTTCGTACACGCGAACATGCTGGACGGTGACAAGTGGGCGTTGACGCCCGGTGTCCCGGTGGAGTATGACGCGGTGGAGACCGACCGCGGCCCCAAGGCCGTGCTGGTGCGGGTGGTCGGCGCGGCAGCGGCAGTGGAGCGGGCCGGGACGGCCCGGGCCGGCGTGCCGGTTGCCGGCGGGCGGGGTCGGGAGAGCGGGCAGGTCGCGGGCGGCGCGGACGACGAGGAGGGACTCTGCGACGTGCTCTCCGAGCGGGCGTTCTACGCCGAGACCACCGAGGCGCTGGTGACCTCCGTGCCGGACCTGACCGGGGCGCAGATCGTGGCGGTACGCGCCCGGATGCTGGCCCTGGCCCGACGGCACGGCTGGGTGGAGGGCTGACCGCCGCCCGTTTCGGGCCGGAGCGTCCGGCCACGGCGGGGGCGGGCCGGCGCACGCCGATCGGCCGCAGGGCGCAGTAGGCCGCACGGTGCGAAGCGGCCGGGTCAGCCGGCGTCGACCAGCAGGGACTTCCTGATCCGGCCGAGCGCGGTGCGGGGCAGCTCGTCGACGAAGTGCACCCGCCGGGGGCGTTGGGCCGCCGAGAGGTGCCGCCCGACGTGGTCGATCAGCACCTGCGCGGTCACGCCCTCGGCGGCGACGACGTAGGCCGTGACCTGTTCGTCAAGCGTGTGGTGCGGCGTGCCGACGACGGCGGCGTCCCGGACGCCGGGATGGCTCATCAATGCCTCCTCGACCTGGCCGGCGTGCACCCGCCGGCCCCGGCTGTGCACCACGTCGAGCCCCCGCCGTCCGATGATCCGGTGTGACCCGTCGGCGGCCACGGTTGCCAGGTCACCGGTGGCGTGCCAGGGACCGGCCGCGCTCCGCCCGCCGCCGCCGACGTAGCCGCTGAACAGCGTCGGCCCGCAGACGCTCAGCTCGCCCACCGATTCGCCGTCGACCGGCACGGGCCGGTCATCGCGGTCCAGCACCCGGGTCTCCACGCCGGGCAGGGGGGTGCCGACGGCTCCGTCGACCGGCGGGTCGCCGGCCCGACCGGTCAGCGCGATGAGGGTCTCGGTCGTGCCGTACGCCTGGACCGGTGCGTGCGAGGTGAGCAGCCGGAGCCGCTCGGCCACGGCGGCGGCAAGCGGGGCGTCCGCGGAGATCAGGATCCGCGCCGCGGCCAGCGACCGGGCCAGCGGGCCGTCCCGCGCGATTCTCCCCCACTGCGTGGGCAGCGCCAGGTACATGGTGCCGGTCGGCCCCGCGCAGGCGTTCCGGTCGAGGTGGACGAGGCGGCTGCCGACCCGCAGCGCGCCGAGCAGGCCGACGACCAGGCCGTACGCCCGGAACAGCGGCGCGCCCTGGACCACGACGTCGTCCCCGCTCCAGCACCAGGCGGCGGCCAGCAGGTCGAGGTCGGCGGCGATGGCGCGACGCGAGATGCGCACCCCGCGCGACGGCCCAGCGGCTCCTCCGGTGTAGAGGATGACCGCGTCGGCGCCCGGCTCGGGCTCGGGATGGTGCGTCGAGGAACGCTGGCGCAGGTCGACGGGAACCGTGGGCAGCCGGTTGCCGCCGGGCAGGCGCGCTCCGAGGATCACCGTCGTCCCGGACTGCCGCAGGATGCGGTTCCGCTCGCACTGCCCGACGCCGGGCGGTAGTGGCACGAGCGGAACGCCCGCGTGAACGGCGCCGAGCATGCCCACGACCGTCTCCAGGGTCGGCGTGGCGTCGACCGCGACCACGCCCGCGCCCTTGATCCGGTCGGCGACCGCGTTGACGCAGCCGAGCAGTGCCTCGCTGGAGAGCGTGCCGCCGGCCATCCTGACCGCATCGGCCCGGTCCGCGCCCGATCCCCACAGCGCCGGCAGCAGTGTCATCCCCGTTATCCCCTGCCAGGGACGTGGACGAGTCGCGGCAGCAACTGGGACATCACGACGGCCACAGGACCCTTCACGTCATGGGGTTCGAGCAGCCCCATATCCGGCCATCCCGCCATCGACGCGGGGTGCCCCGAAATTAGGCTGCGCAATGGTCCGGCACAACCCCTAGCCGCCCGGCCAGGTCCCCTGCCCGAGGACGGCGGGCCAGGTAGGACGCGATGTGGCGTCGCCTTTGGCGATGGCCGGCCGGACCGTTCTGGTTCGCCCGTGACACAGTGGAGTGAATTCCGTCCGGCAGGAGCGTTCGACAATGGAGCCGCATCGACGGCGAAATTGTCGGGCGACCACCGGACGGAGCGACGGGAAATCAATTCCACAAGCCAATTTATTTCAATTTTGAACAGGCCCGACACCCGCGGCGGCACCCGCTCCCGACAGCCGCTGGGCGCATAATTCATTTTTAACAACATAATCGCTTAATGTTCCCAAAGGTCCGAATCGGGCACGCCTGGGACGATGCCGCGACGCAAGCCCGTTCCCTTCCGGCCGATGCGACCACCGGAGGGTCACGCCATCGGAGCGGGGGACGCATTACCTCGCCAAGGCAAACAGAGGATCTCTCATAATTTCCCCCGCCCACCAGGCATCCGGCACCTCCCTGGAAACCGGCCCGGGATGAGCCGGCCGACCACCGACCGGCGACGCGACCAGAACCCTGAGCGCGGGGCGTCGCACGACGCTCGTGAGGACCGACCGGGCGGGGGCCAACGCTCGCCCCAGCCCGGCCGCCGCCACCGGGGTGAACTGCCCACATCCGACCGGCACCAGATTCCGCCCACCCCTGCGACGACCGACCGGACAGGTCCCGGGTGGCATGACGACACGGCCAGCCGGGCCGGGCGGGGACGAACCCTCGCTCGCGGCCCGCGCACACCTAGCACGGGAAGGCGCGACCACCAATGGCCGACATCGTCATAAAAAAGCGACCTCGACGACCGGCGCAACGCCGCTCACGTTACGGGATCAGGTGGCGACTTTCTGTTGTGGACCCCGCGCCGGACGCGTGATGGCGGCAGCAAGGGCACCGAACCGATGTTTGCCTATCCTTTACAAACCTCGGCTTGCCGCCCAATTGCCGAACTGCCATACTCCCACCATCACGGCGGTCGATAGGGGGAGACCGGCCGAGAGGAGCTGGGGAATTATCACCGGCGCTGGCGGGCTGCAACTCGGAGCCGCCAGTCGGTCAAGTCGGTCGATGGTTGCCCGCCACTCCTCGACGGCGATCTATATAACCAAAACTGGAATGGGTCGAGAATTGCCGGTCTCCGATTTCGTCGAGCTCCAGGGCCGCGCAGGGCAGGCGGCGTGCCCGGTGACCGCGGGCCGCCCGCTCCTCCGGAGGCCGCGTCGATGGAGCTGACCGAGCGGTCGTGCCAGCTCGACCTGCTGGAACGCCGGCTCGCGGACCTGATCGCCACCGGCGGCACCCCCACCGGCCGGACGGTGACCGTACTGACCGGCCCGGTCGGCTCCGGCAAGACCGCGCTGTTGCAGACCTTCGCCCGGCGCGCCGGCGAGGCCGGGGCGCGCGTCCTCGGCGCGAGCGCGTCCCGCGCCGAACGCACCGTCCCGCTGGAGGTCGTCCGCCAACTCGTCCGGGCCGCTGCGTTGGATCCCGACGACCGGGCCCGCGTCGGGCGGCTGCTGGACGCGGGCTGCCTCGCCTGGGCCGACGTCGACGGCACCGACGACGAGGACACGGCCCGCAGCACCGCCGCGATCGGCGGGGCCCTGCTCGAGCTGACCGCCCGGGGCCCGCTCGTCATCGCGGTCGACGACGTCCACCACGCCGACGTGGCGTCGCTGCGGTGCCTCGACTACATCGCCCGGCGGATCGCCGGCCTGCCCGTGCTGGTCCTGCTGACCGAGGCGCCGCGCACCAGGCCCTGGCGCCCCGAGGTCTACACCGAGCTGCTGCAACCCGCGAGGCTGCACCGCATCCGGCTCCCGCTGCTCACCGTCGACGGGACGTTCCAGGTGCTCGCCCACCGCCTCGGCGTCCCGGTTGCCCGGACCATCGCCGAGGAGAGCCACCGGATCAGCGGCGGCAGCCCACTGCTGGTGCACGCGCTCGCCGACGACCAGGCCGCCGCGCCCCGGCCCGCGGACCACCCCGTCGCCGGCGAATCGTTCCGGGAAGCCGTGCTGAGCTGCCTGTACCGCTGCGACCACCCGGTCCTCGAGGCTGCCCGGGTGCTGGCCGTGACCGGCGAACCCCTGCACGGCAACCTGCTGTCCCAGCTCGTCGGCGCCCGGTCGCGGTCCGCGCTGGGCGCCGTCGACGGCTCGACCAGCGCCGGGCTGGTCACCGAGGCGGGGCTTCGGCATCCGGCGGTGGGCCAGGCGGTGCTCGACGGGATGACCGCCGAGGAACGCGCCCGGCTGCACCTGGAGGCGGCCTGCCTGCTGCACGACGAGGGCGCACCGCCGGCACGGGTCGCGCCGCACCTGGTCAAGCTCGACGAGCTGACCGAGCCCTGGATGGCGCAGAGCCTGCTGGACGCCGGCGAGCAGGCGTTGGTCGACGGCGAGGTGGAGACCGCCCTGCGGTACCTGCGCCGGGCGAACCGGAACGCCGTCGGCGACTGTTTGCGGGCGCGGATCCGCTCCGCGCTGGCCCGCGCCGAGTGGCAGCTCGACCCGCAGGCGGCGGTCCCCCACCTGATCGGCGTCGCCACCGCCGTCCGCGCCGGGCACCTGGGCAGCGAGCAGGCGGCGGGGCCGATCCAGTACCTGCTATGGCACGGTGAGGTCGACAAGGCCGTCGAACTCGTCCAGCACCTGAACGACCGGGCCGACAGCGCGGATCCGCGGTCCGCGGCCGAGCTGCTCGTCACCACCGGCTGGATGTCCACCCTCTATCCCGGGGTCACGGTCGGCCGGCCCAAGCCCACCACCGCCTCCCGGGACCCGTTCACCATGGCCAAGGTCAGGCGCGGGCTCGAGGGAGCCTCCCTGCTGTCCGCCGCGCTCGAACGCGGTGACGCCACGGTGGTCGACGACGCCGAGCGGGCTCTGTCCACCGGCGGGCTGGACGACGAGTCGAGCATGTGGACCAGCGTCTGCGCCATCATCGCCATGATCTACGCCGACCGGCTGGACCTGGCCGGCGACTGGTGCGACCGGCTGGGGCGCACTCCGGCCGCCCGACGCCACCCCTCGCCATCGGCGACCCTCGCGGTCCTCCGGGCGTCCGTCAGCGGCCGGCTCGGCGACCTGCCCCGCGCGGAGCGGCTCGCGGACGAGGCGCTGGGCCAGCTCTCGCCGAAGGGTTGGGGGGTGGCGATCGGGATGCCGCTCGCCGTCCGCCTACGGGCCCTCACCTTCATGCACGAGCTCGACGCGGCGGCCGCCTGCCTCCAGGTGCCGGTCCCGCCGGCGATGTTCAAGACCCCGATCGGGCTGCACTACCTGCACGCCCGCGGGACGCACGCTCTCGCCACGGGAAGCCCCGAGGGCGCGCTGGCCGACTTCCAGCTCTGCGGGCAGTTGATGACCTCGTGGCGGCTGGACCACTCGGGTCTGGTCCCGTGGCGTACGGAGTCCGCCCGGGCGCTGCTCCGGATGGGCCGCCGCCAGCAGGCCGGGAAGCTGGTCCGGGAGGAGCTGGCCCGGCTGCGACCCGCCCAGCTGCGCTGCCGGGCCGCCGCACTGCGGGTGCTGGCCGCCGCGGAGGACGGGCCGGACCGGATCACCCACCTGCGCAGCGCCGCCCGGCTGCTGCGGCAGTGCGGCGACCGGGTGGAGCTGGCGCACAACCTGACCGACCTCGGCCACGCCTACCAGCAGGCCGGCGACCGGCGGGAGGCCCGCGCCGCGGCCCGGGCGGCCCGGGCCCTCGCCGAGGAGTGCGGCATCCCGCTGCTGCGCGCCAGCACGGCCACCACCGGCTCCGGTTCGGCCGAAGGCCCCGCCGGCACGGCGGTGGTGGTCGACGGGCTCAACGACGCGGAGTCCCAGGTGGCCACCCTGGCCGCCCAGGGCCACACCAACCGCGAGATCGCCGAGAAACTCTTCCTGACGGTCAGCGCCATCGAACAGCGGCTGACCCGGATCTACCGGAAGCTGCACGTCAACTCGCGCAACGAACTGGCCGCCCGGCTGCGGCTGAACCGGCCCGGCGCGACCCTGCTGCACCCGCCGCCCCCAGGGCAGAGCGAACCGGGGGGCCGTCCACGCGGGCCACGGTTCCGCTGACCGTCACCCGCCGTCCGCGCTCGCCGTCCCGTCCTGACCGCCTCCCTGCGGCAAGGTCCGGCGGGCGGGCGGCCGGCGCCCACCGACAGCGGACGGCTGTTCATCGGGTCACACTCCGGCCGTCCGGCCTGCCCCAAAGAACCGCGGTGTGGCACCGTCGAGGCGTACCACCGAAACCGGGCGTTCACGCTGTGGTCATCTCCGGCTGTCCGGCCAATCCCGACACCCCTCGCGGCGCCATGCGCAACCCCTAATGACGGACAAGATCCGCAGGTTTGCGCGCGAAACGATGGGGTCTCGCGCCCGTTGTCGCACCACCCCCCCGATGCCAGACTCGCCTGGTCGCACGGACCGTCCCCTGAACGGCGCGGTCCGGCGACAAATTTCCAGGTCCATCCGGCACGGCGGCCCGGTGCGCTCCACCCCTACCCCCGGTAGGCGCGGTGGAGGGGCGGCCGTCCGGCAAGGGGGAGCGGTGTCGGGCAGCGCCGGGGTTCCGGTTCCGCACCGCGTACGAGAAGGGCTGACACGCTGGTGTTGGTGCAGCAGGAGGAGCAGACGACCCGTCTCCGGCGGGCGTTCCGCGCGTGTGAGGAGCAGCAGCGAGGACACGTCGCGCTGGTCACCGGCGCGGTGGGGAGCGGCAAGACCAGTCTGTTGGAGGCGTTCGGCGAGTGGGCGGCCGCCACCGGCGGACAGGTGATGAGCGCTGCCGGTTCCCGGGCGGAGCGCGGGCTCCACCTGGGAGTGATCGGGCAGTTGTTCCACAGTGCACGGCTCGCGCCCGACGCGGCGGCCCGGGTCGAAAAGCTGATGGGCGACGCCACCTTCGCCATGTCCCTGCCCGAGCCCGGCGGCGAGGCCGCCGAGGGCGACCGGGCCTGGGCTCCCCTGCTGCACGGCCTCTTCGCCACCCTGCTCGACCTGACCGGCACCGGGCCCCTGGTCCTCGTCGTCGACGACGTGCACCACGCGGACCCGGCCTCGTTGCACTGCCTTCTCTACGTGACCCGTCGGCTGCGCCATGCCCGGATCATGGTCGTACTCGCCGAGGCATCGACGCTGCGCCCGCCGCACCCGCTGTTCCGGGCCGAGTTGCTCAGCCAGCCGCACTTCGCCCGGATCACCCTGCCGCCGCTGACCGTGGACGCCATCGCCCGGCTCGTCGGCGGCGACACCGAGACCGCCGAGGCCCGGGAGACGGCGGAACGCTGCGTGCACATGACCGGCGGCAACCCGCTGCTCACCCGGGCGCTGCTCGAGGATCGGGCCGGCGGCGGGACGGGCGACGACGACTCCGGCGCGACCGTCGGCGACGCGTTCGACCAGGCCGTGCTCGGCTGCCTCTACCGGCACGAGCCCGGGGTACGCCGGGTGGCGCAGGCGCTGGCGGTGCTCAACCGGCCCGCCCCGACCGAGCTGCTCGGTCACCTCCTCGACGTGGCACCCGAGGCCACGGTCCCGGCGGTGCGGGTGCTGCGCACCTCCGGCCTGATGGAGGCCGACCAGCTGCGCCACCCGCGCATCCTGCACTCGATCCTCGGCGACATGTCACCCGACGAGCGGCGGGGCCTGCACCAGCGGGCCGCCGAGGTGCTGCACGACCACGGCGCCGAGCCGAGCGTGGTCGCCGAGCATCTGGTGGCCGCCGGCGGGGCGGACGCGCCGTGGGTGGTGCCGGTGCTCCAGGACGCCGCCGGACACGCCCTGGCCTCGGGCCGCCCCGACGTGGCCGCCGCCTGCCTGCGCCTCGTCTCCCGCGTGTGCGTGGACGAGCGGCAACGGGCCGCCACCACCGAGATGCTGGTGAGCGCCCGCTGGCAGGTCAACCCGCTCGCCGTGAACGGACACCTCAGCGAGCTGGTGGAGGCGGCGCGGGCCGCCGGGTGGTCCAGCGATGTCGGCCTGTCCGCCGTGCCCTACCTGCTCTGGCAGGGTCGGGTGGAGGAGGCCACCGAGGCGGTCAGCGGCTTCTCCACGGAGGACGAGCACGGCCCGGGCGGCGTGGCGACGCGGCTGCGGATGATGCAGCTGCTGGTCGCGCTCTCCCACCCGGACCACCTGGCCACGGTGCGGGAGGCTCCGACGGCGTGGAGCCGGGCGGCGAGCGCGCCGGCCACGATCAGCCCGCTGTTGCAGGCGGTGACGGTGCTGCACACCGCGCTGACCCCGGCCGCGGAAAACGACACCGTGGCGACCGCCGAGCAGCTCCTCCAGCGTCACCACACCGACGACGGCTCGCTGGGTCTGCTGACCGCCCCCCTGCTGGCGCTGCTGTGGGCGGGCCGGTCCGACCGGGCCGCCGCCTGGGGTGACGTCCTGCTCGGCCGGCCGGCCGCCCGACACGCTCCGGTGTGGCGGGCCGTCATCCGGGCGGTCCGGGCCGAGGCGGCGCTGCGCGTCGGTGACCTGCCCGGCGCCGAGCACCACGCCCGCACGGCGCTGGAGGACATCCCCGCTCCGGCATGGGGTGTGGCGGTCGCGGGCCCGCTGGCCACGCTCATCGCCTGCGCGACCGAGGCGGTGCGGCTGTCCGAGGCCGACCGGTGGCTCGCCCACCCGGTTCCGCCCGGCATGTTCCGCACCCCGCTGGGACTGCACTACCTGGCCGCCCGCGCCCGGCACCACCTGGCCGTACGGCGGCCCCACGCCGCGATCACCGACCTTCGGCGGTGCGGCGAGCTGATGCGCACCTGGGGCATCGACGCCGCCGGGCTGGTGCCGTGGCGGCTGGAGCTTGCCCGGGTGCAACTCAGCGTCGGCAACAAGGCGCAGGCCACGCAGCTTCTCCAGGAACAGCTGCGGGTGCCGCACGGGGTCGACGACCGGACCCGGGGTCGGACGCTGCGGCTGCTCGCCACCACCGCCGCCCCGGACCACCGGCGGAAGCTGCTCTCCGAAGCGGTCAACCTGCTCCAGTCCAGCGGCGACCGCCTGGAGCTCGTTCGAGCCCTCGGCGACACCGGCCAGACGCTGCAACGGGCCGGCGACTCCGCCCGCGCCCGGCTACTCGTCCGCCGGGCCTACCAGCTGGCCCAGGACTGCGGCGCGTCGGTGCTGGCCCAGCGCCTGATCCGGCGGGAGCCGGGCAGCGGACTGCCGGCGTACCCGACGGCCGCCGAGATGCAGGAGCCGGACGACGGGCTGAGCGACGCCGAGCGTCGGGTGGCCGCGCTGGCTGCCCAGGGGCACACCAACCGGCAGATCTCCAGCAAACTGTTCATCACCGTGAGCACGGTCGAGCAGCACCTGACGCGGGTCTACCGCAAGCTCGACGTGAAGCGACGCACCGACCTGCCGTCCCGGCTCGTCGCGTACGCGGAGGGGCTGGCCGAGGAGACGCAGGGCGCCGCCTCCTGACCCACGCCGAGGGGCGCCGCGCCCACGCACGGCGCCCCTCGGCGCGTACGACAGCCGCAGGCTCAGCCGACGGCGACCCCGGCGGGTCGGCGGGCCGGGGCCTCGTCGCGGTGCCGCAGCACGAGGTCGGCGGCGGCGACGACCCCGCCGGCCCGTCGCATCCGCCGGCTCCACAGCTCGGCCCGCTCCCGGAACGAGTCCTCGCGCAGCAGGCGCGTGAGCTTGGCGACGATGTCCTCGACGTCCAGGGCGTCGGTGTGCTCGACGGCCAGCGCCACGCCGCTGTCGACCGCGCGCGCCGCGCCGTCCGGGCAGTCCAGCCAGAACGGCATCACCAGCTGCGGCGTGGCGAAGTGGACGCCCTCGTGGACGGCGTTGGCGGCGCCGTGGTTGAAGAAGGCGCGCACGTGCGGGTGGGCCAGCACCCGCAGTTGCGAGGGCAGCCACGCCTCCACCCGCAGGTTGCCCGGCAGCCGCTCGGCGGGCGGGAGGAACTGCTGCTGGCCTGCGGGCAGTTTCCACAGCACGGCGTGCTCGGGCCCGAGCCGGTCGGCGACCTCGACGATCGCCCTCACCTGCCCGGGGGACAGTCGCATGATCGTGCCAAACCCCACGTAGACCACCGAGGGGTGGTCGTCCAGCCACCGGGTCAGCTCGTCGTCCCCGTCGGCCGGCGGCAGCTCCCGGGGCACCACCGGACCGAGCATCCGCAATGTCGCCGGGGCGGTCGGGAACGGGTACTCGAAGCCGAAGACCGTGTACGACATGAGCGCCGCGGCGGTCTCGGCGTAGAGCGCCGGCCGCATCTCCGGGTTGTGCAGGCCGGCGGCCCTGCGGGCGGCCACGGCGGCGAGGTTCCGCCGCAACCGCTCCGGCCGCGTCAGCGCCCGGACCAGCCGGTTGCGGAAGCGCGCGTTGGTCGCCTGCTGCTGCGGCGTCATCCGCTCCGGCATCCCGGAGAACGGGGTGGGATAGCGGGGTGGCAGCAACTCCTGGAGGAAGTTGGACGGCGGCAGCGAGATGCTGACCACGAAGGGCACCTGCCGGGTCTGCGCGGCGTCCATGGCATAGGTGGCGAGGCTGTCCACCACGGCCAGCGCCGGCCCGATCTCGTCGATCATGTCGAGGCAGCGCCGGTAGAGCTGCTGGAGGTAGTCGTAGTCGGTGCAGAGATCGACGTAGCGCGCGAAGCTGTCCACCCGGTCGCCGGTGGTCAGCGCCCGGTACGTCGCGTCGTCCCAGGCGTGCGGTGACGACTGCGGGCGGGCCGGCCCGAGCGAGACGAACGAGACCTCGCCTGGGCCGGGCAGCGCCCCCACGTCCGCCCGGCGGTCCTCCGTGGACGCGAAGCACACGTTGCGGACGCCCCGGGCCTTCAACTCGCCCACGATGCTGAGCAGCGGGTTGAACAGCCCGGCGCTGTTGTAGGCGACCACCAGCACGGCTCGGCCGCGGTCGTCTCCGGTTCTGACCACCATCGCCAGCACTCCTTCCCGCCATCTGGCGGCTCGCGCCGTCCCGTTACCTGGGCCGCCGTTCGGCGGTCTCCCGGCGGCACACGGTGCGGTCGCGTGCGGTCGGGCACAGGCGGGCTGATGGTGGAGCCGTTCAGCCAGGCGAGCGGGGTCGGCTGTCAAGGCGTGTCGATGCGGCACAGGGGTCGGCGGAGCGTCGGGGCGAGGGTTTACCACTCCTTGGCAGCCCGGCACCCTCTGTTACCGCTATCTATATAGATAGTCATAACTTACATGAAGACGATGGCGTGGCGGTGCGGTCCACACTGATTTGTCCGGGCGAATCGGCCCGGTCCGCGCGGCAACGCGGAGGCGCGGCCCTACGGCCTCCGGAAACACGAAAGACCTCCGGGTGGGGCGGAGCCTTGACAGGCCCCACCCCACCCGGAGGTCTCCCACCACCTCGCGGTCACCGCCGGATCATCGGCGGAGAAGGACAACTAGTCCATCGAGCGCTTCATGAAGCCGCGCATGCCGATGGCCGAGAACACCACGAAGACACCGGCGAGGACGGTCATGCACAGCCAGAGCGGCACGGACTCGACCCCCGGCGGGGCGACCAGCGACCGGGTCGCCTCGCTGATGTAGGTCAGCGGGTTGAGCGAGCAGATCACCTGGTACCAGCGCAGCCCGTCCAGGCCGAGCAGCGGGAACTGCGTCGCGCCGGTGAACATCAGCGGGGTCATCACCACGGTGAACATGATCTGGATGTGCTGCGTCGGGACCAGGGTGCCGAAGGTCAGGCCCACCGCAGCGCCGACCAGCGCGCCGACCGCCAGCACCCCGATCACCTTGAGTACCACCGCCCAGGGCCAGGTGACGTCGAGCATGAGCATGCCGACCGGGATCAGCACCACGCCCGCGATCAGCCCGCGGATGCCGCCGAAGACGATCTTCTCCAAGGCCACCAGCGGGATCGCCATGGGCGACAGGAGGCGGTCCTCGATCTCGCGGGTGAAGGAGAAGTCCATCACCATCGGCAGCGCGGTGTTCTCGAGCCCGATCAGGAAGGCGTTCAGCGCGATCACGCCGGGCAGCAGCACGTTGGTGAAGTCGTCGCTGGCGTACCCCAGGTCGCCGAGCACCTTGCCGAAGATCAGCAGCATGAACAGCGGCTGGATGAAGACCTGGAGCAGGAAGCCCACCAGTTCCCGGCCGGTGACGAACAGGTCCCGCGAGAGCACCGCGCGGAACGTGGCGAACTGGTCCATCGCGCGCACCGGCGGCGGCGCCGCGGCCGTCGACGGCGCGGACGGGGTGGCGGGGGCGGTGACGCTCACCGAAGTTCCCTTCCGGTCAGGTGGATGAAGACGTCTTCCAGGCTGGGCTGGCCGATGTTGAGGTCCCGGACCTCGCATCCCAGGTCGGCGAGGATCTTCATCGCCATTGGAATCGCGTTTGCCGGCTGGGTGCTGGTGTAGACCCGGAAGGAGAGCGGGGCGTCCGGATCAGCGGGCGCCTCCGCGGCCGGTGCCGGCAACGGCATCGCCGGCATGCCGGGGAATGTCGGCGCCGCGGCGGGGGCGGGGTTCTTCACCTGGAAGTGTTCCACCTGCTCCACGTCCGGGATGGCACCCAGTGCGACCCGCACCTCCTCGGCGGGGGCACCGGGGGTCACTACGAGGGTCAGCGTGCTGCTGCCGGGCAGGGTGCGGGTCAGCGCGGCGGGGGTGTCCAACGTGAGCAGCTTGCCGTGGTCGATGATGCCGACCCGGTCGCAGAGCTTCTCCGCCTCGTCCATGTCGTGGGTGGTGACCACCACGGTCACCCCGGCCTGCTTCAACTCGGCGACCCGGTCGTGCACGAAGAGCCGGGACTGCGGGTCGAGGCCGCCGGACGGCTCGTCGAGGAAAAGCACCCGGGGCGAGTGCATCAGCGCCCGCGCGATCATGGTGCGCTGGGCGAGGCCGCCGGAGAGGAAGTCGGTGCGGGAGTTGGCGAACTCCTTCAGCCCCATCTGCTCCAGCAGTTCGTCGGCGCGGCGGATGCGCTCCGCCCGGGGCACCCGGTGGTACGCCGCGTGGAACAGCAAATTCTGCCGGACGGTCAGCGCCCGGTCCAGGTTCACCCGCTGGGGTACCACCGCCAGCATCTGTCGGGCTACAGCCGGGGCGCCGATCACGTCCGCGCCGCACACGGTGGCCCGGCCGGAGGTGGCCCGCACCCGTGTGGTCAGCACCCCGATCGTCGTCGTCTTGCCCGCGCCGTTCGGCCCGAGCAGACCGAACACCTCACCCGCGGCGACGGAGAAACTCAGTCCGTCCACCGCCGGCGGCATGTTGGGCTGGTACTGCTTGACCAGCTCCGTGACCACCACTGCCTCGTCCACGTCGTCATGCTCCCGTCCTGTTCGTGGATCCGATAGATGTGCGTGCGCCGATAGGGGGCGCTAGGGGCACGCCAGGGGCGGGAACGTCAGAGGCGCTGCCCGGTCAGCCACCGCTGCACCGTGCCGGCGAGCTCCGGCCCCCGGTCGGCGACCATGCTGAAGTGGTCACCGGCCGCGTCCACCGCCTCGTGCGGGTACGGCCAGCGGGACCGCCAGCCGCCCTCCTCGCCGTCCCACTCCCCCAGCGGCTCGCTGGCCCGGACCAGCAGCGTCGACGCCGCCATCGGGGCGGGCTGCCAGTCCAGGAACAGCGGCAGGTATCCGGCCCAGGCCGTCGTCCGCCAGTCGTCCATCGGCGTGTACGCGCTGTCCCGGTCGATCATCCCGTCGAGCAGCTGCGGCACCCACCGGCCGAGCACCTCGCTGTTGGCCGGGTAGGTGTCCATCAGCACGACCGCGGCCGGCGATCGGCCCTGGCGTTCCAGCTCGCCGGCGAGCAGGTTTGCCACCATCGCACCGCCGGAGTGGCCGGCGAGCACGAACGGGCCGGCGCCGACCGTGCGCAGCACCGTGTCGGCGTGCACCCGCAGCAGGGCGTCGAGGTCGGCGGGCAGTTCCTCGCCCACCCCGAAGCCCGGGTTGGGCAGGGCCCAGACATCCCGCACTCCACGGAAACCGGAGGCGAGTCGGGCGTACTCGTGGGCCCCGGAGAGCAGGGACATGGTGCAGCAGCACACCAGCGGCGCCCCGGCGCCGCCCCCGGCCAGCCGGAGGATGCCGGCCGGGCGGGTGAGCTGCGCGGGTTCGCTGAAGCTGGGCCGGAACTGGGCGAGCTTGACCAGGAGTTCGGCGTACCCGGCCGGATCCTCGCGCGCCTTGGGCTGGTTGAACAGCCCACCGAGCAGTCCACCGCCGGCGCCTCCCGGGGCGGGCTCCCCGGCAGCGTCCGGGACGGCTTCGGCCTCGTCCGCGCCGACGAGCTGGCCGAGCAGGTGGTGGGCCAGCGCCGTCGGGGTGGGGTGGTCGAAGAGCAGGGTGGCGGACAGCTCCGCCCCGGTCTCCTGACGCAGCGCGTCCCGCAGTTCCAGCGCGGTCAACGAGTCGAAGCCGAGTTCCAGGAAGTCCCGGTCGGCCTCGACCGCCCCGGGCGAGGCGTGCCCGAGCACCGTGGCCACTCGCGCCCGGACCAGGTCCAGCAGGATGTGGTGCCGGTCGCCGGCCGAAGCGGCGGCCAACCGCTCGCGCAGCACCCGGGCCGGATCGCTCGCCTCGCCTGCGGGCCGGGCGTCCCGGTCCGCATCGACCGCTTCGGGCACGCCGCGCAGCAGCGGACTGGGCCGTACGGCGGTGAAGGCCGGCACGAACGCGGGCCAGTCGAGGTCGGCGAGCGCGACCTGGTCGTCGCCATGTCCCAGGGCCTGTTGCAGGGCGGACACGGCCACGTCGGTGGCGAGCGGGCGGACCCCACGGCGGCGCAGCTGCCCCGGCTCGGCGACCTCGTCCGCCCAGGGCACCCAGGCGACGACGGTGGCCGGCCGGCCGGCGGCGCGGCGGCGCGCGGCCAGCGCCGCCAGCCCCGCGCCGGCGGCCGCGGCGACCGCCGCGCCTCCGCCGCCCCAGACGGCGGCGGTCGAGGAGAAAACGACGAACTCGTCGATCGGCCGGTCGCCGCACGCCCGGTCGAGCAGTTCCACGGCGGCGGTGCGGGCGGCCACGGCGTCGGCCAGGTCGGACGGCTCCAGGGTCGAGACCGGGTCGCCGGCGCCGTCGGAGTCGGCGACGTGCAGGACGGTGCGGACTCCGGTGCCGTCGGCGGCCAGCCGGTCCAGCACCTCGGGCAGCCGGTCGAGGTCGTCGACGGCGGTGACGGCGACGTCCAGCCCGGTGGGCGCCGCGGGCCCGGCGAGGACGAGGTGGGTCGCGCCGCGGTCGACGAGCCAGCGCAGCAGGTGCGGGACGCGCACCGCAGCCGCGCCGTGCACGAGGACCGCGCCCCGGGGGCGCCAGTCCTCGGCGGCGGGGCCGGCCGGGGCGCGGGACAGCCGCCGCGCGTACACCCCGCCGGGACGGACCGCGAGCTGGTCCTCGTCGCCGTCGGCCGCGACGAGGCGGGCGAGCGCCGCAAGGGCGGCGTCGTCCGGCTCCGCCGGCAGGTCGACCAGCCCGCCCCACAGTCGCGGCTGTTCCAACGCCAGCACCCGGCCGAGACCCCAGAGGTACGCGCCGGCGACGCCGGGCGCGGGGTCGTCCGCGTCGACGGCGACGGCGCCCCGGGTCACCGTCCACACCGGCACGGTGCTCCCGGCGGCGCCCAGGGTCCGGACCAGCGCGGCGGTGCCGGCCAGCGGGGCCGTCCCGGTCGCCCCGGCCGGCTCCCCCGCCGCCAGCAGCGAGACCACGACCGACGGGGTACCCCCGGTGGGCAGGGCCCGGGTGACCTCACCCGGGTCGTCGCCCACGGTCACGAGCACCGGGTCCAGGCCCTCGGCCCGCAGTGCGGCCAGCACCGCCGCGGCGTCGGTCCCGGCCCCGGCGACCACCAGGCAGGGGCCGGCCGGCGCGGCGCCGACGGACGGCGGGTCGACCCGGACCCAGCCGGTGCGGTACCGCAGACCGCCCAGTTCGGAACCACGACGCCGACGCCCTCGGTAGGCCGCGAGGGCGGGCAGCAGCGCCGTCAGCGCGTCCTGCCGGTCGGTGTCGAGGCCGAGCACGGCGGCCAGCGCGGCGGGGCGCTCGGCCTCCACCGCGACCCAGAACTCCTCGTCCTCGCCCACCTGAGCCGGCTGACCGAGGTCGACCACGGGCGGGTCCGGCCAGTACCGCTCGTGGTGGAAGGCGTAGGTGGGCAGCTCGATCCGGGCGGCGTCGGTGCCGGCGAACAGGGCCGACCAGTCGATGCCGGCTCCCCGCAGGTCGACGGCGGCGATCGCGCCAAGCAGGCTGGCCGGCTCCGGCTGGTCCCGGCGGCCGACCGACGCGAAGGCCGCCGGGTCGGCGTCGGGCAGGCACTCCCGGGCCATCGCGGTCAGCGCCCCGTCGGGGCCGAGCTCCAGGAAGGTAGCCGTCCCGGCGGCGGCGAGGGTGGCGACCGCGTCGTGGAAGCGGACGGTGTCCCGGACGTGGTCGACCCAGTAGCCCGGGTCGGTGGCCTCGGCGGCGGTCAGCAGGGCGCCGGTGCGGTCGGAGACGACCGGCAGGGCCGGCGGGTGCCAGGTGACCTTCTCCGCGACCACGCGGAAGTCGGCCAGCATGGCGTCCATCCGCGGGGAGTGGAAGGCGTGGCTGACGCGCAGCCGGCGGGTCCGCCGGCCCTGGGCGGCCAGCCGCTCGCCGGCCGCGAGCACGGCGTCCTCGTCGCCGGAGAGCACCACCGACGCCGGGCCGTTCACGGCGGCCAGCGCCAGCCGGTCGCCGAGCAGCGGGGCCACCTCGGCCTCGGACGCTTGGACCGCCAGCATCGCCCCGCCGGCCGGCAGTGCCTGCATCAGCCGGCCCCGGGCAGCCACCAGGGCCGCCGCGTCGGCCAGCGACAGCACACCGGCGACGTGCGCGGCGGCCAACCCGCCGACCGAGTGGCCGAGCAGGTGCTGCGGGCGCAGGCCCCACGCGGTGACCAGCCGGTAGGCGGCCACCTCGTACGCGAAGAGCGCCGGCTGGGTGAACTCGGTGCGGTCCAGCAGCTCGGCCTCGGGCGAGCCGGGGCGGGCGAGGAGCACCTCCCGCAGCGGGCGGCTCAGGTGCTGGTCCAGTTCCCCGGCCACCTCGTCGAAGGCGGCCGCGAAGACGGGGAACCGGCGGTGCAGCTCGGCGCCCATGCCGGGGCGCTGCGCGCCCTGGCCGGTGAAGAGGAAGGCGACCTTGCCGGCCGGGCGGGCCACCCCGCGCACCACGCCGGGGGTGGGCCGGTCTTCGGCGACCGCGCGCAGGCCGGCCAGCAGGGCGTCCCGGTCGTCGCCGGTCACGACGGCCCGGTGCGGCAACGTCGCCCGGGTGGTGACCAGCGAGTACGCCACGTCGGCCGGGGCCAGGTCGGGGTGGGCGGTCAGGTGGCCCAGCAGTCGGCGGGCCTGCCCGGCCAGGGCCGGCGCGGAGCGGGCGGAGATGATCCACGGGGCCGGCGGGGCGGGCGGGCCGGCGGGCCGGCCGCTGTCGGCGTCCGCGTCGGCGGCCTGCTCGATGATGACGTGGGCGTTGGTGCCGCTGATGCCGAACGCGGACACCCCGGCCCGGCGCGGCTGCCCGGTGGCCGGCCAGGGCTCCGTCCCGGTCAGCAGGGACACGGCCCCGGCGGTCCAGTCGACGTGCGGGGTGGGCTCGTCGACGTGCAGGGTGGGTGGCAGCACCCCGTGCCGCATGGCGAGCACCATCTTCATCACCCCGGCCACCCCGGCGGCGGCCTGGGTGTGCCCGATGTTCGACTTGACCGACCCCAGCCACAACGGCCGGTCGGCGGGCCGGTCCTGCCCGTACGTGGCCAGCAACGCCTGCGCCTCGATCGGGTCGCCGAGGGTGGTGCCGGTGCCGTGTGCCTCCACCACGTCCACCTGGTCGGCGGTCAGCCCGGCGTTGGCCAGCGCCTGCCGGATCACCCGCCGCTGCGAGGGGCCGTTCGGGGCGGTCAGCCCGCTGCTCGCGCCGTCCTGGTTGACGGCGCTGCCCCGCACCACGGCGAGGATCGGGTGGCCGTTGCGGCGGGCGTCGGAGAGCCGCTCGACGAGCAGCATGCCGACCCCCTCCGACCAGCCGGTGCCGTCGGCGGCGGCGGCGAACGACTTGCACCGGCCGTCGGTGGACAGGCCGCGCTGTCGGGAGAACTCGACGAAGACGGTCGGGGTGGCCATCACCGACACCCCGCCGGCCAGCGCCAGGGTGCACTCCCCCAACCGCAGCGCCTGGCAGGCGAGGTGCAGCGCGACCAGGGACGACGAGCAGGCGGTGTCCACGGTGACCGCCGGCCCCTCCAGCCCGAGGGCGTACGAGATCCGGCCGCTCGCCACGGCGGCGGCGCTGCCGGTGCCGAGGTAGCCCTCGACGCCGCCGCTGACCCCGGAGAGCAGCGCCGCGTAGTCGCCCTGGCTGGTCGCTGCGTACACGCCGGTGGGCGCGCCACGCAGCGTGGTCGGGTCGATGCCGGCCCGTTCGAACGCCTCCCAGGCGGTCTCCAGCAGCAGCCGCTGCTGCGGGTCCATGGCGAGGGCCTCGCGGGGGCTGATGCCGAAGAAGGCGGGGTCGAAGTCCCCGGCGGAGTAGAGGAAACCGCCCTCCCGCACGTACGACGTGCCCCGGCTGTCGGGGTCGGTGTCGTAGAGCGCGCCCAGGTTCCAGCCTCGGTCGTCGGGGAACGCCGACATCGCGTCGGCCCCCGCGGCGACGAGGTCCCACAGCTGCTCGGGCGAGGCGACCCCACCGGGGAACCGGCAGCTCATCCCGATGATCGCCACCGGCTCGCTGAGCGAGGCGGTGAGCTGCTGGTTCTGCTGCTTGAGCTTCTGGTTGTCGAGCAGGGCCGCGCGCAGCGCGTTGACGACCTCGTCCAGTGACACACTCATCGAAGGCTCCTCAGGGCCGGCCGGGTCACGAGTCGGAGCCTTCCAGGGCCATCCTGACCAGGCCGGCGACGTCGAGTTCGCGGATCTGGGCCTCGGGCGCGGGCGGCGCGGCCGGGGCGGCGGGCGCGCTGGCCACCGGGCCGGCGCTCGTGCGGGCCAGTTGGAGCAACTGGTCGAGCAAACCCGCCTGCCGCAGCTGGTCCAGCGGGATCGCGGCGATGGCCCGACGGACCGACTCCTCGTCGCCGCCGCCGACGTCCCCGCCGTGATCGGGGAAGAGTTCCTCGTGCAGGTGGTCGGCGAGACCCTCGGGGGTCGGGTAGTCGAAGACGACCGTGGTGGGCAGGTCGTGCCCGGTGGCTGCGGAGAGCAGGTTGCGCAGCTCCACGGCGGTGAGCGAGTCGAAGCCGAGGTCCAGGAAGCCCCGGTCGGTGTCGATCACGTCGGCCGAGGAGTGGCCGAGCACCTTCGCCGCGTCCACCCGCACCATGTCCAGCAGCGCGGCCCGCCGCTCGTCGCCGGGCAGCGCCCGCAGACCGGCGAGCAGGTCCCGGGCGACGGGCGCGGGCACGTCCGGCCCGGCGGCGGGGGCGGCGGCCAGCGCGCGTACGGCCGGCAGGTCCGCCAGCAACGGGCTGGGCCGCAGCGAGGTGAACAGCGGCTGGAAGACGGCCCAGTCGACGTCCGCCACGGTGACGCAGGTGTCACCGACCGCCAGGGCGTGCCGCAGCCCGGCCATCGCCACGCCCGGCGGCATCACCCGCAGGCCGCGGCGGCGCAACTGCTCCGCCGCACCGTCGGTGTACATGCCCGACTCGGTCCACGGCCCCCAGGCGACGGACGTGGCCGCCAGGCCCCGGCCGCGCCGCCGCTCGGCGAGCGCGTCCAGGTAGGCGTTGCCGGCCGCGTACGCGCCCTGCCCGCCGCTGCCCCACACGGCCGAGATGGAGGAGAAGAGCACGAACGCGTCCAGCTCGACGCCGTCGAGCAGCTCGTCGAGGAGTTCGGCGCCGGACAGCTTCGGGGCGATGACGTACGCCAGGTCCTCCAGGGTGGTGTCGGCCAGCGGCACCACCTCGCTGACCCCGGCGGCGTGCACCACCGCGCGCAGCGGCGGCCCCTCCCGCCGCAGGTCGGCCAGGAGGTCGGCCATCGCGGTCCGGTCTGCGGCGTCGCACCGCGCGACCCTGCAGTCCACCCCGAGGCCGGTCAGCTCGGCGAGCAGGTCGGTCGCGCCCGGGGTGTCGGTGCCCCGTCGGCTGGTCAGCACCACCCGCTCCGCGCCGGCGCCGGCCACCCAGCGGGCCACGTGCCCGCCGAGTGCGCCGGTGCCGCCGGTGATCAGCACGGTGCCCCGAGGCTGCCACGGCTCGGGTTCCCCGGCGGTGACGGCGGGGGCGAGCCGCCGGACCAGCACGCCGGAGTCGCGGACGGCCACCTGGTCCTCGACGCCACCGCCGGTGAGGATGCCGCCGAGCCGCATCGCCGTCCACGCCTCGAGGGTGGTGGGCAGGTCCACCAGCCCGGCCCAACGGGCGGGCTGCTCGAGCGCCGCCACCCGGCCCAGGCCCCACAGCATCGCCTGTCGGGGGTTGAGCGGGACGTCGTCGTCGCCGACCCCGACGGCCCCCTGCGTGACGCACCAGAGGCGGGCCGGGGCGTCCAGGTCGGTCAGTTGCTGGAGCAGGTGCACGGTCGCGGCGAGACCGCGGGGCAGCGCCGGGTGCTCGGCGTGCGGGGCGTCGTCGAGGCCGAGGAAGGAGAGGATCGACAGCGGCTCGTCGGCCGCGCCGAGCGCCTCGGTGAGGACGGCCGCGAATCCCCCGGTCAGCTCGTCCGACTCGGCGGCGGTGTCGACGGGCACGGTGGTGACGTCCCCGCCGAGGGCCCAGGTGCAGGAGTTCAGGTCCGGGTCGTCCGCCCGGTCTGCGGGCAGCAGGACGAGCCAGCGGCCGGACTCCTCCGCCGCGGGCGGCTCGGCGAGCGGCTCCCAGACCGCCCGGTACCGGGTGCCGTCCACGAGGGCGCGTTCCCGCCCGCGCCGCCGCCACGCCGACAGGGCGGGCAGCACCGCCCCGAACGGCTGGTCGCGGTCCACCTCGAGATCGCGGACCAGCGAGTCGAAGTCCTCGGCCTCGACGGCCGCCCAGAAGCGGCGCTCGACCTCGGTGCCGTCGTCCTCGGCCGCCAGCGCGGCCCAGGGCGGCGGCTCCGGCCAGTAGCGCTGCCGGTCGAAGGCGTACGTGGGCAGGTCGACCCGCTGGGCGCCGGCGCCCTCGTAGAGGGCGGACCAGTCCGGGGAGACGCCGTGGGCGTGCAGGGCGGCGACCGCCCGCAGCAGGGTGGCCGGCTCGGGACGCTCCCGGCGCAGCGCGGGTACGACCAGCGGGGCCCGGCCGCCGGCTGGGGCGCCCTCGGCGAGGACGGCCTGGGCGAGGGCGGTGAGCACCCCGTCCGGGCCGACCTCGATGTAGCCGGTGACGTTGCGGTCCCGCAGCGTGGCGACGGCGTCGGCGAAGCGCACGGCGTCGCGGGCGTGCCGCACCCAGTACTCCGGCGTACCGATCTCGGTCACGTCGACCGGCGCGCCGGTGACGGTGGAGACCATCGGGATGGTCGGGGCCTGGTACCGCAGCCGGCCGGCGACGGCGGCGAGGTCGTCGAGCACCGGGTCCATCAGCGGACTGTGGAACGCGTGGCTGACCGTCAGCCGCCGGATCCGGACGCCCCGGGCGGTCCACTCGGCGGCCAACTCCTCGACGGCGTCGCCGGCCCCGGACACCACCACGGCGGCGGGGCCGTTCACGGCGGCGACCGAGACCCGGTCGGCGCGGTCGCCGAGCGCGGCGGTCACCTCGGCCTCGCCGGCGGCGATGGCGAGCATCGCCCCGCCGGCCGGCAGCGCCTGCATCAGCCGGCCCCGGGCGGCGACCAGCTCGGCGGCGTCGGCCAGGGAGAGCACCCCGGCGGCGTGAGCGGCGGCGAACTCGCCGATGGAGTGCCCGGCGACCGCGTCGGGGCGGACGCCCCACGCCTCCAGCAGCCGGAACAGCGCCACCTCGACGGCGAAGAGCGCCGGCTGGGTGAACTCGGTCCGGTCCAGCAGCTCCGCGTCGGGGGCGCCGGCCTCGGCGAACAGCACCGGCTTGAGCGGTCGAGGCAGGTGCGGGTCGAGGGCGGCGCAGACCTCGTCGAGGGCGGCGGCGAAGACCGGGAACGCCTCGGCCAGCTCGCGACCCATGCCGGCCCGCTGCGCTCCCTGCCCGGAGAACAGGTACGCCACCTTCGGCCGGGACGCGGCCGCCCCGGTGACCAGCAGCGGCGAGTCCTCGCCGGCGGCGAGGGCGCGCAGCCCGGCGTCCAGGGCGGTCCGGTCGGCGGCGAGGACGACGGCCCGGTGGTCCAGGGTGGCCCGGGAGGCCACCGACGACCAGCCGACGTCGACCAGCCGCGGGGCCGCCGGCCCGGTCAGCTGGTCGGCCCAGCGGCCGGCCTGGGCGGCCAACGCGGCCGCGGTACGCGCCGACAGCAGCACCGGCACCACCGGTAGCCGGGCCGGGTCCCCCGCCGGCTCGACCGGCGCGACCGGCGCGGTCGGCTCGGGCGCCTGCTCGAGGATGGTGTGCGCGTTGGTGCCGCTGATCCCGAACGAGGAGACGGCGGCCCGGCGCGGGTGGCCGGTGACGGGCCACGGGCGGCCCTCGTCGAGCAGCTCGACCGCGCCGACGGTCCAGTCCACCTGGTCGGTCGGCTCGTCGACGTGCAGGGTCTGCGGCAGGTAGCCGTGCTGGAGGGCCAGCACCATCTTGATGATCCCGGCGACGCCGGCGGCGGCCTGGGTGTGGCCGATGTTGGACTTGATCGAGCCCAGCCAGAGGGGCTGGTCGTCGGGGCGCTCCCGGCCGTACGTGGCGAGCAGGGCCTGCGCCTCGATCGGGTCGCCGAGCCTGGTGCCGGTGCCGTGCGCCTCGACGGCGTCCACGTCCGCCGGGGTGAGGCCGGCGTTGGCGAGGGCCTGCCGGATCACCCGCTGCTGCGACGGCCCGTTGGGCGCGGTGAGGCCGTTGGACGCGCCGTCCTGGTTGACGGCGCTGCCCCGGATCACCGCGAGCACCGGGTGACCGTTGCGGCGGGCGTCGGACAGCCGCTCGACCAGCAGCAGGCCGAGGCCCTCGCCCCAGCTGGTGCCGTCGGCGGCGGAGGCGAACGCCTTGACCCGGCTGTCCGGGGCCAGCCCCCGCTGCCGGCTGAAGCCGACGAACACGCCGGGGGTGGACATCACGGTGACGCCGCCGACGAGGGCGAGGGAGCACTCCGACTGGCGGAGCGCCTGGCAGGCCCAGTGGAGCGCCACCAGCGACGAGGAGCAGGCGGTGTCCACCGAGACGGCCGGGCCCTCCAGCCCGAGGGTGTACGACACCCGGCCGGAGAGGACGCTGCCGGCGTTGCCGGTCATCAGGTGACCCTCGGCGCCCTCGGCGCTGTACATCAGGTTGCGGTAGTCCTGGTAGTTGGTGCCGACGAAGACACCGGTGGGGCTGCCCCGCAGCGCCTGGGGGTCGATCCCGGCCCGCTCGATGGCCTCCCAGGCCGCCTCCAGCAGGAGCCGCTGCTGCGGGTCCATGGCGAGGGCCTCACGGGGGCTGATGCCGAAGAAGCCGGCGTCGAAGTCGGCGACCCCGGCGACGAAGCCGCCCTCGCGGGCGTAGCTGGTGCCCTCGTTCTCGGGGTCGGAGTCGAAGAGCCGGTCGAGGTCCCAGCCCCGGTCGGTCGGGAACTCGCCGATCGCGTCGCCGCCGGCGGCGAGGAGCTGCCACAGCTGCTCCGGGGTGTCCGCCCCGCCGGGGAGGCGGCAGCTCATCGCCACGATGGCGATCGGCTCGTCGTCCACGACCGCGGTGGCTGGGGCGGGGGCGGCCGCGTCCGGCGCGACCCCGGTGAGCAGTTCGTCGAGGTGCGCGGCGAGCACCGTCGGGTTGGGGTAGTCGAAGGCGAGCGTCGCGGGCAGCCGCAGGTCGGTGGCGGTGGCCAGGAAGTTGCGCATGTCCACCGCGGTCAGCGAGTCCAGGCCCAGGTCGCGGAAGGGGCGGGTGGCCGGGATGTCGTCGGCCGCGCCGTACCCGAGCGCGGTCGCCGCGCACTGGCGGACCAGCTCCAGCAGCGCCGCGGCACGCTCCGCCGGGGCGAGCCCGGCGAACCGTCGGGCCGCTGGGTTCGACGGCGCGTCCGGCTCCTCCTCGACGGTCTCCTGCGCGACCTGCCGGGCCGCCTCGCGCACCTCGGCGAGGTCGCCGATCAGCGGGCTGGGCCGGACCAGCGTGAACGCGGGGGCGAACCGGGCCCAGTCGATGTCGGCGATGACGGTGGTCGCGTCGTCGCGCCGCAGCGCCCGCGCGAGGGCCTCGACGGCCAGGTCGGGGTCCATGCCGACCATGCCGCCCCGGCGCAGCCGCTGCTGGGCGCGCTCGTTGTCGGCGGGCAGGCCCGCCCCGCGCCACGCGCCCCAGGCCACGGAGAGGGCGGGGCGGCCCTCGGCCCGGCGCCGCTCGGCGAGGGCGTCGAGGAAGGCGTTCGCCGCCCCGTACGCGCCCTGCCCGGCGTTGCCGGTGGTGCCGGCGACCGAGGAGAAGAGCACGAAGGCGTCCAGGTCCAGGTCCCGGGTCAGCTCGTCCAGGTGGACGGCGGCGGCGCACTTGGGCGCGGCGACGGTGTGCAGGCGCTGCGGGGTGGCGGTGTCGACGATGCCATCGTCGAGGACGGCGGCCGTGTGCAGCACGGCGGTCACCGGGGCGTCGGCGGGTACGGCGGCCAGCAGGTCGGCCAGCTGCGCCCGGTCGGTGACGTCGCAGCGGGCCACGGTGACCCGTACGCCGAGGTCGGTCAGCTCCTCCTCCAGCTCGGCGGCGCCCGGGGCGTCCGGGCCGCGCCGGCTGGCCAGCAGGACGTGCGCGGCGCCGGAACGGGCGGCCCAGCGGGCCATGTGCCCGCCCAGCCCCCCGGTGCCGCCGGTGATCAGGACGGTGCCGCGCATCCGCCAGCCGTCGTCCGCCGGGTCGCCGGTCGGCTCGGGCTCGGCGATCCGGGCGAGCCGGCGGACGAAGACCCCGGAGTCGCGGACGGCGAGCTGGTCCTCGCCGCCGTTGTCGCCGAGCGCCGCGCAGAGCAGGGCGCCGGTCTGCGCGTCGAGGGTGCCCGGCAGGTCGAGCAGGCCGCCCCAGCGGCCGGGGTGTTCGAGGGCGACGGCGCGGCCGAGCCCCCAGACGGAGGCGGCCACCGGGTGCGGCGGCAGGTCGTCGGCGGAGACCGCGACGGCCCCCCGGGTCGCGCACCACAGCGGCGCCTCGACGTAGAGCGTGCCGAGCGCCTGCACCAGCAGGGCGGTGCCCGAGGCGGCCAGCGAGGTCGCCGGGTGCTCCGGGTGCGCCCGCTCGTCCAGGCCGAGCAGCGAGAGCACGGCGGCGGGCCGGTCCGGGCCGGGGAGCGCGGCGCGCAGCCGGTCGACCAGCGCCGCCGGTTCGTCGGTGGCGTCCAGCTCCACGGGTACGACGTCCGCGCCGAAGTTGCCGAGCGCCCCCAGCACCCCGGTGACCAGCGGGTCGTCGCCCAGCCCCGCGGGCAGCGGGACGAGCCAGGTGCCGGCGAGCCAGGTCAGCGGCAGGTCGGGCACGGCCTGCCAGGTGACCCGGTAGCGCCACCGGTCGATGTCCGGCGCGCTGTCGGGGGCGGCGAGGAAGACCGGCGGCGCGGGCCAGTACCGGTGGTGGTCGAAGGCGTACGTGGGCAGTGCGACGGTGTCGGTCCCGGCGAGGACGGTCGTGAGGTCGACGGGCAGGCCGATGGCGTGCGCGGTGGCCAGGTTGGTCAGCAGCCGCGTCGCGTCGTCGTCGCCACGGCGCAGGCTGCCCAACGTGTGGCCGGTGACGCCGGCGTCGTCCAGGATCGCCGTGACCGGCATGGCCAGCACCGGATGCGGGGAAATCTCCACGAACGTCGTGTGACCCGCCTCGACCGCAACCCGCACGGCCGAATCGAACCGCACGGTCTGGCGCAGGTTGTCGTACCAGTAGTCCGCCGTCATCGACACCGGATCCACCCAGTCACCGGTCAACGTCGACACGAGACGGGTGTGGCCCTGCTGCGGGGCGATGTCGGCCAGGTCGGCGCGGAGTTGTTCCGCGACGTCCTGCACCGCCGCCGAGTGGGAGGCATAGTCCACGGGAATCAGCCGCGCCCGGACACCGTCGGCCTGGCAGGCCTCGACGAGGTCCGCGACGGGCTGCGGCGGACCGGACACCACCACGGTGGAGGGGCCGTTGACAGCGGCCACGCCCACGCCGGGGAAGCCCACCAGGCGGGCGGTGATCGCGTCGGCGGACAGGTCCACCGACGCCATCGTCCCCGTGCCCCGCAGCACCGTCAGCGCCCGCGACCGCAGCGCGACCGCCTTCGCGGCGTCCTCAAGGGACAGGATCCCCGCGACACAGGCGGCGCCGATCTCACCCTGCGAGTGACCGATCACCACCGCCGGGGTCACCCCGACGTGCCGCCAGACGGCGGCCAGGGCGATGCCGACGGCCCACAGGACCGGCTGCACCACCTCCACCCGCTCCAGCCACGACTCGTCCTCGCCCGTGAGCACCGACACCAGATCGACGTCGAGGTACGGGGCGAGAGCCCGCTGGCACTCCGCCAGCCTCGCGTCGAACACCGGACTCCGGCCCACCAGACCGGCCGCCATCCGCGCCGACTGCGCCCCCTGACCCGGGAACACGAACACCGGACCCGCGCCCGCGCCCGACGCCACACCGGTGGTCACGTTCGCGGCCGGCCGACCCGCCGCGACGGCGTCCAGTCCGGTCAGCAGTTCGTCGACGGTCGACCCGACGACGGCGGCCCGGTGGTCGAACGCCGACCGGGTGGCCGCCAGGGACCAGCCGACCGCCGCCGGGTCGAGGCCCTCCCGCTCCCGCACGTACGACGCCAACCGGGCGGCCTGGCCGGCCAGGGCGGCCGTAGACCGGGCCGACACCGGCCAGAGGAACGCGTCGGCGGCGACCAGCCCGGGGGTGGAGTCGGACGGGCGGCCCTCGGCCGGCTCGGCCGGCTGCTCGATGATGACGTGCGCGTTGGTGCCGGAGATGCCGAACGAGGAGACGGCTGCCCGGCGCGCCCGGCCCGTCTCGGGCCACGGTCGCGCCTCGGTCGCCAGCTCGATGGCGCCGGCCGTCCAGTCGATGTGCGGGGACGGCTCGTCCACGTGCAGCGTCGCCGGCACGACCCCGTGCCGCATCGCCAGCACCATCTTGATCACACTGGCCACGCCCGCGGCGGCCTGGGCGTGCCCGATGTTGGACTTCAACGAGCCGAGCAGCAGCGGCTCGGCGCCCTCCCGGTCCTGCCCGTACGTGGCCAGCAGCGCCTGTGCCTCGATCGGGTCACCGAGCTTCGTGCCGGTGCCGTGCGCCTCCACGACGTCGACGTCGGCCGTGGACAGCCGGGCGCTCGTGAGGGCCTGGCTGATCACCCGCTGCTGGGCGGGTCCGTTCGGGGCGCTCAGGCCGTTGGAGGCGCCGTCCTGGTTGACGGCGGAGCCGCGTACGACCGCGAGGATCCGGCGGCCGTTGCGGCGGGCGTCGGACAGCCGCTCGACCAGCAGCCAGCCGACGCCCTCGGAGAACCCGGCGCCGTCGGCGGCGGCGGCGAAGGACTTGCACCGGCCGTCCGGGGAGAGGGCCCGCTGCCGGCTCGACCCGATGTACAGGCCGGGAGTGGCCATCACGGTCACGCCGCCGGCCAGGGCCAGGTCGCACTCCCCCGCCCGCAGCGCCTGCACGGCGAGGTGCAGCGCCACGAGGGACGACGAGCAGGCCGTGTCGATGGACACGGCGGGTCCCTCCAGCCCGAGGGTGTACGACACCCGGCCGGACGCGACGGCCGCCGCGCCGCCGGTCATCGAGTGCCCCTCGTCGCCGTCCGGCGACATCATCAGCAGGGTGCCGTAGTCCTGCCCGTTGGTGCCGACGAACACCCCGGTCCGGCTGCCGCGCAGCGAGGCAGGGTCGATGCCGGCGGCCTCGACCGCCTCCCAGGAGGTCTCCAGCAGCAGCCGCTGCTGGGGGTCCATGGCCAGCGCCTCGCGGGGCGAGATGCCGAAGAAGGCGGAGTCGAAGTCGCCGGCGCCGTCGACGAACCCGCCCTCCCGGGCGTACGAGGTGCCCGGGTGGTCGGGGTCGGGGTGGTAGAGGCGCTCCAGGTCCCAGCCCCGGTCGTCGGGGAAGGGCGCCACGGCGTCCCGGCCGTCCCGCAGCAGTTCCCACAGGTCGTCAGGGTTGCGCACCCCGCCGGGCAGGCGGCAGCTCATCGCCACGATTGCCACCGGCTCCAGTTCCTGGGACTGTGCCTCACTGAGCCGGCGGCGGGTGTCGTGGAGATCAGCCATGACCCGCTTGAGGTAGTCGCGGAGCTTGTCTTCATTGGCCATCGGAGTGCCGCTTCCTGAGCAGGGACGAAGGGGAGCCGGAGCTGGGGTCAGGAGATGCCGAGGTCCTTGTCCACCATGGCGAACAGTTCGTCGTCGGTGGCGTCGTCGAGGTGCCGGCCGATGTCGCTGCCACCGCTGTCCTGGCCGAGCCGGGAGAGCATCGCCTGGAGGCGTACGGTGGCCCGCACCCGCGCCGCCTCGTCCCGTGCCACCACGTCGAGGCTGTCGGCGATCCGGTCGAGATCGTCGAGGAGCGCGGTCGGGGTGACCACGTCGTCGTGGGCGACCTCGGCGAAGAGGTACTCCGCCAGGGTCGTCGGGGTCGGGTAGTCGAAGACCAGGGTGACCGGCAGGGCCACGCCGGTGGCCGAGCCGAGCCGGTTGCGCAGCTCGACGGCGGTGACGGAGTCGAAGCCCAGCTCCCGGAACGCCCGGTGCTCGTCCACCGACTCGGCGGACGGGTAGTTGAGCACGGCGGCGACCTGGCTGCGGACCAGGCCAAGCAGGACGGCGAGCCGCTCGGCGGCGGGCAGCCCGGCGAACTGCTCCCGCAACGAGTCCGGGCCGTCGCCGGCCTCCACGCCGGCCACCTTCTCGGCCGCCTGGAGCCGGCGGACGTCCGGCAGGTCGCTGATCAGCGGGCCGGGCCGGGTGGCGGTGAAGGCGACGGCGAAGCGTTCCCAGGCGATGTCGGCGATGGTGAGGAACGCCTCGCCGTGGTCCACGGCCTGGTGCAGCGCGGCGATGGCCGCGTCAGGGGTCATCTCGGGTACGCCGTGCCGGTGCAGCAGCTCGCCGAGCGGCCCGTCGGCCATGCCGCCGCCGGCCCAGGCGCCCCAGGCGACGGAGGTGGCGGGCAGGCCGAGACCGCGCCGGTGCTGGGCCAGCGCGTCGAGGAACGCGTTGCTCGGGGCGTAGTTGCCGACGCCGGAGCTGGCGACGCTGCCGGCGAAGGACGAGAACATGACGAAGGCGGACAGGTCCAGGTCGAGGGTCAGCTCGTGCAGGTTGTACGCGACGTCGACCTTGGCCTGGAGCACCCGCTCGATCTGTTCCGGCCGGATGTCGTTGATCATGGCGTCGTCCAGCACGGCGGTGGCGTGCACGACCGTGGTGAGCGGGTACTCGGCGGGGATCGCGGCGATCAGGTCGGCCAGCGCGTCGCGGTCGGAGGCGTCGCAGGCCACCACGGTGGCTTGGGCGCCCAACGCGGTGAGGTCGTCGACGAGCTGCTGCGCGCCCGGCGCGGTCATGCCCCGCCGGCTGACCACGACGATGTTCTCCACCCCGCTGCGGGCCAGCCAGCGGGCGGCGTGCCCACCGAGCGCGCCGGTGCCGCCGGTGACCAGTGCCGTGCCGAACGGCTGCCAGGGGTTAGCGGGCTGACTGTCGCCGAGCGGGACGCGGGTGAGCCGGCGGGCGAGCAGGCCGCCGGGGCGTACCGCGATCTGGTCCTCCTCCCCGGCGGCGGTGAGGGCCGCGACCAGCAGGGCGGCGGAGCGCTCCTCGACGGCCTCGGGCAGGTCCACGAGACCGCCCCAGCGCTGCGGGTGCTCGAGCGCGGCGACCCGGCCGAAGCCCCACACCAGCGACTGCACCGGGGAGCGCAGCAGGTCGGTGCGGCCGACGGACACGGCGCCGGAGGTGACGCTCCACATGGGGGCGCGCAGGCCGATGTCGCCGAGGGCCTGGAAGAGCGCGACGGTGGCGGCGAAGCCGCCGGGCACGGACGGGTGCAGCGGGTGGGCCAGTTCGTCGAAGGCGAGCAGCGAGACGACGCCGGTCACCTCGGCGGCCCCCTGGTCCCCGCCCGGCGCCGCGGCGAGCGCCTCCTGCAGCAGCTTGCCAAGCAGGTCGCGGTCGACGTCGCTGCTGGAGACGGCCACCGGGACGAGGGTCGCGCCGGCCGCCGTGAACGCCTCGACGCAGGCGTCCTGCCAGGGCTCGACGATGTCGCCGGTAGGCATGACGACGACCCAGGTGCCGCTCATGCCCCGGTTGGTGACACCGGGCAGGGGCTTCCAGGTGTCCTGGTAGCGCCAGCTGTCGATGTCGGACTGCCGGCGGCGCTGCCTGCGCCACGAGGTGAGCAGCGGCAGGGCCGGGAGCAGCGCGTCGAGGGCCTCGTGCGCCGGGGTGTCCTCGGTGGCGACGGTCTCGGCGAGGGCGGTGAGGTCGCCGCGTTCCACGGCGGCCCAGAAGCTCGCGTCGCTCGGGTCGGCCGCGCCCTGGAGCAGGCTCTCCAGGTCGACGCCGCCGCTGCCGTCCAGCCAGAACCGCTGGTGGTCGAAGGCGTACGTGGGCAGCGCCACGACGTCCGTCTCGGCGAGGACCGTCGTGAGGTCGACCGGCAGGCCGATGGCGTGCGCGGTGGCCAGGTTGGTCAGCAGGCGCGTGGGGTCGTCGTCGCCGCGCCGGAGGCTGCCGAGGGTGTGCCCGGTGACGCCCGTGTCGTCGAGGATCGCGGTGACGGGCATGGTGAGTACCGGGTGCGGGCTGATCTCCACGAACGTGGTGTGACCCGCCTCGATCGCGACGCGTACGGCCGGGTCGAACTGGACCGTCTGCCGCAGGTTGTCGTACCAGTAGTCCGCCGTCATCGACACCGGGTCGACCCAGTCGCCGGTCAGCGTCGAGACGAGGCGGGTGTGGCCCTCCTGCGGGGTCACGTCGGCCAGGTCGGCGCGCAACTGCTCCGCGACGTCCTGCACCGCCGCCGAGTGCGACGCGTAGTCCACCGGAATCAGCCGCGCCCGCACGCCGTCGGCCTGGCACGCCTCCACCAGGTCCTCGACCGGCTGCGGCGGACCCGACACCACCACGGTGGAGGGGCCGTTCACCGCCGCCACCCCGACACCCGGGAACGCGGCCAGCCTCTCCGCCACCGCGTCGGCGGACAGGTCCACCGACGCCATCGTGCCGGTACCCCGCAGCACCGTCAGCGCCCGCGACCGCAACGCGACCGCCTTCGCCGCGTCCTCCAGCGACAGGATCCCCGCGACACAGGCGGCACCGATCTCACCCTGCGAGTGGCCGATCACCGCAGCCGGAGAAACCCCCGCATGCCGCCAGACAGCGGCGAGGGCGATGCCGACGGCCCACAGGACCGGCTGCACGACCTCGACCCGCTCCAGCCACGACTCGTCCTCGCCGGTCAACACCGACACGAGGTCGACGTCGAGGTAGGGGGCGAGGGCCTGCTGGCACTCGGCGAGCTTCTCGTCGAACACGGGGCTGTGACCGACCAGACCGGCGGCCATCCGCGCCGACTGCGCGCCCTGACCCGGGAACACGAAGACGGGGCCGGCGCCGGAGCCGGTGACCGTGCCGGTGAGGAGGTTGCCGGCCGGGTGGCCGGCGGCCAGGGCGTCCAGCCCGGCCAGCAGTTCCTGTGCGCTCGCGCCGACGACGGCGGCCCGCTGGTCGAACGTCGAGCGCGTGGTGGCCAGGGACCAGCCGATCGCCGCCGGAGCGAGGTCGTCGTGCTCGCGCACGTGCCGCGCGAGCCGGGCGGCCTGGCCGGCGAGGGCGTCCTTCGACCGGGCCGAGACCGGCCAGACCGTCACGTCCGAGGCGACCATGCCGGTTCGGCGCGCGGGCTCGACGGCGGCGGCCTCGGTAACCTCCTCGCCGTCGGCGGCCTCCGGCGCGGTGGTACGCGGCCGGTACTCCTCCACGATGATGTGGGCGTTGGTGCCGCTGACGCCGAACGAGGAGACGCCGCCCCGGCGGGGGCGACCCAGCTCCGGCCACGGCTTGGCCTCGGTGAGCAGCGACACCGCCCCGGCGCTCCAGTCGACGTGCGGGGACGGCTCGTCGACGTGCAGGGTCTCCGGCATGAGGCCGCTGCGCAGCGCCATCACCATCTTGACCATGCCGGCGACACCGGCGGCGCTCTGGGTGTGACCGATGTTCGACTTCACCGAGCCGAGCCAGAGCGGCCGGTCGGCGGGGCGGTCCTGCCCGTACGTGGCGATCAGGGCCTGCGCCTCGATCGGGTCGCCGAGCGTGGTGCCCGTGCCGTGCGCCTCCACCATGTCGACGTCGGCGGTGCCGAGCCGGGCGTTGGCGAGGGCCTGCCGGATGACCCGCTGCTGGGACGGGCCGTTCGGGGCGGTGAGGCCGTTCGACGCGCCATCCTGGTTGAGGGCGCTGCCCCGGATGACGGCGAGGATCGGGTGGCCGTTGCGCTCGGCGTCGGAGAGCCGTTCCACGACCAGCACGCCGCCGCCCTCGCCCCAGCCGGTGCCGTCCGCCCCGGCCGCGAACGCCTTGCACCGGCCGTCGACGGACATGCCGCGCTGCCGGGAGAAGACGACGAACACGCCGGGGGTGACCATCACGGTGACGCCACCGGCGATGGCCAGGTCGCACTCGCGGCGGCGCAGGGCGGTCGCCGCGAGGTGCAGGGCCACCAGCGAGGACGAGCAGGCGGTGTCCACGGTGACGGCCGGGCCGTTGAGGCCGAGGGTGAACGAGATCCGGCCGGACGCCACGCTGGTGGTGTTGCCGGTACCGATGTACATGTCGACGCCCTCGGGCACGTTCGGCAGACCCATGCCGTAGTTGGAGGTGCTCAGCCCCACGAAGACGCCGGTCTGGCTGCCACGCAGCGACAGCGGGTCGATGCCGGCCCGCTCGATGGCCTCCCACGACGTCTCCATCAGCAGCCGCTGCTGCGGGTCCATGGCGAGGGCCTCACGCGGGGAGATCCCGAACAGGGACGGGTCGAACGCGCCGGCCTGGTCGAGGAAGCCGCCGATCCGGGTGTAGCTCTTGCCCGGCTTGTTCGGGTCGGGGTCGTAGAGCGACGCCAGGTCCCAGCCCCGGTCGTCCGGGAACTCGGTGAGCGCGTCCCGGCCGTCGGCGACGAGTTCCCACAGGTCCTCCGGGGACTGGACGCCACCCGGGAAGCGGCAGCTCATCGAGACGATGGCCAGCGGCTCCTGGTCGCGTGCCTCGACGGTCTGCAGCTTGCGCTTGGTCTCGTGCAGGTCGGCGGTCACCCGCTTGAGGAAGTACCGCAGCTTGTCGTCGCTCATCGGGTGGCGCCTTCCTCGATGAAGAATCTGGTCATCTCAGGAGATTCCAAACTCTTTGCTGATGAAGTCGAAGATCTCGTCGTCGCTGGCCGATTCGAGATCGGGCTTGTCCTGCTCGGTGGCCGGTCCGGCGCCCAGGTCGGACGCCTTGGCCAGCAGGTCCTGCATCCGGGCGGTGAACCGGGCCCGGGCCGCCGCGTCCAGTGGGATGGCCGTGAGCAGGCTCTCCACGGTGTCGATACCCTGGAAGATGGGCTGCGTGGACGGCGCCGCGTCGGCGGCGATCTCGCTCGTCAACTTCTCGGCGAGCGCGGTCGGCGTCGGGTAGTCGAACACCAGCGTCGCCGGCAGCCGCAGCCCGGACAGGCTGTTGAGCCGGTTACGCAGGTCCACCGCGGTGAGCGAGTCGAAGCCGAGTTCGGTGAAGAGCCGGCCGGGGTCGACCGCGTCGGCGCTGGCGTGGCCGAGGACGGCGGCGATGTTCGCCCGGACCACGTCCAGCACCACCTTCAGTCGCTCCGGGCCGGCCAGCCCGGCCAGCCGCTGGCTCAGCTGCATCCCGCCGGCGCGGGCGCCGGCGGCGTCGACCGAGCGCCGCAGCGGCACCCGCACCAGGGCCCGGAGCATCGGCGCGAGGGTGCCGGCCTCCGCCTGCGTCCGCAGCGTCCCGACGTCCAGCCGCATCGGTACGACCGCCGCCGCGTCGAGCCGCCAGGCCGCGTCGAAGAGGTCCAGCGCCTGCTCGGTGGACAGCCCCGCCGCGCCCTGCTCGGCCATTCGCCGCACGTCCGCGTCGTCGAGGTGGCCGGTCATGCCGCTGGCCTGCTCCCACAGGCCCCAGGCGAGGGAGATGCCGGCGAGTCCGCGGGCCCGCCGGTGCGCAGCGAGGGCGTCCAGGAAGGCGTTCGCCGCCGAGTAGTTGGACTGGCCGGCGCTGCCCAGCGTGGCCGCCGCCGAGGAGAAGAGCACGAAGGCCGCGAGGTCGAGGTCGGCGGTGAGGCGGTGCAGGTGCCACGCCGCGTCGACCTTGGGCACGGCGACCGCGTCCACCCGGTCGGGGGTCATGGACTCCAGCACGCCGTCGTCGAGGACGCCGGCGGCGTGCACCACGGCGGTGAGCGGGTGGTCGGCGGGCACCCCGGCCAGCAGCGCCGACAGGGCGTCCGGGTCGGCGGCGTCGCAGGCCGCGACGGTCACCTCCGTACCGGCGCCGGCGAGTTCGGTGACCAGGTCGCCGATCCCTTCGGCCGCCGCGCCGCGCCGCCCGGCCAGCAGCAGGTGCCGCACGCCGTGGGTGGTGGCGAGGTGGCGGGCCACGATGCGGCCCAGCACGCCGGTCCCGCCGGTGATCAGCACGGTGCCGTCCGGGTCGATGCCGCCGGGCAGCAGCTCCACCCCGGCCGGGACCCGCCCGAGCCGTGGCGTACGGACCTGCCCGGCCCGCACGGCGAGTTGCGGCTCGCCGGAGGCGATGGCGGCGGCCAGCACGGTGGCGCTGTCCGGGGTGTCGTCGAGGTCGACCAGCTGGCACCGGCCCGGGTGCTCGAGCTGCGCGGTGCGCAGCAGGCCCCAGACCGGGGCCTGGCGCAGGTTGACCACCGGCTGCTCCCCCGCCGCGACCGCGTCGCGGGTGACCAGCACCAGCCGGGAGTCGGCGAACCGGTCGTCGGCGAGCCAGGTCCGCACCGCGGCGAGGGTACGGTGCGTCGTGGCCCGCGCCTGTACGGCCAGCGCCGGGTCCGTCGGGTCACCGATGCCGCCGACCGGGACGATCACCGCCTCGGGCGCCGGCTCGCCCCCGGCGAGCAGGTCGCCCAGCGAGTCGAGGTCCACGTCGGTACGCACCCGTGCGCCGGCCGCCTCGCAGGCGGCGCTGAGGGCCAGGTCGTCGCCGCCGAGCACCGCCCAGCGGGTGGCTGCCGGCACCGGTCCGGTGGCTACCGGCAGCGCCGCCCAGTCCACCTGGAACAGGGACTCGTGCCGGCCGGAGCGGGCCGCGCCGAGCGAGTCGCCGGTGACCCGGCGCATGATCAGCGAGTCGACGTGCAGCACCGGGGCGCCGGTGGCGTCGGCCACCTGGAAGGAGACCCCGACCTCGCCGGCCGCCGCGACGCGCACGCGCAGGGCGGTGGCGCCGGCGGCGAGGAGGGAGACACCGGTCCAGGCGAACGGGAGTCGGGGCACGGTGGCGTCGGCCCCGTCGCCCATCCGGCCGAGGAAGCCGCCGATCGACATGGCCTGCAGCGCGCCGTCGAGCAGCGCCGGGTGCACGCCGAACCGGCCGGCGTCGGCGTGGTGGTCGGCGGGCAGCTCGACCTCGGCGAAGACCTCGTCGTCGCGGGTCCACGCGGCGCGCAGGCCGCGGAACGCCGGGCCGTACCCGAAGACGGTCGCCTCGATGCCGGAGTAGAAGTCGTCGGACTCGACGCGGGTCGCGCCGGGCGGCGGCCACACCCCCAGGTCGAAGGCGGGCGCGGTGCCCTCGGCCGGCTGCGGGGCGAGCAGGCCGGTGGCGTGGCAGGTCCAGGCCACGTCGGCCAGGATCTCGTCCGAGCCGTCGCGGTAGGGCCGGGAGTAGAGCTGGACGGTCCGCCGCCCGTCGTCGTCCCGGTCGCCGACCATCAGCTGCACCTGCAGCGCGCCGAGTTCGGGCAGGACGAGCGGGGCGAGCAGCGTCAGCTCCTCCACCTTCGGGCAGCCCGCCTGCTCACCGGCGTACGTCGCCAGTTCCACGAAGGCGGTGCCGGGCAGCAGGATGTTGTCCATCACCCGGTGCTCGCCGAGCCACGGGTGGGTACGCACCGACAGCCGCCCGGTGAAGACCATCCGCTCGCTGTCCGGGAAGGTCAGCGTGGCGCTGAGCAGCGGGTGTCCGGCGTCCTGGAGGCCGGCGGAGCTGACGTCCTGCGCCCGGTGGACCGGGGGTTCGACCCAGTACCGGTGGTGGTCGAAGGCGTACGTGGGTAGCGCCACGACGTCCGTTTCGGCGAGGACGGTCGTGAGGTCGACGGGCAGGCCGATGGCGTGGGCGGTGGCGAGGTTGGTCAGCAGCCGCGTCGCGTCATCGTCGCCCCGGCGCAGGCTGCCCAACGTGTGGCCGGTAACGCCGGCGTCGTCGAGGAT
>NZ_JBEOVW010000027.1:0-81164 GCF_040295705.1 Micromonospora sp. NPDC002717 | reverse complement strand
GCCCTGCACGCTCAGGGCGTTGCGGGTGGCGGCGGGGCCGCAGTAGAAGAAGTTCGGCTGGGCCTCGTAGTGCACGCCGAGTTCCTTCTCGCCGCTCTTGCGGTCCTGGGTGGTGGCGGGCTTGCTGTCGGCGGGGGCGGCGTGGGCGGCGGTGACGGGGCCGGCGATGGCGCCGCCGGTGAAGGCGAGGCCGGCAGCGGTCAGGGCGGCCTTACGGATCAGGTCGGTACGCATGATCGTATGCACCTTTCGATCGGGGGATGCGCGGCACACACCGGAAGGGGGGCGGGTGCGCCGCGGGGTGAGGAAAGGTCACGCCAGAAGTGGGGTGCGCCCGGGGGGCGCGGTCCCGGGGGATGTAACGACGCGGGTCCGGCCGGCATTCCGGCCGGTTGCCCCGGGCCGCCGAAACGGTCCCGGGGGTCACGCGCTCACGGTGGTTACAACGCCCCGGCCTCCCGGCCCATGCCCGGCGGGGCGGTGGCGCCCGCCACCGCAACCCACCACCAACCGGACACGACACCCCAGGCGACCGGCACCCCGGGCGACCGTGCGTCGTCCGTGCCCGAATGTCGGTTTGTGCCGTACGGCCGCCGGCGAGGCGTCGGCTGCGAGGTGGTGACCCGTCTGCCCGCTTCCACAGGGCCCGACGGGCCGAGCGCGGGAGGACCTGTCGCGCTGCCCCGCCTGTGGGGCAGCTCGACAGGGGCCGGGCAGCGGTACCCCGAGCTGAATGGCCTGCGAGGTCGTCCGGGCTTTCCAGCGCCGATCCGGTCGGCGAGGCGCGTCGGGTGCCGGTCCGTATCGCGGTCGCCGTGGCCGCCGCCGGCCGGAAACGGGACTGCTGCGACCATGACGGCATGGAGATCTGGAACAACCCGTCCTGCTCGAAGTGCGCCGCCGCCCGGTCCGCCCTGGACGAGGCCGGTGTGGGTTACGGGGTGCGTCCGTACCTGGACCGGCCGCCGAGCGCCGCGGAGTTGACCGAGGTGCTGCGCCGGCTCGGCGCGCGCCCCTGGGACGTCTGCCGGACGCAGGAACCCGCCGCGGTCGCCCTGGGCATGGCCGACTGGGCGCGGGACGAGGCGGCCGAGCCGCGCTGGATCGACGCGATGGTCGCCGCCCCGGAGCTGATCCAGCGGCCCCTGCTGCTGCTCGACGACGGGAGCGCGCTCGTGGGCCGTACGCCGGAGGCGGTGGCGGAGGCGGTGCGCCGCAGCGGCGCGGCGCCCGGCGGCGGCGCGGCGCCGGGCCGCCCCTCGCCCCCGGTGAACAGGTGAACCGGTGACGCGTTTCCGCCCGTAGCCGCCGGGAATGCGGCCTGCTCGGAGTGCACCCGCCGCACGCCGAGGAGGAGGGGTCGATGTCGCGCCGGAGCCTGTCCACCGCCGTTCCGCAGCGGCTCACCCCGGTCGCCGGGGCGCCCCTGTGGTGCGACGCGCGCGCGTACGGGCTGCGCGGTGACGGCGTGACGAACGACCAGCCGGCGCTGTCCGCCCTGGTGGACCGACTCGGCGACGGGTACACCGCCGACGGGCGGGCCCGGGTGATCTACTGCCCGCCGGGGATCTACTCGATCCGGGACGCGGGCACGGTGTGGCGCAGCGGCGTGTCGCTGATCGGCGCGGGCCCCGGAGCGACCCGGTTCCTGCTGAGCAACGAAGGGAACCGGGCGGAGCCGACGCCGCTGGCCTTCTGGACCACCGTGCAGCACGGCGCGAACCGCGACCGGCACATCGCCGACTGCACCTTCGCCGACTTCGAGATCGACGGATCCGGGGTGGCGATGGTCGAGTACAGCTACCTCGCCAAGGGGCTCGGCCTCCAGTACGTCGTGCGCGGCGTCTTCCGCAACCTCTACATCCACCACACCGGGGCGACCGGCCTCGGCTGCGACTTCCTCCAGGACAGCCTCATCGACGGGGTGGTCGTGGTGGGCTGCGGCCGCCTGGACAACGGCGAGGAGATGGGCGGGGCCGGCATCGGCGTCGGCATCGGCGGGTGGGGCGAGGTGGAGCGGCTCACCATCGCCAACTGCACGACCGTCGGCAACGGCACCAACGGGATCTTCCTCGAACTGCAGAAGGACCACTGGACGCCGCCGCGCGGCTACCGCATCATCGGCTGCCACAGCCAGGCCAACCGCTTCGGCATCTCCGACTGGGGCGCCGACGGCCTGATCGTCTCCGCCTGCACCCTCACCGGCAACCTGGACGCCGGCTTCGACGTCTCCGCCAACGGCACGGCGGGGGTCGCGGGCCGCGGCGGGATCCTCACCGACTGCGTCATCGACCGCAACGTCCGCGACGGGGTCAGCATCGGCAACACGCCGGGCCCGTACACGATCCGTGGAAACCGGATCAGCGGCAACGGCGGGTACGGCCACCACGAGCACGACCTCGGGCACGGCTACCGGGGCGCGGCGGCGGACGTGGTCGTCGACAGCAACGAGTTCTGGGACAACGGCCTGGACGCGATCCGGATCGACCGGCCGATGACCGACGCGGTGGTGGTGAACAACCGCATCCGTAGCAACGGTCGGCGGTGCGCCCCGGCCGCGGCCGGCGGGGGCGAGTCGGTGCGCTACCACGACCGGTCCGTGACCGACCAGACGGCGCACTGGCCGCGCGACGGGCACCGGGGCAAGGTGGTGCGGGTCGGGTCACGGAGGGCCGTCGTGGTGTCCAACACCGACACCGACCTCACCCTCGCCGAGGTGCGGGCGGACTCGCCGACCGGGTGGAACGAGGACACGCCGCCGCCCGGCGCGTCCTATGAGCTGCCGGCCGCGCCGCCGGTCCGGGCCGGCATCACCGTCAACGCGGCGGTCGACTCCGCGACGGTGCGGGGCAACCGCGTCTGGGACCACCGCGACGAGCAGACCCAGACCCACGCGCTCTGGATCACGCCCGACGGCAGTTGCGTGTCCTGCCGGATCGAGGACAACGACTTCGCCGGCAACGCGGTCGGGCCGGTGCGGCTCGACACCCCGCCGGTCGGCGGCCGCTGGGACCGCAACCACCACGACGAGAACTGACGCCCGCCGGTCGTCAGCGCGCGTCGTCGGTGGGCGTCGCCGCCTCCGCGTGCCGGTCGCGCAGCCGGGCCCGGATCTCCTCCGGGGTGTACGCCCGACGCCGCCGTTCCGCCCGCGCGATCACCACGCCGGACGCCGCGACGCCGGCGAGACCCGCGAGCCCGAGCACCTTCCACCACCGCATCCGTTGCCGCATCGGCCTAGGGTAGACCCCCATGAGCATCAGCCTGGACGAGGCAGTGGAGCTGACCCGCACCGGCGACGTGTGGGTGTTCCGGGGCCGCAGCGTGCCGGACCGGGCCATCCAGTTGACCACCAACAGCCCGGTCAACCACGTCGGAATGGCGGTGGTGCTGGACGACATGCCGCCCCTGATGTGGCACGCGGAGCTGGGCAGGTCGCTGCCCGACATGTGGTCCGGCACCCACCAGCGCGGCGTGCAGTTGCACGACCTGCGGGACGCGGTCTGCGTCTGGGCCAACCGGTACGGCCAGCGCGCCTGGCTGCGCCAGCTCGACCCGCCGGCCGACGCGGAGATGGAGAACGCGGTGCTGCGCACCGTCGCCCGGCTCGACGGCACGCCGTTCCCCTCCACCGCCCAGCTCGCCTGGCGCTGGGTGCGCGGTCGGGTGCCGGCGATGCGGGTCCCGGCGCTGCCCGGGCGGGGCCGGGACCGCTCCGGGGCGTCGGTGCGCGACCGCGCGCTGGAGACGGCGTACTGCGCGGAGGTCGTCGCGGTGACCTACGAGGCGATGGGGCTGCTCCCCGCCGGGCGGCGTCCGAACTGGTACGACCCGGGCCGGTTCTGGAGCGGCGACGACCTCGGCCTGGCCGGCGACGCCCGGCTCGGCGCCGAGATCGAGGTGCACATCCCGCCGCGCTGAGGTTTGGCCCGGCGGCCGGCAGGCAAATTCTGTCCCTGTGAGAGCCTCCACCGATCTCGACACGCTGACCGACTTCTTCGACCGGTACGGCGTGGCGCTGACCACCGGCGACCTGCCCGCCATCGCCGGCTGTTACGCGTTGCCGGGGCTGGTGGTCGCCGACACGTACAGCTTCTCGTTCACCTCCCCGGCGGCGGTGGCACTGTCCTTCGTGGGCGCCGCCCCCGACTACCAGGAGCGCGAGCTGGTCGCCGCGCACGCGGCCATCGAGGACGTGCAGCCGATGTCGGCACTGCTGACGATGGTGGCCGTCGAGTGGGAGTTCCTGGACAGCCAGGGTCGAGCGGTGCCCGGCGAGCGTTACCGCTACCTGCTGCGCGCCACCGACGACGGCCCGGTCATCTGCACGGTCCTGCGCGCCGCCTGACCGTCCCGTCCGGCGGGGCCGTTCCGGCGTCCACCTCCTTGCCAGCGACCGCTACGCTTTCTCGGACGACCGCTGGAGGAGGGTGTCCGGCATGCGCCGAGCATCGAGCAGGTCCTACGGCACGGCCGTCATCGCGTCCTCGCCGTGGATCGTGGTGTCCGTCGGCGCCGGGGTGATGGTGGTGCTGTTGGTCATCGCGCTCGGCGCCTACCGGGGGCGCAGCCCCGCGTTCGACGCGCAGCCCGGCCCGCCCGAGCCGACCCTCGCCCTGCTCGACCCGTGGCCCGCGCCGAGCGTGCCGGCCACGGCCGCGTCGCCGTCGCGGCGGGCGTCGCCCACGCCGTCCGGCCGCGTCACCGGCCGGTCCACTCCGGACGGGCCCACGCCGGCGCGTTCCAGCCGTACGCCGTCCCCGAACCCTGGCGGAGACGAGGACACGGTGCTGCTGCTGCCGCCGACCGCGTCGCCGGTGAGCGGGCGGTACCGGGTGGTGGACGAGTCCCACGGCGGGTTCGTCGGCGAGGTGCTGGTCAGCAACACCTCCCGGGACGGCCGGGCGTGGACGGCCCGGCTCGCCTTCTCGGGCGGTCGGCTGGGCAGCGCGTGGATCGAGGGCGCGCCACAGGGGACGGCCACCCGGACCGACGACGGTTTCACCTACCGCAGTGGCCAGGATCTGGCCGGGGGAGCGTCGGTGGCGCTGCGGTTCTACGTCCAGCGCGCGGAGAGTCGCCCGGCAAGCTGCACCGTCGACGGCGTCGCCTGCCACGGGCTGTAGGCCACCGACGTTTCGCAGGGCCCGGCGCGAACGCGCCGGGCCCTGCTTTTGCAAGCGCACTGCTTTGTTGCGACTCTGTTTGCAAGGTATTGCAGAATGTTTCGGCAAGGGCTAGCGTGCGGGCCAATCAGCGACCAGAGGAAGGCCGTCGATGAAACCCCCGCCGATACCGCGCAAGGCCCTGCTCGCCCTCGTCTCCCTGCTCACCCTCACCCTCGTGGGCACCCCGGTCGCCGTACACCAGCTCGGCGCCGACGCCACCGACGGCACGGACGGCACCGGGCCGCTCGCCGCGGCCGGGGCCACCCAGTGGCGCGCCGAGCCCCCGGCGGAGGCGCTGCTGGCGGCCGGCGGCAACCAGGCCCGTGCCGAGCAGTTCTACTTCGTCCTGCCGGACCGGTTCGCCAACGGCGACCCGCGCAACGACGCCGGCGGCCTCACCGGGGACCGGCTCTCCACCGGGCTGGACCCGAAGGACAAGGGCTTCTACCACGGCGGCGACCTCAAGGGCGTCACCGACCGGCTCGACTACATCCAGGGGCTGGGCACGACGGCCATCTGGCTCGCCCCGATCTTCAAGAACCGTCCCGTGCAGGGCACCGGTTCCGACGTCTCGGCCGGCTACCACGGCTACTGGATCACCGACTTCACCCAGGTCGACCCGCACTTCGGCACGAGGGACGACCTGAAGCGGCTGGTGAGGCTCGCCCACCAGCGCGGGATCAAGGTCTACCTCGACGTCATCGTCAACCACACCGCCGACGTCATCAAGTACGCCGAGGACAAGTACACCTACGTGGACAAGGCGACCTCCCCCTACACCGACGCGCAGGGGTGGGCCTTCGAGGACCGCCACTACGCCGACGGCAGCCGGGACTTCCCGAAGGTCGACACCACGTCGTTCCCGTACACCCCGACGTTCGACACCCCGGCCGACGCGAAGGTCAAGGTCCCGGCGTGGCTGAACGACCCGACCATGTACCACAACCGGGGTGACTCCACCTTCGCCGGGGAGAACAGCGAGTACGGCGACTTCTTCGGGCTCGACGACCTGTGGACCGAGCGCCCCGAGGTGGTGCGCGGGCTCACGAAGGTCTACTCCGAGTGGGTGGAGTCCACCGGTGTCGACGGCTTCCGGCTGGACACCGTGAAGCACGCCAACCTCGACTTCTGGCCGCAGTTCAGCCAGGGCATCGAGCGCGCCGCGGACCGCGCGGGCAAGAAGGACTTCTTCATGTTCGGCGAGGTCTACAGCGCCGACCCGGAGATCACCTCGACGTACGTGCGGCGCGGTGGCCTGCCGGCCACCCTCGACTTCGCCTTCCAGGAGGCCGCGCGCGGCTACACCGCCGGCGACGGCTCCGCCAAGGCCCTCGCCGACGTGTACGCCCGCGACGACCTCTACCGCTCCCGGGACACCGACGCGCGGCGGCTGACCACCTTCCTCGGCAACCACGACATGGGCCGGATCGGCTCGTTCATCGCCGGTGGCGGCACCGACCCGGCCAGCCACCTGCGCCGCGACCGGCTCGCCCACGAGCTGATGTTCCTCACCCGCGGCCAGCCGGTGGTCTACTCCGGCGACGAACAGGGCTTCACCGGTCCGGGCGGCGACAAGGACGCCCGGCAGGACATGTTCGCCTCCCGCACGCCCGACTACCTCGACGACGACCTGCTCGGCACCGACCGGACGCACGCGGTCGACCAGTTCGACCCGACGCACCCGCTCTACCGGGCCATCGCCGAGCTGGGCGCGCTGCGCCAGGCGCACCCGGCCCTGCGCGACGGTGTCCAGGTCACCCGGTACGCCGCCGACGGACCCGGCGTCTTCGCGTTCTCCCGGATCGACCCGAAGCAGCGCACGGAGTACGTCGTCGCGGTGAACAACGCCGCGACCGCGCAGACTGTCACCGTGGACACCTGGTCGGCCGGCGCCACCTTTGCCGGCGTCTACGGCGGCTCGGCCGCCCCGGCCGCCGCCGCCGACGGCAGGCTCGCCCTGACCGTGCCGCCGCTGTCGGCGGTGGTGCACCGGGCCGGCACCCCGATCGCGCTGCCCGACGCCGCGCCGAAGATCACGATCGCCGCTCCGGCGCCCGGCGAGCCCGTCGCCACGAAGGCCGCCGTCACCGCCCAGGTCACCGGCGACCCGCTGGCCACCGTCACCGTCGCCGCCCGGGTCGCCGGCGGGAAGTGGACCCTGCTCGGCAGCGCCGACCGGGCCCCGTACACCGTCCACCACGACCTGACCGGGCTGGCCGGCGGCACGACCGTCGAGTACAAGGCCGTCGTGCGCGACGGCAGGGGCCGGACCGCCACGGCCCGGTCCACGGCCACCGTCGGCACCCCGGCCCAGTCCGCCTCCCGGGACTGGGCGGTGGTGCACTACCAGCGCCCGGCCGGCGGCTACGACGACTGGGGGCTCTACACCTGGGGCGACATCGACCCCGCGTACGCCACCGAGTGGCCCAAGGGACAGCCGTTCGCCGGCGAGGACTCCTACGGCCGGTTCGCCTGGGTGAAGCTCAAGCCGGGCGCCAAGTCGGTCGGCTTCCTGGTGGTCGACAGGAACGGGAACAAGGACGTCGGCCAGGACCGCACCATCGACGTGACGCAGACCGGCGAGGTCTGGGTCAAGCAGGGCGACCCGGCGATCTACCCGACCCGGCAGGCCGCCACCGGCGAGCCCGACCCGCCCGTCGAGGACGGCACCGCGCTCATCCACTACCGCCGCGCCGACGGCAACTACGACGGCTGGGGCCTGCACCTGTGGGACGGCGCCGCCAACCCGACGGACTGGGCGAAGCCGCTCGCCCCGGCCGGCGTCGACGCGTTCGGCGCGGTGTTCCGGGTGCCCCTCGCAGCCGGGGCCACCGGGCTGAGCTACATCATCCACTCCGGGGACGAGAAGGACCTGCCGGAGGACCAGCGGCTCGACTTCGCCACCGCCGGCCGCGAGGTGTGGCTGCTCGCCGGAACGCCCGGGCGGCTGCTGCCGTCCACCGCGTCCGGCGCCGCCCGGGACGTCGACATCACCAGGCAGAAGGCGCACTGGCTCGACCGCTCGACCGTCGCCTGGCAGACCGGGCCCACCGACGGCAGGACGTACGCCCTGGTCACCGCCCCGGCCGGCGGGGTCACCGTCGCCGACGGCGAGCTGACCGGCACGTACACCACGCTGCCGTTGACGGCGCAGCGCAACGGGCTCACCGAGGCCCAGCGCGCGGCCTTCCCGCACCTGTGGGCGTACCGGAGCTTCGCCCTCGACCGGCGCGACCTGGCCAGGGTCCCCGCGGCCCTGCGCGGGCAGCTCCTGGTGACCGAGCGGGACGCGGAGGGCACCCTGCTCGCCGCGACCGGCGTGCAGATCCCCGGGGTGCTCGACGACGTCTACGCCCGGGCCACCGACGCGAAGCTCGGGCCGACCTTCGCCGGCAGGGTGCCGACGCTCGCGGTCTGGGCGCCGACGGCGCGGCAGGTGTCGCTCCAGCTCTTCGACTCGCCGACCGGGCAGCCGAAGGCGGTGGCGATGCGCCGCGACGACCGCACCGGCGTCTGGTCGGTGCGCGGCGCCCGCGACTGGCACGGCAAGTACTACCGCTACCAGGTGCAGGCGTGGCAGCCCGCGACGCAGCAGATGGTCACCGCCGCGGTGACCGACCCGTACTCGCTGGCGCTGGCGCCGAACTCCACGCACAGCCAGATCGTGGACCTGGCCGACCCGGCGCTCGCGCCGGCCGGCTGGGCGACGCTGCGCAAGCCGGCGGCCGTGCCGTCGGCGAAGGTGCAGATCTCCGAGCTGTCCGTCCGGGACTTCTCCGTCGCCGACACCACCGTGCCGGCCGAGCGGCGGGGCACCTACCTCGCCTTCACCGATCCCCGGAGCGCCGGCATGGCGCACCTCAGGGCGCTCGGCGACGCCGGGGTGACGCACCTGCACCTGCTGCCCGCGTTCGACTTCGCCACGATCCCCGAGCGGCGGGCCGACCAGCGGCAGCCGGCCTGCGACCTGGCCGCGCTGCCGCCGGACTCCGAGGAGCAGCAGCGGTGCGTCGCGGCGGTGGCGGACACCGACGGCTACAACTGGGGGTACGATCCGCTGCACTACACCGTGCCGGAGGGCGGCTACGCCGTCGACCCGGCCGGGGCGAAGCGCACCACGGAGTTCCGGCAGATGGTGGCCGGGGTCAACGGCGCGGGGCTGCGCGTGGTGATGGACGTCGTCTACAACCACACGTCGGCGGCGGGTGCCGACCCGAAGTCCGTGCTCGACCAGGTCGTGCCCGGCTACTACCACCGGCTGCTGGAGGACGGCAGCGTCGCCAACTCGACCTGCTGCGCCAACACCGCCCCGGAGCACGCCATGATGGGCAAGCTCGTGGTGGACTCGCTGGTCACCTGGGCCAGGGCGTACAAGGTGGACGGCTTCCGGTTCGACCTGATGGGCCACCACCCGAAGGCGAACATCCTGGCCGTGCGGAAGGCGCTCGACGAGCTGACCGTGGCCCGCGACGGCGTGGACGGGAAGAAGATCCTGCTCTACGGCGAGGGCTGGAACTTCGGCGAGGTAGCCGGCGACGCCCGGTTCGTGCAGGCCACCCAGGCCAACATGGCCGGCACCGGGATCGGCACCTTCAACGACCGGCTCCGCGACGCGGTGCGCGGCGGCGGGCCGTTCGACGCCAACCCGCGGGTGCAGGGCTTCGCCTCCGGCCTGTTCACCGACCCCAACGGTGATCCGGTGAACGGGTCCGCGGCCGAGCAGCGGGCCCGCCTGCTGCACCAGCACGATCTGATCAAGGTGGGGCTCACCGGCAACCTGCGCGGCTACCGGTTCACCGACTCCGCCGGCCGGCAGGTCACCGGCGCGCAGGTCGACTACAACGGCTCGCCCGCCGGCTACACCGCCGTGCCCGGGGAGGCGGTCACCTACGTCGACGCGCACGACAACGAGATCCTGTACGACGCGCTGGCGTACAAGCTGCCGCAGGACACCCCCGTGGCGGACCGGGCCCGGATGCAGGTGCTGGCGCTGAGCACCGTGGTGATGGGGCAGGGTCCCGGGTTCGTCACCACCGGCACCGAGCGGCTGCGCTCGAAGTCGCTGGACCGCAACTCGTACAACTCGGGTGACTGGTTCAACCAGATCCGCTGGGACTGCGCCCAGGGCAACGGGTTCGGCGCCGGGCTGCCGCCCGCGCAGGACAACCGGGACAAGTGGCCGTACGCCAAGCCGCTGCTGGCCGATCCGGCCCTGGTGCCGGACTGCGCGGCGATCAACATGACCGACGCCCGGTACGCCGAGCTGCTGAAGATCCGGGGCTCCTCGCCGGTCTTCGGGCTGGCCACGGCGGAACAGGTGCAGAAGCGGGTCGCCTTCCCGCTCTCCGGCGCGGCCGAGACGCCCGGCGTGCTCACCATGACGCTCGACGGCCGCGGCCTCGACGGGCGCTGGAAGTCGGTGACGGTGGTCTTCAACGCCACCCCGGAGGCGGCGACGCAGCAGCTGACGGGGCTGCGTGGGGCGGACGTGGCGCTGCACCCGGTGCTGCGGACCTCGGCGGACGAGGCGCTGCGCACGGCCTCGTTCGACCGGGCGAGCGGCACGTTCACGGTGCCGGCCCGCAGTGTGGCGGTGTTCGTGCAGAGCTGACGCGCGGCGCGAACCGGCCCCCTCCCGCGAGTGCGGGAGGGGGCCGGTTCGGTGTTCGTCCGGTCCGTGCGGCCGGTGCCGGTGGCGCCGGCCGCACGTCGCCCGAGGGTGATCAGCCGAAGCAGTTCTCCACCGGAGTGGGGCTGCCCTCGCAGTTGGTCGGCTTGTTGCCCCTGATCGCCGACTTGTCGTCCACGTCGACGTCGCCCTGGTAGTTGAAGATGCCGCCCGGCTTCAAGGTGGAGAAGTTGTCCGCCACCTTCGTGTTGTGCAGGGTGACCTCGCCGCGGACGTTGAAGATGCCGCCGGCGATGCCGATCGGGCCGACGGCCCGGTTCCGGACGATCGCACTGTCGCGGAACGTGACCTGGCTGAACAGGTTGAACACGCCGCCACCGAAGAACCCGGCGACGTTCTCCGCGATCTCGCTCTTCTCGACCGTGGCGTGGGTGCCGAAGCCGAGCGCGAGGCCGCCGCCCACGCCGACGGTGGTGTTCTTGGCGACCAGGACGTGCTTCAGGTCGAGCTGGCTCTCAGCCGTCGCGATACCGCCACCCGCGACCCCCGCGAAGTTGTCGGTGATCTTGGAGTCCTTGACGGTGGTGTCGCCCTCGACGTCGAGCAGGCCGCCGCCGAAGCCGAGCGTCTCGTTGCGGCTGATCTCGCTCTTGTCGATCCAGACGGTGCCGCCGTCGATGTCGTCGTGCCGGTGCAACTCCGGGGCGCCGTTGGCGATGCCACCGCCGCCGATGATGGCCTGGTTGTGCGTCACCTTGGACTCTTCGACCCGGAGCAGGCCGGCGTTGAAGATGCCACCGCCGAAGAGGAAGGCGGTGTTGTCCTCGACGGTCGTGTGGCGCAGGTTGGTCTTGCCGTAGTTGGCGATGCCGCCACCGTTGCCGCCCGACTGGTTGCCCACGACGTGGGTCTTCTCGAGGTCGGCCTTACCGCCTGGCTGCACCAGGATGCCGGCCCCGTCGTGCGTCTGCTTCTTCTTCTGCTTCTCCTCGGCGGAGACCTCGGCGCCGGGGGCGGCCTCGGCGTTCGCCGCCGCCGCGCCCTTGGGCGCGGCCTGGAGCAGCTCCAGGTACGGCTTGCCGGCCTGGGCCGCGGCGGCGGCCTCGACGGAGTTGGCGTACCGCGACCACACCGCCTCCGCCGTCATCCGCGGCTCCTTCTTGCGCTCGACGGTCTGGCCGTTCTTGACGGTCAGGCCCTTGAGCGTCAGGTCGCCGCCGCTGCCGACGTTGAAGATCCGGAACTGCTCGGCGGTGGCGTCCCGCTCGATCTTGGTGTTGTGGCCCTTGAGCGTGATCTTCTCCTTGATCACGGGCAGGCCGTTGCCGTGGTTGTCCGAGCGGGTCAGCTTGTAGGTGCAGTCCTTGGCGAGCTTGAACTCGCCGCCGTGGTTGTTGTTGGCGAAAATGATCGCCTGGATCAGCTTGTCCGAGTCGCAGGGCACCTCCCTCCCGCGGTCCTTGTCGTGCCGGTCCCGGTCCTCCTTGCCCTCGTGGCCCCGGTCGCCTTCGCGGCCCCGGTCGTCCTCGCGACCCTGGTCGCCGTCCTTGGTGACCTGGGCGGTGGACCAGTTCAGGGCGTCCGCGCCGACGGCGCCGGCGCCGGTGGCCACACCCACGGCGGCAATGCTGACCACGCCGGTCAACCCGGCCACACCGCTGGCGAGCCAGAGCTTGCGGCGACGCTTCTGCGCCGCCGGCCGCTCGGAGTCGTTGTTCGTTAGGTAGTTGGACATCGGAGCTCTCTGCCCTCTCCTAGTACCAGACAGGGTCGCGACGCCACAGGCGAGCGCCCCCTGCTACAAATCGGTTGTAGCTCCCGAACCGACAGTATGAGAATCTTCCTCACCTCGAAGGCATATCCGAAAGAACCCCACATTCGGTACGGGCCCCTCGTGCGCGGTGTGGACGACCCGGGCGGGCCGATCGCTCGCACTGGTGCCGGTAGGGGAGGCGCTCGGCTACGGTACGTAGTCGACGCAGACCGTCCAGATCGGCGCGGGAACGGTCAAGAGGGCCCAGGCGGATGGGCGAGGGCTCCTCCGGGCCGCCGGGGCGGCGCGGAGGAGCCCTCGCTATGTGGTGGTGCGGTCCGGTTTTCAGCCGAAGCAGCGGTCCGGGATGACCGGGCTGCCCTGGCAGTTCGTCGGCCGGTTGTCGGTGACGGCCGACTTCCGGTCGATGAAGACGCGGTTGTTGTTGGTCCAGATGCCGCCCGGCGGCTCGGTGGCGACGTTGTGCGCCACCTTCGTCCCGACCAGTCTCGTCGTGCCGAAGTCGTTCACGATGCCGCCGCCCACCGCGCCCGGGCTGACCGCCTGGTTCGCCACGACCTCGGTGTCCCGCAGGACGGTGGTGGCGAAGTCGTCGGTGTAGACGCCACCGCCACCGAACCCCTCGGCGACGTTCTCCCTGATCACGCTGTTCTCGATCACGGCGTGGGAGTCCCTGCCGACCCCGACGCCGCCGCCTTCGCCCTCGGTGTGGTTGTTCGCCACCACGACGTGCTCCAGGCTCAGCCTGCTGTCGTGGAGGGCGATCACGCCACCGACGTCCGTGCGGCCGACGTTGTCGGTGATGTGGCTCTGCGTGATCGTGGTCTCGCCGTCGTTGTCGAAGACGCCCCCGCCGAGGCCGGCGGTCCGGTTGTGGCTGATCGTGCTCTTCCACACCCAGACGGTGCCGCCGTCGGCCGTGCTGCCGCTCGCACTCGTGCCGTTGGCGATGCCGCCGCCGCCCAGCCCGGCGCTGTTGTACGTCACCTTCGACTCCTCGAGCCGCAGCACCCCGACGTTGAAGATGCCGCCGCCGAAGCCGTCGGCGCTGTTGTTCTCCACCGACGTGTGGCGGATGTTCGTGGTGCCGAAGTTGGCGATCCCCCCGCCGTTCCCGCCCGCCTGGTTCTGCTTGAACGTGCTGTGCTCGATGTCGGCATGGCCGCCTCGCTGGACGAGGAGGCCCGCTCCGTCGGCGCTGACCACCCCGGGCGCGGCCGTCGCCGTGCCGTCGGCCTGCACCTCCGCCGTGGCCGGCTCGGCGAGAGTGGCCGGCGTCCCCGGTGCGGCTGCCGACGGCGTGGGCGCCGCCATCGCCGGCCGGGCCGGGGTCGCAGCGGCAGGGGTCGAGCCCGACAGCCCGAACGTCGCCACGGGCGGTGGCGGCGGGGCCATCTTGCGGGCGACGGTCTGTCCGCCCTTGATGGTCACGTTCTTCAGCGTCAGGTGGCCACTGCTGCCGACGTTCAGGATCCGGAAGCGCTCGGTGTCGGCCGCCCGGACGATCTTGGTGTCGTCGCCCTTGAGGACGATCGGTTGTTTGATCACCGGCAGGCCGTTGCCGTGCTCGCTGCGGGTCAGCTCGTAGGTGCAGTGCTTGGCGAGCCTCAGCGTCGCGCCGTCCTTCTTGTTGGCGTCCGTGATCGCCTGGATGAGCTTGTCGGTGTCGCAGGGCACCTCCTTCTCCCGGTCGTCGTGCTTCCGGTCGCCCTGGCCGCTCCAGTCGTCCTCGCCCTGGCCGGTCTTCTCGCCGCCGGCCTCGTCGGCCTTGCCGGCGTCGCTGACGTTCTGCCTGGGTGCCGTCGACCGCGCGTCGGAGAGCCGGTCGGTGTCGCCGGACTTGTCGTCACTGGAGGCCAGGCCACCCAGCGCCGCCAGGCCGACGACGCCGGTCAGCCCGGCCACGCCGGCGGCAACCCAGAGCTTGCGCCGCCCCCGCGTCGGTGTGCCCGCGGGCGGGCCACCGTCAGGTGTCGTTACGTCATCGGACATCAGAGCCTTCCGCCCTTTCCTGCTACCAAGGGGGCCGCACCGCCCGAAGCGGAGCGACCAGCTACAAATAGGTTGCAGCCTCTGATGACCACCGTATGAGAAGGATCCTCGCGAGAAGGACGTATCTGAAAAAAGCCCACATTCGCCTCGGATCCGGCAGGGAACGGGGGCAACCGGGTGGCCGGGTGAATTGGGCTCTGACCAGGGCAAAGGCCGACGGGCCCCGCCCACCGGAACGCGACGTCTAAACGTCGCGTGCCGGCGGGCGGGGCCCGTCGTGTGGTCGTACCCTCGGATCAGCCCGGCAGGCGCGGCCCCGCCTCGCGCTGCTCGGCCAGCCAGGTCTCCACCTCGTCGGCCCCGCGCGGCAGCCCGGCGGAGAGGTTGACCGCGCCCGTGGCGGTGACCAGGATGTCGTCCTCGATCCGCACGCCGATGCCGCGCAACTCCTCGGGGACCAGCTCGTCCTCCGGCTGGAAGTAGAGCCCCGGCTCGACGGTGAGCACGTAGCCCTCGCCCAGGACGCCGTCCCGGTACTTCTCCTTGCGGGCGTCGGAGCAGTCGTGCACGTCGATGCCGAGCATGTGGCCGAAACCGTGCAGCGTCCAGCGTCGGTAGATCGTCGACTTCTCGTCCATCGCCTCGTCCACGCTCACCGGGAGCAGGCCCAGGTCGGCCAGGCCCTCGGTGAGGGCCCGCATGCAGGTCAGGTGCACGTCGCGGAACCTGACCCCCGGCTTGATCACGTCGATGCCGGCCTGCTGCGCGGTGTGCACGACGTCGTAGACCTGGCGCTGCAACGGCGTGAACCGGCCGTTGACCGGCAGCACCCGCGTCACGTCGGCGGTGTAGAGGTTGCGGTTCTCCACGCCCATGTCCATCAGCAGCAGCTCACCCGGGCGGGTGGCGCCGTTGTTGTGCACCCAGTGCAGGATCGTCGCGTGCTCGCCCGCGCCGACGATCGAGCCGTAGCCGACGTCGTTGCCGTCGTGCCGGGCGCGCAGGGCGAACACCCCCTCCAGCAGGCGCTCGGAGACGCCCCGGTCCGCCGGCAGCACCCGGGCCACGTCCTCGAAGCCCCGCACGGTGGCGTCGATCGCGTCCTGGAGCTGGGCGATCTCCCACTCGTCCTTGACCAGCTTGTGCTCCGCGATCGTGACCGCCAGCTCCCAGTCGCGCGCCGGCTGGCCCTCCGCGCGGGGACCGTCGTACGGGCGCACGGCCGCGTCCACCCGCGCGTCGAAGCCGCGCAGCACGCGGGTACGCCCCGGCGCCAGGTCGGCCAGCGCCGCGTCCAGCTCGGTCAGGTCGGCGGTCGGCAGGCCCAGCTCGGTCGACTTCTCCGTCAGCGTGTGCCGCCGACCGACCCACAGCTCGCCGTGCCGGCTGCGGAAGAACTCGTCGTTCTGCCGGGACGACCGGGGCCGCATGTACAACGTGGCGTCGTGGCCGGATCCGTTCGGCCGCAGCACGAGCACGCTGTCCGGATCGTGGTCGCCCGTCAGGTAGGCGAAGTCGCTGCCCGGCCGGAACGGGTAGGTGGTGTCGTTGGCGCGTACCTTCTCGCCACCGGTCGGGATCACCAGGGTCTCGCCCGGGAACGCCGCCGAGAGCGCGGCACGGCGCTTGGCGTAGTTCGGCACCTCCGGCCGCGGGCCGACCGGCAGCGTGGTGTCGTGCCAGCCCTGCCGCATGAACGTCAGGAACGCCTCCGGGAACTCCGGGTCGTGCGACTCGGTGCCGTCCGCCGGCTTGTTGTCGGTGCGTTCCTCGGTCATGCTCCGCTCCCTCCGCGTCGTTGCTGGTCCTGACGGTACCCCGCGCCCTGTCGGCCCGGCCGTCCCGGTAGGCCCCACACCCGTGGGCAGCCGGGCCGTCCCGGTAGCCCCCACGCGCGTGGGCAGCCGGGCCTGCGTGTCGGCCCGCCCGCCCGCCGCCGGGTGCCCGCCTGGAGGGCGGGAGAGCCTGCGGTGCCGCGACGCCCGCCCGGGACGCGTGGAAAGATGACCACCATGTGCGGACTCCTGGCCTTCTTCAGCGCGCGCGGCGACGCCGCCGCCCACCGCGACAACATCGCCGGGGCGTTGGAATGCCTGCACCACCGCGGACCGGACGAGACCGGTGTCGAGGTGGTCGGCGACGCCTCCGGCCGGTACGCGGACGGGGTGTTCGCGCACAAGCGGCTGGCGATCATCGACGTGGCCTCCAGCCACGAGCCGCTGCCCTACGCGGGCGGGCGCTACCTGCTCACGTTCAACGGCGAGATCTACAACTACATCGAGCTGCGCGAGGAGCTGATCCGGAACTTCGGCGCCCAGTTCGCCACCGCCGGTGACGGCGAGGTGATCGTCGCCGGCTACCACTACTGGGGCGAGCAGGTGCTCACCCGGCTGCGGGGCATGTTCGCCTTCGTCATCTGGGACCGGCAGGAGCGGCGCGCGTTCGGCGGCCGGGACTACTTCGGCATCAAGCCGATGCACTACCTGGAGACCGCCGACGGCCTCTACCTCGCCTCGGAGAAGAAGGCGCTGCTGCCCTTCGCCCACTCCAGCTACCAGGGCGACGCCGGCATCGACACCGCGAACCTCAGCCACTACCTGACGCTGCAGTACGTGCCCGAGCCCGGCACCCTGCACAAGGGGATCAACCGGATCGGCTCGGGCGAGTACCTCACCTGGACCCCGGGCGGGCGGATCGACGTGCGGCGGTGGTACAGGCCGGTGTTCCGGCCCACCCCGGTCGCCGACGAGCAGCGGCTCTACCACGAGATCCGGGAGACGCTGCGGGAGAGCGTCCGGATGCACATGCGCTCCGACGTGCCGGTCGGCTCGTTCCTCTCCAGCGGCATCGACTCGACCGCCGTGGTGGCCCTGGCCCGCGAGTTCAACCCGAACATCCTCACCTTCACCGTCGGCTACGACGTCCCGGGCTACTCGGAGATCGACGTCGCCCAGGACTCGGCCCGGCACCTCGACGTGACCACCATCCCGACGAAGATCGGGCCGCAGGACATGATCGATGCGCTGCCGAAGATCGTCTGGCACCTGGACGACCCGGTGGCCGACCCGGCGCTGGTGCCCCTCTACTTCGTGGCCAAGAAGGCCGCCGAGCACGTCACCGTGGTGCTCTCCGGCGAGGGCGCCGACGAGTTCTTCGGCGGGTACACCATCTACCGCGAGCCGCTGTCGCTGAGTTCGGTCAACGGGCTGCCCGGCGGGGTGCAGAAGGGGCTGCGGGCCGTCTCCAAGGCGATCCCGCAGGGCGTCAAGGGCAAGAGCTTCCTGGAGCGCGGCACCACCCCGATCGAGGAGCGCTACTACGGCAACGCCCGGATGTTCACCGAGGAGGAGAAGCAGCACCTGCTGCGCCGCTACGACCCCTCCGTCCGCTACACCGACGTCACCGCGCCGATCTACGCGGAGTGCACCGAACTCGACGACGTGACCAAGATGCAGTACGTCGACCTCTACACCTGGCTGCGCGGCGACATCCTCGTCAAGGCCGACCGGATCTCGATGGCCCACTCGCTGGAGGTGCGGGTGCCGTTCCTGGACCGGGAGGTCTTCGACGTGGCGTCGCGGATCCCGGTCGACCTCAAGCTGCCGCCGCGCTCCGACGCCACCAAGTACGCGATGCGTCAGGCCCTCCAGGGCGTGGTGCCGCCGGCCATCGTCAACCGCAAGAAGCTCGGCTTCCCGACCCCCACCCGGGTCTGGCTGCGCGGCGAGATGTACGAGTGGGCCCGCTGGGTGCTGTCCAACTCCGGCGCGGGCGAGCTGATCGACCTGTCGTATGCGATGAGGCTGCTCGAGGAGCACAAGCGGGAGGAGGCCGACCACTCCCGCAAGGTGTGGACGGTGCTGATCTTCTGCATCTGGCACGCGATCTTCGTCGCCAAGACCCTCGACCCGGGCATCCAGCGCAACCAGTCCGCCCTGCTCACCAAGCCCGTGGTCGGCTCCATGGTCCGCTGACCCGGGCGCCTCGGGCGGCCTTGGCCCGCGCCGCAGTCCGCTCCCGCCCGTGTGGATCAAGGGGTTTGCGTCGCCGGACGCGTTCCCGGACGACGCAAACCCCTTGCTCACTTCCGGCGTGCGCCGACCCACCAGGCGGCGGGATGACGCGCGACAGCCCTTTTCCGGGTGTCAGTAACGCTCGGCGAGGTGCTCGCGGCCGGGCGGCGGCTCGTAGGCCTCCGGCCAGAACTCCGTGACCTCGCGGACGAGACCGGCGTCGTCGAAGTCGAAGAAGCTCGTGGCGGGAAGCTCCGCGCCCTCGTAGGCGCAGGTGATCCAGGTGGCGGCGTGTCGGCCGGAGGCGACTGCCCGGGTCACCGCGAGGTGCCAGCCGTCGGGGTACTCCCGGTTGAACCGCACGAACGATTCCCGGCCGACGATCCGCTCCCGGGTCTGCGGCAGGTGGTAGACCACGTCGTCGGCGAGCAGCCCGCCGAAGGTGTCCCAGTCCCTCGCCTCCAGCGCCGCCCAGTAGGCCAATACGGTGACTTCGGCGCTCGTCATGGCGCTACTGTGCCAGCCTGGTGCGACGAAATGCGGTGGGCGCGGGCACGGACGGAGGCCGGAGATGGGATACGCGGTGGTGCTCGGCGAGGCACTGGTCGACCTGCTCGACACCGAGTGCGACGGGGAGCCGGTCTACCGGCAGGCCATCGGCGGTGGGCCGCTGAACGTGGCGGTCGCCGTCGCCCGGCTCGGCGGCGCGGTGCAGTTCGTCGGGTCGCTCGGCGACGACGTCCTGGCCGGGCGGATCCGCGACTTCCTGAGCGGCGTCGGCGTCGGGCTGGCCGGCGCGGTCACGGTCCCCGCCCCGACCGCGTTGGCGGTGGCCACCTTCGCCGGCCCGGAGCCCGACTTCCGGTTCTACGGGCAGCCGCCCTCCTACGGCCTGCTCGGCCCCGACGACCTGGACGCCGACCTGGTCGCGGGCGCGGACGTGCTCTACTGCGGCTCGGTCGTGCTGCTCCAGCCGCCGGTGCTGGCCGCCGCGCGCCGGGCCTGGGCGCTGGCCGGCAGCCTGCGGGTCTTCGACCCCAACGTCCGCCACCGGCTGCTCGACGGGCCGGCGGCGCTGGCCGGGCTGCGGGAGGTGGTGGCCGAGTTCGCCGCCGGCGCCCACCTGGTCAAGCTGAGCGCCGCCGACGCCAAGCTGCTCTATCCGGGTGAGCCTGAGGAGGGGGTGGCGGCGTACCTGCGGGAGTTGGGCGCCGGGACCGCCGTGGTCACCCTGGGCGCCGCCGGCGCGGTGGTCGCCGCGGCCGGCGCCGATCCGGTACGCGTGCCCGCCCCGAAGGTCGACGCGGTGGACGCCACCGGCGCCGGTGACGCGGTGATGGGCGCGCTCGTCGCGGACCTGCTGGTCGACGGCGAGCCCACCGTTCCGGCGGGCTGGCATGATCGGGTGGCCTTCGCGCTGCGGGTCGCCGGTCTGGTCTGCGAGTCGCCCGGCGGCGCGACCGCCATGCCCACCCGCGCCGAGGTCCTCGACCGGTTCGCCCGCTGACCCCCCCTCACCCTCTTCTCCCCGCGATCTTGCACTTTGTGCCCGGGATCTGGGGGATATGCCGCTTCTGCCGGGGCGACAACTGCAAGATCTGCGGGTGCGGGTGCGGGTGCGGGTGCGGTGCGGGGGAGGGGTCAGGCGGTGCCGTCGAGTTCGGCGTAGCCGCGGCGGGCGGCGTGCAGGGCGGGCCGGGCGCCGAAGGGCGCCTCGGCGGCGACGCGCTCGGGCGGGGCGCCGCCGGTGTGCCCGGCGCGGATGAGCCAGGCCAGCTCGACGAGCTGCTCGTGCTGCGTGCGGACGAACGCGGCGTCCACCGGGTCGCCGTGCCCCGGCACGACGACGGTGGTCGGGGTGGTCATCCGGAGCAGCTCGGCCACCGTGTCCGGCCACTGCAACGGGTAGGACTCCTCGAAGGCGGGCGGCCCGCTCTGCTCCACCAGGTCCCCGGCGACCAGCACGTCGGCGTCCGGTACGTGGACCACCAGGTCACCGGCGGTGTGCCCGCGACCGGGGTGGCGCAGCACGACCCGCCGGCCGCCCACGTCGAGGACGGTCTCGTCGTGGACGGTGTGCGTCGGCGCCAGCAGCGCGGTGCCGGCCAGTTCCTCGGCCAGCGCGGGGTGCTCGTCGCGCATCTCCGCGTACGCCTCCCGGCGCAGCCGGTCCGCCTCCTCGCGCATCGCCTCGGCGGCCACCTCGTGCGCGTACACCGGGCGGGGTGGGTCGGCGGCGAGGGTGGCGTTGCCGAAACAGTGGTCGAAGTGGTGGTGGGTGTTGACCACGGTCCACGGGTGGGTGGTGACCGTCCGGGCGGCGGCGGCCAGCTCGGCGGCCTGCCCGGCGGTGGAGAGCGTGTCGACCAGCAGCGCGGCCCCGTCGCCGACGACGAGCGTGACGTTGACGTGCAGCAGCGGCTCGCGCAGCACGTGCACCCCGTCGGCGACCTGCACGAAGCGGCCGGTCACGACGACCGGGCCGCGCGTTCCACGAAGCGCTGCCGGTCGACCAGCACCCGCTCCACCCGGCCCTCGGCGACCGTCTCGTCGCCGTCGTGCACGCTCACCTCGAAGTGCAGCCGTCGCCCCTCGACCGCGGCCAGCCGGGCCTGCGCCACCACCGTCCGCCCCACCGGGGTGGCCGCGCGGTGGTCGAGCTCCACGCGGGTGCCGACCGTCGTCGACCCGCTGGGCATCCGGGGGGCGGTGGCCGCCACCGTGGCCGCCTCGGCGAGGGCGAGCACCCGGGGCGTGCCCAGCACCGGCACGTCCCCGGAGCCCACCGCCTGGGCGGTGTCCGTGTCGGCGACGGTCAGCTCCACCCGGGCGGTCAGGCCCGGCGTCAGGGCGGGCTCCGGCTGCTCCTGCATGGCCAAAGCCTAGACGAGGCGGGCCGGGGCCGGCGGGCGTCCGTGCCGCGCCGACGCTGCGTCGACTCGCGGTGACGGCCGGCCTGGCACTCGCCTCGATAGCGTTCACCGGTTCCGGGGGGAGCGCCGGTCCGAGGTTCGCGCGCCGTCCACCACCGGCCGACCACCCGCCGCGCCCCGGGCGGCGCGGCGGGTGGTCGGCGTCGGTCGATGCCGTCCGCGCCGTTAACCTTGACCGCGATGTCTGTCGCGACCGACCCCCAGCCCCCCGCCCGGACCGGCCCGCCCGCCTCGCCCGACGGCGGGCGTCGTCGCGTGGTCGCGATGACCGTCTGGGGGGTCGCCTTCGTCGCCGGCTGGCTCGGCATCGGCCTGCCGACCGACCCGGCGTACGCGTTCCTCTGGATCTGGGCGGCGACGGTCGCCTGGAACAGCAGCCGGCCGTGGCGCAGCCACCTGCGTTTCGCCCGGGACTGGGTGCCGGTGGTGCTGCTGCTCGCGGTCTACAACCTCTCCCGCGGCTTCGCCGACAACGGTGCGACCCCGCACGCGTACGAGCTGATCGTCGCCGACCGGGTCATGTTCGGCTGGGCGACCGGTGGCGAGGTGCCGACGGTCTGGCTCCAGCAGCACCTCTACCGGCCCGAGGTGCACTGGTGGGATGTCCTGGTCAGCTGGGTCTACTTCTCCCACTTCGTGGTGGCGCTGGCCGCCGCGGCGGTGCTCTGGCTGCGCGACCGGGGGCGCTGGGCGGCGTTCATGCGTCGCTGGGGTTTCCTGTGCGCCACCGGCCTCGTCACCTACTTCCTCTACCCGGCGGCCCCGCCCTGGTGGGCGGCGCAGAACGGGCTGCTGGAGGAGGTCGCGCGGATCTCCACCCGGGGCTGGAAGGCGTTCGGCATGCACGGTGCCGGCAACCTGCTCAACGCCGGGCAGATCGCCTCCAACCCGGTGGCCGCCATGCCGTCGCTGCACACCGCGTTCGCCCTGTTCGTGGTGTTGTTCTTCCTCCGGCAGACCCGTCGTCGCTGGTGGCCGCTGCTGTTGGCGTACCCGCTGGCGATGACCTTCACCCTGGTCTACAGCGGCGAGCACTACGTCATCGACGTGCTGGTCGGCTGGGCGTACGTCGGGATGACCTTCCTGGTGGTCGGCCTGGCGGAGCGCTGGTGGGCGGCCCGCCGGGCCCGCCGGGCCGTGGCGGAGGGCGACCCCGAGCCGACCGACCCGCCCGCGTCCGCCGAGCCGCCGGCGGTGCCGGCGACACGCTGAGCGCCGACGCGGGACGCGGTCAGCCGGCGTGCCGGGCGGCGCGCGCCCGGGCCGTCAGCTCCGCCGCCAGGGCCCACGCCTCGGCCAGGTCCCGGTCCCGCGCGGCCGCGCCGGCGCCGCCGGCCGTGTCGGCGTGCACCGTCGCCAGCCGCAGCCGCCGCTGCGCCGGCCCCTGCACCACCCGCACGCTCTGGATCCGGGCGTACGGCACGAGCGCCACCTGCCGCGTGAGCAGGCCGGACCGGACCGCGAAGACCCGGGCGTCGAGGCCGGCGCCGAGCACGCCCCGGCTCAGCGGGTTGAGCCAGCGGGCCCGCTCCGGCGGCGGGGTCAACGGCAGCGTGGTCAGGCGCACCCCGGGCAGCACCTCGGCCACGATCGCCTCGCCGGTCGGCAGGTCGCCCACGGGGAGCAGGCGGTCCGGCCGGTTGCGGTCGTCGCTCTCGCCGGCGGAGTAGCCGGCCACCTCCAGGCGCAGCCGCAGCCACCCCTTGACCCGCCACAGCAGCGGCCAGGTCGCCCCGACGGTCTGTACCCGGTCCAGCGGGACCGTCTGGGCGCGGGTCTCCAGCAGCCCGTTGCGGATCCGCAGCGTGCCCTCGTCCCGGGCGAGCCGGAAGCTCCAGTCGTCGAGCACCCGGCGCACCGGTTGCAGCAGTACACCGGCCATGGCGGTGAGGGTGCTCGCCACCGCGATGAACGACCACGAGTCCTCGGAGAGGAACTGCCCCAGCACGAACGCCACGCCGAACGGGATCATGAAGGCCTGCGGGGTCAGCAGCTGGCTGACCAGCAGGTCCTTGTTCGCGACGGTGTGCAGCGGCCGGCCGGGCGGCGCGGGCGCCTCGACCGGGCCCGCCCCGGTCGCCGCCGTCGCCCCGGCCGGCGCCGGCGCGGTCTGGCCGGCGGCCGCCCGCCCGGCGAGGGCGAGCAGCCGCGAACGCAGCGCGGTCGCGTCGGCGACGCTCAGGTATGCCAGCGGCGCCTCGGTCTTGCCGCCGCCGACCACCTCCAGCCGCAGCTCGGCCAGGCCGGTGAGCTGGGCGAGCAGCGGGCGGACCACCTCGACGGCCTGGAGCCGCTCCAGCGGGATCGCCCGGGTGCGCCGCCAGAGGAGCCCCTCGTGCACCCGAAGTTCGCGGCCGACCACGTGGTAGCCGGTGTGGTACCAGCTGACGACCGCGAGCACGGTGGCGCCCAGGGCCAGCACGACCGCCATCAGGGCGAACCAGCCGAAGCCGACCCGGGAGAGGGTCGACCAGGACAGGCCGGCGATCACCACGACCAGCGACTTGGCCCCGTGCAGCGCGGGGCTGAGCGGGTGCAGCCGCTGCCGGGGCTCGGCGTGCTCCGGCGCCGTACCACCCGGCACCGGTCCGGCGACCGGGGGAGGCGCCGGCGGGCCGGGCGGTGGGGGCGGGGCGTCCGGCGCCGGCACCGTGCCCGGCCCGGCCGGCGGGCCCGCGAGTCCGTGCGGGATGTCCGGCGCGGGGCCGGCGGGCGGGGGCGGGGCGTCCGGCGCCGGTCCGGGTGCCGTGGCAGGGCCCTGCGCGGCGGGTGGCATCGCCGCCGGCCGGAGGCCGGGCTCCACCCGGGTCGGCTCGGTCCGGTCCGTCGCGCGGCCGGCCGGGTCGCTCACAGCCCCTCCGCCCGGTCCTCGCCGAGCGCGGTGAGCCGGTCGCGCAGCCGGGACGCCTCCGCGGGGCGCAGCCCCGGCACGCGGGCGTCGCTGGCCGCCGCGGCCGTGTGCAACTGGACGGTGGCCAGGTTGAACGCCCGCTCCAGCGGTCCGGCGCTGACGTCCACGAACTGCATCCGCGAGTACGGCACGATGGAGAGCCGCCGCACCAGCAGGCCGTGCCGGACCAGCAGGTCGTCCTCCCGCTCGGCGTACCCCCAGGCCCGTACGGCGCGGACGATGGTCACGACCCGCAGGGCGCCCAGCAGCAGCACCGCGCCGCCCGCCGCGCCGAACGGCCAGGCCCCGCTGAGCGCCCAGCCGACGCCCAGCCCGAGCAGGACGACGACCAGCACCGTCGCGAGCCGGAGCAGCTCCACCCAGATCAGGTCGGGTGAGATCGGCTGCCAGCGGACGGTGTCCGGCCACGGCTCCAGGGGGCCCGCCGGAGGGCGGGGCGGTGCCGGCGGCGGGCCGGCGAATCCGTCACCGCTCACCGGGGGAATCCGTTGTGCGCGCTCACCCTTCGAGCGTAGGCGATCCGACCACCGGTACGACCTCCCGCAGGAACCCGCGGGCGTCCAGAAAGTCGCCGAGGGAGGAGCGGTGCTCGGCGCAGGCCAGCCAGGTCTTGCGCCGGTCGGTGTCGTGCAGCCGGGGGTTGTTCCACCGCAGCGCCCACCGGGCGGGGGCACGACAGCCGCGGGACGAGCAGATCAGCGGCTCGTCGGCGGGAAGGGGCTCGCTCATCCCGCCCAGTCTAGGGCGGCGGGAGGGCCGAAGATTGAGCGCCGGGCGGCCACGGGGGGAGCCGCCCGGCGACGGGGTGAATCGTACACACGCCGGGGCCGTCCGTGTCCACCCGTGAACGGCGATTCCGCGACGTGGGACGGCGTGGGCAGGCCGGCGATCCGGCGACTCGGGACGGCGCGGCGATAATCGGGTTCTCCCCACCTCGGCACTCAGCCGGGCATGCGAGTCTTGATACGCACCACGCCGCACGACAACCGATCATGCTGTGGAGGACCGGTGGCCCAGCCGACCACGCCCGACGCCCCGACGCCCAACGGGACGGGCCCGCAGACACCCGCGCCGGTGACCACGCCGGCCGAGGACGCGACCCTGCTGGAGCGGGCGCTGTTCGAGATCAAGCGGGTGATCGTCGGGCAGGACCGGATGGTGGAGCGGATGTTCGTCGCGCTGCTCGCCCGGGGCCACTGCCTGCTGGAGGGTGTCCCGGGGGTGGCCAAGACGCTCGCCGTGGAGACGCTCGCCAGGGTCGTCGGCGGCTCCTTCGCCCGGGTGCAGTTCACCCCGGACCTGGTGCCGGCCGACATCATGGGCACCCGCATCTACCGGCAGTCGAGCGAGAAGTTCGACGTCGAGCTGGGCCCGGTCTTCGTCAACTTCCTGCTCGCCGACGAGATCAACCGGGCGCCGGCCAAGGTGCAGTCGGCGCTGCTGGAGGTGATGAGCGAGCGGCAGGTCTCGATCGGCGGCGAGACGCACCGGGTGCCCAACCCGTTCCTGGTGATGGCGACGCAGAACCCGATCGAGCAGGAGGGGGTCTATCCGCTGCCCGAGGCGCAGCGGGACCGCTTCCTGATGAAGATCCTCGTCGGCTACCCGACCGACGCCGAGGAGCGGGAGATCGTCTACCGGATGGGGGTCGCCCCGCCGGAGCCGGCGCCGGTGTTCACCACCGCCGACCTGGTCGCCCTCCAGCACAAGGCGGACCAGGTCTTCGTGCACAACGCCCTGGTCGACTACGCGGTCCGGCTGGTGCTGGCCACGCGCGCCCCGGCGGAGCACGGGATGCCGGACGTCGCCCAGCTCATCCAGTACGGCGCCAGCCCGCGCGCCTCGCTCGGCCTGGTCCGGGCGACCCGCGCGCTGGCGCTGCTGCGGGGCCGGGACTACGCCCTGCCGCAGGACGTGCAGGACATCGCGCCGGACATCCTGCGTCACCGGCTGGTGCTCAGCTACGACGCGCTCGCCGACGACGTGCCCGCCGACCACGTCGTGCACCGGGTGATGTCCACCATCCCGCTGCCCTCGGTCGCGCCCCGTCAGCAGGCCACACCGACGCCGACCGCCGCGCCGCCGGGCGCCGGTTGGCCCGGGCAGCGGCCGTGACCTCACCCGTCCGGCGGCCCGCCGACACCCCCTCGGACCGCACCGAAGCCGTCCTGTCGCGGCTGCAACTGCTGGTCACCCGCAAACTCGACGGCCTGCTCCAGGGCGACTACGCCGGTCTGCTGCCGGGCCCGGGCAGTGAGGCGGGGGAGTCCCGCGAGTACCGCCCCGGCGACGACGTACGCCGGATGGACTGGCCGGTCACCGCCCGCACGACGATGCCGCACGTGCGGCGTACGGTGGCCGACCGCGAACTGGAGACGTGGCTGGCGGTGGACCTCTCGGCCAGCCTGGACTTCGGCACCGGCCGGTGGCTCAAGCGCGACGTCGTGGTGGCGGCCGCGGCGGCGCTGACCCACCTGACCGTGCGCGGCGGCAACCGGATCGGCGCCGTGATCGGCAGCGGTGGCGGCACGAGCGCCCCGGCGCGCCGGTGGCGGAGCGCGCCGCCGGTACCCGGTCCGGACGTGTTCACCCGGGTGCCCGCCCGCTCCGGCCGCAAGGAGGCCCAGGCGTTGCTGCGGGCGATCGCCGGCACCGAGATCCGTCCGGGGCGCAGCGACCTGGGCACGCTGGTCGACATGCTCAACCGGCCGCCCCGGCGGCGCGGGGTGGCGGTGGTCATCTCCGACTTCCTCGCCCCGACCGACCGCTGGGCCCGGCCGCTGCGCAAGCTGCGCGTACGGCACGACCTGCTGGCGATCGAGGTGGTCGACCCCCGGGAGCTGGAGCTGCCCGACGTCGGGGTGCTGCCGGTGGTCGACCCGGAGACCGGCGGGCTGCACGAGGTGCAGACCGCCGACCCGCTGCTGCGGCACCGCTACGCCGAGGCGGCGACCGCCCAGCGGGCGGAGATCTCCGCCGCGCTGCGCGGCGCGGGCGCGGCCCACCTGCGGCTGCGTACGGACCGAGACTGGCTGCTCGACATGGTGCGCTTCGTGGCCGCGCAGCGGCACGCCCGCACCAGGGGGACGACACGATGATTCGTTTTCTGCAACCGTGGTGGCTGCTCGCCGTGCTGCCGGTGCTGGCCCTGGCCGCGCTCTACGTCTGGCGGCAGCGCAACCGCCGGGCGTACGCGATGCGGTTCACCAACGTGGACCTGCTGCGCACCCTGGCGCCGAAGGGGCTGGGCTGGCGTCGGCACGTGCCGGCGACCGCGTTCCTGCTCTGCCTGCTGGTGCTGGCGACCGCGTTGGCCCGGCCGGCGGTCGACACCCGGGAGCCGCTGGAGCGGGCCACCGTGATGCTGGCCATCGACGTGTCGCTGTCCATGCAGGCCGACGACGTGGCGCCGAACCGGCTGGAGGCGGCGCAGGAGGCGGCCAAGCAGTTCGTCGGCGAGCTGCCGGAGAGCTACAACCTGGGGCTGGTCTCGTTCGCCAAGGCGGCGAACGTGCTGGTGCCGCCGACCAAGGACCGGGAGGCGGTGACCAGCGCGATCGACGGGCTGGTGCTGGCCGAGGCGACGGCGACCGGGGAGGCGGTCTTCACCTGCCTGGAGGCGATCCGGTCGGTGCCGGCCGACGGCGCGGCGGAGATCCCGCCGGCCCGCATCGTGCTGCTCTCCGACGGCTACCGCACCTCGGGGCGGTCGGTGGAGGAGGCGGCCTCGGCGGCGCAGGCGGCCAACGTGCCGGTCTCCACGATCGCCTTCGGCACCGACTCGGGGCAGGTGGACATCGGCGGGCAGTTGCAGCGGGTGCCGGTGGACCGGCTGGCCCTGGCCGACCTGGCCGAGGCCACGGAGGGCTACTTCTACGAGGCGGCCTCGGTCAGCGAGTTGAAGCAGGTCTACCAGGACATGGGCAGCTCGATCGGGTTCCGGACGGAGCCCCGCGAGGTCACCCAGTGGTACGCGGGCGTGGCCCTGCTGCTGGCGCTGTGCGCCGGCGCGCTCAGCCTGCTGTGGTCCTCCCGCATGCTCTGACACCCGGGACGCCGGCGGCGGGCGGTCGACGCCCGCCGCCGGCGCGAACGACGACTCTGCCGGTGGCCACGCCGCACGCCGAGGACGACGGGCGGCACCGGGTGGTCGCGCCGGCACCGACGAGGACGACGGGCGGCGGGTGGCCGGTGCCGACCGCCGGGGCGGACGACCCCGGCCGGCGGCGGGTGTCAGTGGCCGGCGAGGACGAAGATGACGGCCACCCAGACGGCGGCGAGGGTGAAGCCCAGCGGGGCGACGTAGCGGCTCATGGACGGCTCCGGGTGGCGACTGGACGGTCCGCGAGCGGGGAGCGGACCACAGGGGTGGATCAGGACGCGCACACAGAAGTCGTGACCGGGGGCGGCTCCCGGCGGGCGGCACGGCGCGGTCACCCGGCGTGGGGCCGGAGACCGGGCGGGCGCGGGGAGCGAAGCTGGGTCAGCTCACCTGCTGAGTCGTGGCTCAGCGGGGCTGACGGACGGCCCGGCCACGACTCGGAGGATCGCTATCTCGCACAGCGATCACCTCCTGCGGTCGGCGGGGCCCGGAACGCGGGCCGCGATCGGCCCGCAAACGCGGATGATCGTACACCCGCCGGCGTCCGCTGCCGCACTCGGCCCATCGGCTCCGGTCGACCGCCCGTCCGGCTCGGGCCGCCGCCGTCGCCGCCCTCACGCGGGGGCGGCGACTGTCTGCCGGCGGTCCGCCCACAGGGCTCCACCGCGCGGACCCGCTCCCGGCGGCACCCGGCTGGCGCACGAGCGCGACCCGCTCGACGACGGCGAGCGGCGCGACGCGGCCGGGGACGGGCGATCCGTGCGTCGTGACCCGGCCTGACGTGCCCGCCGTTAGCGCTTACCTGCCGGTAACGCCTAGGCTCCGACCGACCGGGAGATCACTGAACAGAGGGGGGACCCGTGGCCCGTACCGTCCTGGTGACCGGCGGCAACCGGGGGATCGGCCTGGCGATCGCGCAGGCCTTCGCCAAGCAGGGCGACCGGGTGGCGGTGACCCACCGCAGCGGCGACGCCCCCGAGGGGCTGTTCGGGGTGCGCTGCGACGTCACCGACTCCGACTCGGTCGACGCGGCCTTCACCGCCATCGAGGCCGAGCTGGGGCCGGTCGAGGTGCTGGTCGCCAACGCCGGCATCACCGACGACACGCTGCTGATGCGCATGTCGGAGGAGCAGTTCACCCGCGTGCTGGACACCAACCTGACCGGCGCGTTCCGGTGCGCCAAGCGCGCCTCGACCAAGATGCTCCGCGCGAAGTGGGGCCGGATGATCTTCATCTCCTCGGTGGTCGGCCTCTACGGCGGCCCCGGCCAGGTCAACTACGCGGCGAGCAAGGCCGGACTGGTCGGCGTGGCCCGCTCCATCACCCGCGAGCTGGGCAGCCGCAACATCACCGCCAACGTGGTCGCGCCCGGCTACGTCGAGACCGACATGACCGCCGCGCTGCCCGAGGACCGCAAGACCGAGTACCGCAAGGTCATCCCCGCCGGCCGCTTCGCGCAGCCGGACGAGGTCGCGGGCGCGGTCACCTGGCTGGCCGGGGACGCCGCGGGCTACATCTCCGGCGCCGTCATCCCCGTCGACGGCGGCCTCGGCATGGGTCACTGACAGCGGTCACTGAAGAACTACGGAGGAATCCCTGTATGTCCGGACTGCTCGCCGGTAAGCGGCTGCTCGTCACCGGCGTCATCACCGACGCCTCGATCGCCTTCTCGGTGGCGAAGCTCGCCCAGGAGAACGGGGCGCAGGTCGTGCTCACCGGCTACGGCCGGCTGTCCCTGGTCGAGCGGATCGCCAAGCGGCTGCCCGAGCCGGCGCCGGTGATCGAGTTGGACGTGGCCAACGCCGAGCACCTCGCGGGGCTCGCCGACCGGGTGCGCGAGCACGTCGACGGGCTGGACGGGGTGGTGCACTCGATCGGCTTCGCCCCGCAGAGCTGCCTCGGCGGCGGCTTCCTCGACGCGCCCTGGGAGGACGTGGCGACCGCGCTGCAGGTCTCCACGTACTCGTACAAGTCGCTGGCCATGGCGGCGCTGCCGCTGATGTCCGCCGGCGGCGCGGTGGTCGGCCTGACCTTCGACGCGACCAAGGCGTGGCCCGTCTACGACTGGATGGGCGTGGCCAAGGCCGGGCTGGAGTCGGCCTCCCGCTACCTGGCGCTGCACCTGGGCAAGCAGGGCATCCGCAGCAACCTGGTCGCCGCCGGGCCGCTGCGCACCATCGCCGCCAAGTCGATCCCGGGCTTCGAGCAGTTCGAGGACGCCTGGACCGAGCGTGCGCCGCTGGGCTGGAGCCTCACCGACCAGGAGCCGGCCGCCCGGGCCTGCCTGGCGCTGCTGTCCGACTGGTTCCCGGCCACCACCGGCGAGATCGTCCACGTCGACGGCGGCTACCACGCCATCGGCGCCTGAGGCGTCAGGAGGCCCCTGCCGTCACCTCCGGTGAGGCAGAGGCCTCCTGACCGGGCAGGCGAGGGGCCCTTGCCCGGCGGGGACCGCCGACCGGGAAGAATGGCCCCCATGGCGTACGACGCGGTGGTCCTGGTGTCCTTCGGCGGGCCGGAGCGGCCCGAGGACGTGATGCCGTTCCTGCAGAACGTGACCCGGGGGCGGGGCGTGCCGCCGGAACGGCTGGCGGAGGTCGCCGAGCACTACCAGCACTTCGGCGGCGTCTCCCCGATCAACCAGCAGTGCCGCGAGCTGCTCGCGGCGATCCGGGAGGACTTCGCCGCCCACGGCCTCGACCTGCCCGTCTACTGGGGCAACCGGAACTGGGATCCGATGCTCGCCGACACCGTGGCGCGGATGCGCGACGACGGCGTCCGGCACGCCCTGGCGTTCGTCACCAGCGCCCTCGGCGGCTACTCCTCCTGCCGCCAGTACCAGGACGACATCGCCGCCGCCCGGGCGGCGGTCGGCCCGGACGCCCCGCTGATCGACAAGATCCGTCAGTTCTGGGACCATCCCGGGTTCGTCGAGCCGCACGTCGACGCGGTACGGGCGGCGCTGGCGCAGCTCGACCCGGCGAAGCGGGACAGCACCCGGCTGGTGTTCACCGCCCACTCGATCCCGAACTCGATGGCCGCCACCGCCGGCCCCCACGGCGGCCGGTACGAGGCGCAGCTCGCCGAGGTGGCCCGGCTGGTGCACGTGGCGGCCGCCCCGGACCTGCCCTGGGACCTGGTCTGGCAGAGCCGTTCCGGCCCGCCGCACGTGCCGTGGCTGGAGCCGGACGTGAACGACCACCTCGGCACGCTGGCCGAGGCCGGCACCACCGGCGTGGTGGTCAGTCCGATCGGGTTCGTCTCCGACCACCTGGAGGTGGTGTGGGACCTCGACACCGAGGCGCGCCAGACGGCCAGGCAGCTCGGCCTGGACTTCGTCCGGGCCGCCACCCCGGGCACGGACCCGCGGTTCGTGGCGATGGTCCGCGAGCTGGTCCGGGAGCGGACCGAGCCGGACGGGGTGACCCTGCGCCGCCGACTCGGTGACCTGCCGATGTGGGACACCTGCCCGACGGTGTGCTGCGTCCCCGCCCGCCGTCCCGTCGCCCCGATCCCGGGGCGGCCCGGCTCCTGACCGCCGCCCCCGGCCTCGGCGGCCCGACTCGTGACGGCCGCCGACCACCCTGGAATCCCGACTCCTGACCGCCGCGCCGGCTCCGCCGGCGGCCCCGACACCCCTGGAACGAGTCAAGATGCAGGACCGCAAGCCGGTGGAGAGCTGGCTGACCGACATGGACGGCGTGCTGGTGCACGAGGGCCAGCCCGTGCCCGGCGCGCCGGAGTTCGTCTCCCGGCTGCGCGCCTCGGGCAAGCCGTTCCTGGTGCTCACGAACAACTCGATCTACACGCCGCGGGACCTGCAGGCCCGGCTGAGCCGGATGGGCCTCGACGTGCCGGAGCACGCCATCTGGTCGTCCGCGCTGGCCACCGCCCAGTTCCTGGCCGACCAGCGACCGGACGGCACCGCGTACGTGATCGGGGAGGCCGGGCTGACCACGGCGCTGCACGCGGTGGGCTACGTGCTGACCGACTACGCGCCGGACTACGTGGTGCTGGGGGAGACCCGCACCTACAGCTTCGAGGCGATCACCAAGGCCGTCCGGCTGATCAACGACGGGGCCCGGTTCATCTGCACGAACCCCGACGTGACCGGGCCGTCGGTGGAGGGCGCGCTGCCGGCCGCCGGTTCGGTCGCCGCGATGATCTCGAAGGCGACGGGGGTGGAGCCGTACTTCGTCGGCAAGCCCAACCCGATGATGATGCGCTCGGCGCTGAACACGATCAACGCGCACTCCGAGACGACCGCCATGATCGGCGACCGGATGGACACCGACATCCTCTGCGGGCTGGAGGCCGGCCTGGAGACGATCCTGGTGCTGACCGGGATCAGCAGCCGCGCCGAGGCGGAGCGCTACCCGTACCGCCCGTCGCGGATCGTCAACTCGGTGGCCGACCTGGTCGACGAGGTCTGACGCGCGGCCGCCGCGCGCCCGAGGCCGGCCACCCGCCCGCAGCGGTACGCCCGCCCGCAGCGGTACGCCCGCCCGGCGTCAGGGGCGCAGCGGGGCGTTGCAGGCGGCCACCAGGGCCTGCCGGCAGGCGGTGGTCAGCGGGCGCAGCGCGGCGTCGCGCTGCTGGGCCTCGTAGTTGTTGATCGCGCCGCCCGGCGCGGCGTGCCCGGCCAGGGCGAGCACCCGGTCGAGCACGGCGGCCCGGGCGAAGAGCCGCCGGGCCCGCGGGTCGAACCCGGGCGGCAGGTCGGTGGCGCCGTTGGGCCGGCGCAGTTCCTCCAGTGCCCCGGCCAGCTCGGGTCGCCACTGGGCGACGTCCAGCCGGGTCAGCGCGGCGGTGGTGTGGTGCAGGGCCGCCGCCAGCTCCGCCTCGGCCTCGGCCGCGCCGGGCAGCGCGAGCGACGCGGCCGGGGCGTCGGCCGGCAGCGGGTAGACCCGCCAGAGCACCGTCTCGAAGGTGTCGCCGGAGCCGGACGTGTGCGTGCGCACGCGCGGGATCAGGCCGAGGCTGCCCGCGACGACCGCCTCGCCGGCCAGCAGCGCCGCGCCGGCGAAGTCGCCCGGGCCGGGCAGCCCGCGCGGATCGCCCGGTGCGGGCAGCACCAGGCGGATCTCGTCCGGCGAGAGCTTCGCCAGGGTGGGCAGCGCCTGCGGCAGCGGGACGTCGGTCCAGGTGCCGGGCGCGTCCGCGACCAGGTGCTCCTCGTCGCCGGCGATGGCCTCGGCGACCTCGTCGAAGGGCACCAGCCCGGCGCGCCACGCGCGCACCCAGGCAACGAACCGGCTGGACCGGCGCGGCGCGAGAGTGGCCGCGCCCGCTGCGGGGGTGGACATGCCGAAAGGGTACGTGGTCATCGCCGCCCCTGTCTCGACTGCCGCTCCGCCCGTCCATTGCCTGTCGATCAAGCGGTGGTGTGGGCGGAACGCCGAACCGCGCGGCGTGTGCGGGCGCCGCGACGGCACGATCGGCGTGCCGGGGGCGTCGCGGCGTGTCGGGTGCGGACGCGGGGGCGGGCGATTAGCGTGATCTCCATGGGGCGGCGGTATGCGGACGACGTGCTGGCGGGGGACTGGCGGCGACGGAAAGTCACCCCCGAGGTGGACGCCGAACCGGACCTCGTGGTCGAGGACGCCGACTCCGGCTTCTGCGGCGCGGTGGTCGGCTTCGAGGCCGGCGCGGTGGTGCTGGAGGACCGGCACGGCCGGCGGCGCAACTTCCCGCTGCTGCCGGCGGCGTTCCTGCTCGACGGGGAGCCGGTGACGCTGCGCTGGCCGACCCGCGCCCCCGTCCCGGCGGCCCGCCGGCGCACCGCCTCCGGCTCGATCGCCGTGGACGGGGTCCGCGCCCAGGTCGCCAAGGCCAGCCGGATCTGGGTGGAGGGCGTCCACGACGCGGCCCTGGTCGAGCGGATCTGGGGCGACGACCTGCGGATCGAGGGTGTGGTGGTGGAGCCGCTGGACGGCATCGACGCCCTCGACGCCGAGGTGCGCGCGTTCGCCCCCGGCCCGGGTCGCCGCCTCGGTGTGCTGGTCGACCACCTGGTCCCCGGCTCCAAGGAGAGCCGGATCGTGGCGAAGGTGACCTCCCCGCACGTGCTGGTCACCGGCCACCCGTACGTCGACGTGTGGCAGGCGGTCAAGCCGGCGGCGCTGGGCATCCGGGCGTGGCCCGTGGTGCCGCCGGGGCAGCCGTGGAAGGAGGGGGTCTGCGCCGCGCTCGGGGTCGCCGAGCCGGCCGACATGTGGCGGCACATCCTGTCCCGGGTGGACAGCTTCGCCGACGTGGAGACCCCGCTGATCAACGCGATGGAACGCCTGATCGACTTCGTCACCGAGCCCGCCTGAGCGTGGTTGCGGCCGGGGCTGTGGTCAGGGCTCCTGGTCGGGGGTGCGGGTGAAGACGAAGGTGGCGATGTCCAGCGCCACCGCCCGCCCCGCCTCGTCGCGCAGCACGGCGAGGATTTCGCCGTTCTCCGGGCCGGAGCGGCCCCGCCAGCGGTCCGGTCCCTCCGGGGCGAAACAGCTGATCCGCTCCCCGCGCACGTGCGCCACCAGGCCGCCCGTGGCGGCGTCCCAGGTCAGGTCGACGGGCACCCCCATCCACCACCAGCGGCCGGCGAGCTCGGCGGTCCCGGCGGGCGGGGCGGCGGCATTCGGCCGCCAGGGCCGCGGCAGCGCCGGCTCGGCGTCCAGCACGGCGGTGAGGATCCGCTGCGCGAGCCCGCCGATCCCGCCGGTGCGGAAGCCGTACGAGTTGGCGAAGCCGATCACGGCCGTGCGGGACGGGCGGTGCACGGTCAGGGCGGCCACGTAGCCGGGCATCGAGCCGCCGTGCCCCACGTACACCCGCTCGCCCTCCCGGTAGAGCTCCAGCCCCAGGCCGTGCCCGCCGGTCCACGAGTCGAGGTCGCTGATCACCACGGGGGCGCACATCTCGGTCAGCGTCTCCGCCGCCAGCACCTCGGGCGCCGGGTCGGCCAGGAAGGCCGCCCACCGGGCCAGGTCCTCGGCGGTCGACCAGAGCTGCCCGGCCGGGGCCATCGCCCCCGTGTCGGTACGCGGCTCCTCCCGCAGCGTGTCGTGCCACGGGTGCACCACGTAGCCGCGGGCGAACGGCTCCGTCGCCGCGTACGTCGTCCGGCGCATGCCGAGCGGCGCCAGGACACGCTGGCGGAGCAGTTCGGCCCACGGCGTGCCGGTGATCCGCTCCAGCACCCCGCCGAGCAGCCCGTACGCCAGGTTGGAGTAGTGGTAGAACCGGTGCGCGGGGTAGGCGATCTTCGCGGCGGTGACCCCGGCCACCAGGGTCTCCAGGTCGACGCCCTCGGCGCGTTCCCACCACGGCCCCTCCGGCTCGCGCTGCAGGCCGCTGGCGTGGCCGAGCAACTGCCGCAGCGTGAGCGTGCCGACGGCGGTGCCGGGCAGGTGCTTCTCCAGCGGGTCGTCCAGGGCCAGCCGGCCGGCGTCGCGCTCCTGCATGACCAGGGTCGCGGTCATGGTCTTGCTGATCGACCCGATCCGGTACTGCAGGTCGCCGTCCGGGCGCGGGTGCTCGCCGGCGGTGGCGAGGTGCGCCAGCGCGCCGTCGCGTACCACGCCGATCACCAGGGACGGCGTCCGGCCGGCGGACTGCGCCTCGGCGACGAGAGTGTCGACGTGGCGGGCGGTGTCGGGCAGCAGGGACACGGACGCTCCTCCCTCCGGGCCCGGTGGGGCGGGCCGCTGGCGTGCCGCCGAGCTTACTGATCTTCGGGGGTGGGCCGCGCGTGCATTGTCGTGTCACGATCGTGTGGTGGACGCCGTGCTGTGGATCGTGCTGGGTGTGGTGCTGGCGGTCGCCGAGATCTTCACGACGACGCTCTTCCTGATCATGTTCGCGGCCGGGGCCTTCGCCGCCGCCGGGGCCGCGGCGCTCGGCGCGCCGGTGGGCGTGCAGGCGATCGTCTTCGCCGGGGTGTCGGCGCTGACGGTGCTGGGCGTACGCCCGACGCTGCGCAGGCACCGGCGCTCCGCCCTGGAGAGCGGCGAGCAGCCCTTCGGCGTGGAGGCGATCGAGGGCAGCACGGCGCTGGTGCTGGAGCGGATCGACGCCGGGCAGGGCATGGTCAAGATCGACGGCGAGCTGTGGCAGGCCCGGTCCTACGACGCCAGCCAGGTCTTCGCCCCCGGTGAGCGGGTGCAGGTGATCCAGGTCCGGGGCGCCACCGCCCTGGTCTGGCGGGACGACGTTTCCCCCTCCGACGAGCTACCCGAAGCGAAAAGGTGAGTACATGGAACTCGTGATCCCGGTCCTGTTGATGGCCGTGGCGCTGATCGGGGTGGTCACCCTGGCCAAGGCGGTGCGGATCGTGCCGCAGCAGCGCCAGGACGTGGTCGAGCGGCTGGGTCGGTACAAGCGCACCCTGAACCCGGGTCTGAACCTCCTGGTCCCGTTCATCGACGCGGTCCGCACCAAGGTCGACATGCGCGAGCAGGTGGTCAGCTTCCCGCCGCAGCCGGTGATCACCTCCGACAACCTGGTGGTCTCGATCGACACGGTGCTCTACTTCAAGGTCGTCGACTCGGTCCGCGCCACGTACGAGATCTCGAACTTCCTCCAGGCCATCGAGCAGCTCACCGTCACGACGCTGCGCAACGTCATCGGCTCGCTGGACCTGGAGCGGGCGCTGACCAGCCGCGAGGAGATCAACCGGCACCTCTCCGGCGTGCTGGACGAGACCACCGGCCGGTGGGGCATCAAGGTCACCCGGGTGGAGATCAAGGCCATCGAGCCGCCGCCGAGCATCCGGGACTCGATGGAGAAGCAGATGCGCGCCGAGCGGGACCGCCGGGCGGCGATCCTGAACGCCGAGGGGCACAAGCAGTCGCAGATCCTCACGGCCGAGGGCGAGAAGCAGGCCGCGGTGCTGCGCGCCGACGGTGACCGGCAGGCGCGGATCCTCCAGGCCGAGGGCCAGGCCAAGGCCATCCGGACGGTGTTCGACGCGATCCACCAGGCCAACCCGAGCCAGAAGGTGCTCGCCTACCAGTACCTCCAGGCCCTGCCGCAGATCGCCAACGGCACCGCGAACAAGGTCTGGATCGTGCCGGCCGAGCTGACCAAGGCCCTCGAGGGGATGGGCGGCGCGCTCGGCGGGCTGAGCCGGATGGTCGGCGACGAGCCGGCGCCGGAGGCGGCCGGCAGCGCGAGCGAGGTGGAGCGCGAGGCGGCCGAGGCGGCGCAGGCCGCGGCGGCCGCCGCCCAGCAGATCCACGACGAGGTACGCGTCGCCGAGGCACAGGCCACCGGCGGCAAGCCGCAGGGGCTGCCGGCGCCGGAGCCGGTCTCGCCGGCGAGCCTGCTGAACGACCCGGCCGACCAGCGCGAACGGGGCTGAGCGGCGCGGGCCGACGAGCCCGGAGAAATGTGAGAAGTGCTCATGGGGCGCTCCGGCGCCTGCCACCATCGGTTCTAGGACGGGTGGTGACCAGGCATCGGGGCGCCCCGGCGCGTCCCGCACCGCTCGCGGACGAGCGAGGTGACGCATGAAGGATCCGGCGAAGCGGGTGTGGTCCTCGGCCCCGGTCCCGGGCGCGCACGACCCCACCGGGCCGCTCGGCAGCCGGCGTACCGGCGGGGGGTTCGGGGTGCTGCCGTTCGTCGGGGAGCCGACGCCGGCCGGGCCGGCCACCAACGCCAGCTGGGCCTGGTCGCTGCGCCGGTTCGCCCGGGCCGCGGTGTGGCTGCTCCCCGCGTACGCCGTGCTCTACGGCGTCGTGGCGATGGCCAGCGACGGCGGGGTGGGCAACGACCCGTACCCGGCCGACGGCCGGCCGCTCTACCTGGTGGGCTGGGTGGCGTCGGTCTGGCTCGGGCTGCTCGCCCTGCTGGCGTTGACCGGGCTGCTGGCCGCGACGCGCAGCCGCCGGGTCGCCGTCGCCGGCCTGCTGGTGTCCATCGCCGGCACGGTGCTCATGCTGCCCTTCGCGGGCCTGGCGGAGCAGACCCCGGTCTTCGGCACCACCGCCCGCGGGCTCGTGCTCGTCGGCGCCACCTGCTACACCCTGGGCTGGCTGCTGACCGGCTGGTCGGTGGCCCGGTCCGGGGCGTTCAGCATCGGCGACGGCACGATGCTGATGATCGCCGCCCCGCTGCTGGGCCTCGGCGGCGCGTTGATCGGCTCGTTGCAGACCTTCGGTGCGATCTTCGTGCTGATCGCCGGCATCGGCATCGGCTACCGATCCGGGCGCCTGGTGCCCCGGGACATCGCGCGCGACGCCGCCAGCGCCAGCCTCGCCACCGCCGCGCCGACCGGCCCGGGCCCGAACGGCCCGCTGGCCACCGGCTGAGCCCCTCGCCGGCCGCCCAGGCCGTCCCGGCGCGGCTCCGGCCGGCGGGACGCATGGGGCGGCGGGGGACGCCGGGGCCGCTGGGATGGGAACTCCCTGGCAGCGGGCGGTGAAGTTGCTGACAGGAGGCCCGCGGGGCTGGTCGGTTGGCGGCTTTCACGGCAATCCTGGGGACCATGGCCCCACCCCGCTCGCCGCTGTCGCGGCTGTTCACCGTGCTGCTCGCCGGCGTGCTCGCCGGCCTCGTCCTGGCGGTCGCCGCGCTGCCGGGCAACCTGCTGCTCGGGTTGGGCGCCAAGGCGGCCCTGGGTTCGTACGCCGCGCTGCCCGAGGCGCTGCGCACCCCGGCCACACCACAACGCTCCTACCTCTACGCCAACGACGGCAAGACACTCATCACCACGTTCTACGACGTCAACCGCACCGACGTCGCGCTGGACGAGATCGCCCCGGTGATGCGGCAGGCGATCGTCGCGGCCGAGGACCGGCGGTTCTACGACCACAGCGGCGCCGACCTGCGCGGCCTGCTCCGGGCGCTGGTGGCGAACGTGTCCGGCGGCGGCACCGCCCAGGGCGGCTCGACGCTGACCATGCAGTACGTCCGCAACGTGCTCAAGACCGACCCGGGCCGCACGGCCGAGGAGCGCGCCGCGGCCACCGAGCAGACCATCGGACGCAAGATCCAGGAGATCCGGTACGCCACGGCGCTGGAGCAGCGCCTGAGCAAGGACGAGATCCTCAACCGCTACCTGAACATCGCGTACTTCGGCTCCGGGGCGTACGGCATCGCGGCGGCCAGCCAGCGCTACTTCGCCAAGGCCCCGGCGGACCTGACCCTCGGCGAGGCGGCCCTGCTCGCCGGACTGGTGCAGTCGCCGGAGGCGTACAGCCCGATCGACGGCGACGCGGACGCCGCGCTGGAGCGCCGCGGCTACGTGCTGGACGCGATGGTCGAGACCGGCGCGATCACCGCCGACCAGGCGGCACGGACCAAGGCCGAGAAGCTGACGCTCAAGCCCACCGCGCAGCCCAACGGCTGCACCGCCGTCGCCGAGGGCCACGACGACTGGGGCTTCTTCTGCGACTACCTGCGGCAGTGGTGGCTCGCCCAGCCGGCGTTCGGCGAGAGCGTCGAGGAGCGCGAGCAGGCGCTGCGCCGGGGCGGCTACACCGTGGTGACCTCGCTGGACCCGCAGATCCAGGCCACCGCGCAGAAGCAGGCCACCAGTGTCTACGGGTACGGCAACAAGCGCGCCCTGCCCATCGCCGCCGTCGAGCCGGGCACCGGCCGGGTCCTCGCCATGGCGGTCAACCGGCACTACAGCCTCGACGCGAACCCGGACGGGCAGCCCAACCACCCGAACACCGTCAACCCCCTGATCTCCGGCGGCGACAGCGTCGACGGATACCAGGCCGGCTCGACGTTCAAGCTGTTCACCATGCTCGCCGCGCTGGAGGCCGGCAAGCCCCTCGCGACCGGCTTCGACGCGCCCAGCCGGCTGCCCACCCGGTACGCGGCCGAGGGCGAGGGGAGCTGCGAGGGCCGGTGGTGCCCGGCCAACGCCAACCCCGAGTGGATGGACGGGTACCGCATGATGTGGGACGGCTTCGGCCGCTCGGTGAACACGTACTTCGTCTGGCTGGCCGAGCAGGTCGGGCAGGAGAAGGTGGTGGAGATGGCGCAGCGCCTCGGCATCACCTTCCGGGCCGACGCCGACGCCGCCTTCGCCGAGGAGGACGCCGCCAACTGGGGCTCGTTCACCCTCGGCGTGGCCGCCACCACGCCGCTCGACCTGGCCAACGCGTACGCCACCGTGGCCGCCGAGGGGACGTACTGCACGCCGCTGCCGGTGGTCTCGGTGACCGCCCCCGACGGCGAGCGGGTGCCGGTCGGCAACCCGTCCTGCCGCCGGGTGCTCGACGCCGACGTGGCCCGGGCCGCCACCGACGCGGCGCGCTGCCCGGTGGGCCAGCAGTCCGCGTTCGGGCAGTGCAACGGCGGCACGGCCACCTCGGTGAACCGGATCCTCGACGGCCGCCCGGTCGCCGGCAAGACCGGAAGCTCGGAGCGGAACGCGACGGAGACCTTCGTCGGCTTCACCCCGCAGGTGGCGGTCGCCGGCATCGCCGCCAACCCGGACGACCCGACCGACTCGGTGGGCGCCGCGGTGCAGGCCAAGGTGATCGACGCGGTCGCCCGGGTCATCGTCACCGCCGTCGACGGGCAGCCGGAGAAGGCCTTCGCGGCCCCCAGCCGCGAGCTGGTCGGCGACCCGCGCCGCCCGGTGGAGCGCCGCCCGGCCGAGGAACGGCGGCCCACCGACGAGCGGCGGCCCTCCGACGAGCAGCGCCTCTCCGACCTGCGGCGCTGGCTCCAGGGTCGCGGCTGACCGTTCCTAGAGACTGAGCATGGGTTGCACAGGCTCAGTCGCGTGCCCCGGACGGTGTTGGGCGCGCTGGTCTCCCGCGTTCGCTCCGCGTCCGGCGCCATCGGATCGTGTCCGTGGTCCGGGAATGTGGGGGCGGGTTCCCTCACGTCCTCGGGTGCCTGGTCCGGTCTGGGCGGTCCGATGCCCGCGATGATCGCTCTGGTCGTTGCGGGGCGGTGTCGTCCGTCGCCGGATCGGGTGTCCGAGGGCGCGTCGTCCTATCGCGACGCTGGCGGCGTCGTGACGGGTGGGTTTGCGGTTGGTGCTGGTCAGGGGGCGCTGCCAGTGCTGGGCGCCCCATTTGGAGGTGTAGGCGGGATCGACAGCGACGATGGTGATGCCGAACTCGGCTGCCATGCTGACGAGTCGGGACCGTAGCTTGGCCACGGGCATGCCGGAGATGAGGTTGCGGAACCGTTTGCGGCGGCCGTGTTTCTCCCGCGTTTTCTGCGCTGTGAAGTCGAGGTCTTCGATCGCGATGTTCAGCCCGTGCCGCTTGGCCCAGTGCAGAAGCCGGATCAGGGCGTGTCGCACCTGTGCGTCACGATGGTCCGCGTTACCTGACAGGTCGTAGGTGAAGCGGCGCGGCTCACCCACGGGATTGCCGTGCTCGTCGAGTCGCCAGGCGGCGAGGTGGTCGGCGTTGGTGTCCACGCCGATGATCCCGTTCACCCTGGCGGCGGTCAGTGGCATGGTCCGGGCCGTAGGGATCGTCCACGAGGCGGTCAGGTACCAGCGGCGCCGGTCCACGTCTTCGTGGATGCGGTACGCCACCGCCCGGTTGGCGGTGATGCGGTCGCGCCAGGTATCGCCACGGTGTGGGAATGACACCTTCGCGGCGAGCACGTACCGGCCGTGCTTCGCGTTGGCCAGGTGTGCCAGCGGGGCGGGGAGTTTGATGGAGACCTCGCCGCCGGGGGTGACGCGGATCGTCTCGTTGCCGTACCGCTTGCCTGACTCGCCGTCGGCCTGGAGGAACCGCCGTTCGGCCTGCCATCGCTGCCGCCATTCGGTGTCGGTGAGCTGCGCGGCGTCGAGGTGGTGACGGTTGCGTAGCAGCCGCTTCCCGCCCCGGACGACCCGGACCCGGCCCGTGGCGCGGTCGTCGCGCTCACGCTCGAGCCGGTCCTGGAGCACATGCAGGCGCCGGGACTTGGTGAACCATTCCTGTGCGCTGCGGTAACCGCCCGGTGCCCGTTTGCTGCCCTTCTCGCCGAGCGGCAGCGACAGTCGGTGCGCGATCGTCTTGATACCGGCTTCGAGACCTTGGATGTGGGCGAGCTGGGCGCGGCGCGACAGCGCCCACTGGTCGTGCGTGGCTTTCGTGATCGCCCCGGCCCAGCGGGAGGACGACTCAGCCGTCAGGGCACGTTTCCGCTCGGCCCAGGCGTCGGTGTCGTGGTCGAGGCCGGTCCCGCATCGGGCCTTGAGATCCTTCCCGGCAAGCGTGCCGAGATGGCCGCCGACCAGCCGCAGAACCTTCTCATCCTCGCCGGTGAGGCCCTTGAGCCGGTCGCGAATCGCGACACCGGACGGACCGGACGCGACGAACGGCGCATCGATCGGGCGCAGATCAGCCATGCTGCGCGGCCTCCAACGCCTTGCGCGCCCGATCACGAGCCGACCGGCGGCCGTACAGGCGAGCGCAGAACGAGGTCAACACCTCCACCATGTCCCGCACCAGATCGTCGGCAACCTCGCCGTCATCCAGGACGACCAGCCGGCGACCATGCGCGGACAAAGCAGCCTCCACCAGCTCCACATTCATCCGCCCAAGGCGGTCCTTGTGCTCCACCACCACCGTGGTCACGTCCGGATCGGCGAGGAGGCGACGGGCCTTACTGCGGCTGCCGTTCATCCCGGAGCCGACCTCCGCCTCCACACGCACGATGCGGTGACCGGCCTTCACAGCCCACGTCGACAACCGGGCGACCTGGCGCTCCAGGTCAGACCTCTGATCAGGGGAGGACACACGGGCATACAAGCCCAACCCACCGACAGCTTCCGCAGTGGAGTTGGCCTCGACGTTCACCAGAATCGTGCGCGGCCCGACACGCTGAGCAGGCACGGGAAGCGTCCCGTTACGAAACCAGCGATACGCCGTGTGAGGACTAATCCCCTGCGCACGCGCCCACTCAGTCAGATTCACGCGAAGACCATAACATCACTGGTGTAACCTCATGCACGCTTATGCACACTCACCCGAAAGTAGTTCCGACCCCTGTCGAACTGCCCCACCCATAGGACCACCCCGGCGGGCGCACGGCTTCGGCGCGTCGGCCGGCTCCGATGACGCTTCGCCGTTGCCTTCTGCCCCATGTGTGGGGGCAGATCGACAGGGCCACGACCGGGACGTCGGCCGGCCATGATGTCGATGACCGAGCCGGTCCTGGTGCCGCCCACGAGTCGCCCACCAGTCGACCGGGGACGGGGCGGTCAGTCTGCCTCGACGGGGTCAGTCGGAGCGGGCGACGGTCGTCCGCACCGCCGGGTCGAGGACCGTGCGCACCACCCGGTCGACGGCGGCGCGGACCTCGGCCGGCCCGCCGTCCGCGTCGACGACGGTGAAGGTGCCGAACTCCGGCAGCTCCCGGTAGCCGGCGTCCAGGGCGCGCAGATAGGGCAGCTCCTCGGTGTCGATGCCCCGGGCCAGCACCCGCTGCTGCGCCCGCTCGGGCGAGACCGCCAGGAAGCAGACCAGGCTCGGCGGCGGAAAGATCCCGTACGCCAGGCGGACCAGCCGCCCGCCCCGGTCGCGGCGGACCCGCATCACCACGTACTGGCACCAGGACCACCGGTCCATCACCGCCGTCCGGCCCGTCAGCCGGGACACCAGCACCGCCCGGGCGATCGCGAGCCAGCGTACGGTCGCCTCCAGCGCCGCATAGCCGGTGCGGCCGAACAGGTGCGGGCCGTCCCGGCGGCCCAGGGCGCGAGCGAGCCGGTTCCACAGCGGCCGGCCGCCGGCGTTCTCGAAGTAGGTGGCCGGCACTCCCGCCGCGCGGAGCCGGCCGGCCAGCGCCTTCGCCTGAGTGGTCTTCCCGGCCCCGTCGATGCCGACCAGGGCGATGATCATCGGGCGCACGAGCGGCACGTTAGCGGCGGCGGGCAACCCGACGAAAGAATCCTGGAAAAATTCGGCCGGAGCTGTCGGATCCGGCGACGCCGCTCCGACCACCTGGCGAGAACGCCCACGACGGGCGCCCGACGCCAGGAGGAACAGCCATGCGGAAGATCGTCTACGGGGTGCACCAGTCGCTCGACGGGTTCATCGAAGGGCCGAACGGCGAGTTCGACTGGCCGGAGATGGGTCCGGAGCTGTCCGCGTACTCGCTGGAGCAGTGCGACCGGTCCGGCGCCTTCCTCTACGGCCGCAAGGTCTGGGAGTTCATGGCCGCCTATTGGCCGCAGGCGGAATCGATCTCCGACCACCCGCACGACCTCGCCTTCGTGCCCATCTGGCAGCGGACGCCGAAGGTGGTGGTCTCGCGCACGCTCACCGAGGCCGACCACGGCGTCCAGGTGGTCGGCGGCGGCGACCTCGGCAAGGAGGTCACCGCGCTCAAGGAGCAGCCGGGCGGCGACCTGCTGCTCAACGGCGGTGCCGACGCCGCCGCCGCGCTGACCGAACTCGGCCTGATCGACGAGTACCAGATCTTCGTGCACCCGGTGGTGCTCGGCGGCGGCAAGCCGGTCTTCTCGGTCACCGAGCGGCTGAACCTCCGTCTCGTGGAGTCGCGGACCTTCGACGGCCGGTCCGTGCTGCTGCGGTACCACCGGGCCGGCTGACGCCGGCCTGCTGCTCCTTCCGTCGGTCGTCGTCGGCGCGTCCGGCAGAATCGTGCGGTGCCCATCCACCAGATCACCGACCCCGACGACGAGCGGATCGCCGACTACCGCGCGCTGACCGACGTCGAGCTGCGCACCCGCTGGGAGCCACCTCACGGCCTGTTCATCGCCGAGGGTGAGCTGGTGCTGCGCCGGGCGCTGCGGGCCGGCTACCCGGCGCGGTCGTACCTGGTGGACGCCAAGCGGGTCGACCAGATCGCCGACCTGGACATCGGCGACGCCCCCGTCTACGCGGCCACCCCGGACGTGCTGCAACGGGCCACCGGCTTCCACGTGCACCGGGGGGTGCTGGCGTCGTTCCGGCGCAAGCCCCTGCCGGCCGCCGCCGAGGTGCTCGCCGCCGCCCGCCGGGTGGTGATCCTCGAGGACGTGAACAACCACACCAACCTGGGGGCCATTTTCCGGGCGGTCGCCGCGCTCGGTGTGGATGCCGTGCTGCTCTCCCCGACCTGCGCCGATCCGCTCTACCGGCGCAGCGTCCGGGTCAGCATGGGGGAGGTCTTCGCGATCCCGTACGCGAAGCTGGAACCCTGGCCCGACGCGCTCGCCGACGTCCGCGCGGCCGGCTTCACGGTGCTGGCGATGACCCCCGCGCCGGACGCGGTGCCGATCCAGCGGCTCGACGCGGCGCAGCGGGCCCGCTCGGCCCTGCTGCTCGGTGCCGAGGGGGCGGGGCTGACCCGGGCGGCGATGGACGCCAGCGACGCGCGGGTGGTGATCCCGATGCGCCGCGGCGTGGACTCGCTCAACGTCGCCGCCGCCACCGCCGTGGCCTGCTGGGAGCTGGGCCGCGACGACCCGTGGTGAGGGCGGCGAGCCGCCCCGTCACCTGCCCCGGGCGGACTGTCGAGAATCGGGGTCACGGACGGTAGCGTGTCGCCCGTGTTCCCTACCGTCCGTGAGGTCCTCGCGCTGGACCCCGTCCGCCACGGCGCTCCGCGCCTGGTCGCCGGGGACGCCGGCCTGGACCGCCCGGTGCGCTGGGTGCACGTGGCGGAGGTGCCCGACATCGCCACCCTGCTCGGCGGCGGCGAGCTGGTGCTCACCACCGGCATCGGGCTGCCCGCCGACGACGCCGGGCTGCGCGCCTTCGTCGGCGACCTGGCCGACGTGGGGGTCTCCGGCCTGGTCGTCGAGCTGGGCCGCCGGTACGTCAGCGGGGTGCCCCGGGTGATGGCGGCCGTCGCGGAGCGGCGCGGGCTGCCGCTGGTGGAGCTGCGGCGGGCCACCCCGTTCGTGCGGATCACGGAGGCGGTGCACGCGCTGATCGTCGACGCCCAGCTCACCGAGCTGCGGGCGACCGAGGAGATCCACCAGCGCTTCACCGAGCTGTCGGTGGAGGGCGCCGGCCCCGGTGAGGTGGTCCGGCAGGCCGCCGAACTGTCCGGCTGTCCTGTGGTGCTGGAGAACCTCTCCCGGCAGGTGCTCGCGTACGACTCGGCGGGGGAGAGCGCCGAGCTGCTGCTGGACGGCTGGGAGCAGCACTCCCGCCGGATCCGGCCGGCGGGGCGGACCGCGTACGACGCGGACAGTGGCTGGCTGGTGACCACCGTCGGCGCTCGGGGGCACGACTGGGGGCGGCTGCTGCTGCGGTGGCCGGGCGGGGGCGACCTGGCCGCCGGCCGGCGGGTGCTCGACCCGGCGGCCGAGGTCGGGGTGGGCGTCGCCGGTGCCCCGCCGGCCGGACCGCCCACCCGGCTGACCATCCTGGTCGAACGCGCCGCCTCGACGCTGGCGTTGGGCCGGCTGATCCGGCGCGACGCCGAGGGACTGGAACGGCAGATCCACCGGACGCTGCTCACCGCCCTGCTCGACCACTCCCGCCCGGTCGACGAGGTGGCCCTGCGGGCCCGGGCGCTCGGCGTGGTGCTGGAGCGGCGGCACCTCGTCGGCGTGGTGGTCCGGCACCGGGCCGACGACCCGGCGGGGGAGGGCGGCCCGGCCGGCGAGGCCGGACACCCGGGCGACCCGGGCGCGGGCGACCCGGAGTCGGGTCCGGCGCGGCTGCGCGACCTCGCCGAGGCCGTCGGCCAGGCGCTGCACGAGGCGAGGCTGACCGGGCTGACCAGCGCCGTCGACGACCATGCCGTCGGCGTGCTGCTCGCCCTGCCCGACCCGGCCGCCGAGGAGCGGGCGCTGGCCGCGTTCGCCGCCGCGCTGCGCCGGGGCCGCTTCGACGCCGCTGCGCCGGCCGACCGGGTCGGTGTCGCCGCCTCCGGACGCCTCGACGGCCCGCCCCGGGAGGTCCCGGGCAACGGCGCGGCCCGGCCGTCGTCGGGCGGCGCGGTGCTGATCGCGGCCGGCTCCGGGGTGGGTAGCCTGCGGGAGGCGCGCCGGTCGCTGATCGAGGCCCGGCAGGTCGCCGACGCCGCCCGGCGGGACCGGCGGGACCTGCCGATCTTCCGGTTGCCGCACGTCGGGTTGGCCGGGCTGCTGCACCTGCTGCGCGACGAGCCCCGGGTGCAGACCTTCGTCGAGCGGGAACTGGGCGCGCTGCTGACGTACGACGCGCAGCACCCCCGGGAGCACCTGCTCGGCACCCTGCGGGCGTATCTGGAGCAGGGCCGGAACAAGTCGGCGGCGGCCGCCGCGGCGCATCTGTCCCGGCCGGCGTTCTACGAGCGGCTGGCCCGGATCGGCCGCGTGCTCGACGTCGACCTCGACTCGGTCGAGGCCTGCCTCTCCCTCCACGTCGCCCTGCTGGCCCTGGACGCCATCCGCACCCCCTGACGGTCGTCGCCGACCACGCCGTTGATCATGAGGTTGTTGCACCCCGCTCGGTTGTCGCGGCAACAACTTCATGATCAACGGGGCGTGGCCCGGGGGAGGGCGGGGGCTGGGGAGGGCGGGGTCAGGTGAGGGCGGTGAGGGCCTTGGCGTACGGCGGGGGGACGTGGTTCGGGCCGCCCGGGGTGAAGACGTCGGAGTTGGCGGCGGCCGACCAGGCCGTGGCCGGGACCGCGTCGACGAGGGCGCGGACGACCGGGGCGTCGCGCCACTCGTCCTGCTCGGCGAGCAGGCTCAACGCCACCACCGACTCCTCCACCTCGCCGACGCACTCGAACGGCTTGTGCCCGTCCACGCCCAGCAGCTCCCGGTAGCCGGGCACCTGCGCGGGGTCGGCGAGCAGGTCGCCGCCGAAGATGTGGGTGATCCGCTCGCGCGACATGAACGGCGCCATGGCCAGGAAGACGAACCGGCACTTCGGGCAGTCGCGGCACCAGCGCTCGCTGGCGTCGCGCAGCTTGAACGCGGCGTTGCAACTGGTCACCACGTCGTCGTAGCGGTCGATCTCGGCGAACAGCCGGGCGATGTGCAGCTCGGACAGCGAGCGCAGCAGCGAGAAGTACGGCTCGGTCAGCCCGGCGTGCTCGGCCAGCGCCGCCCGCAGCAGCCCTTCGGCCTCCACGCCCTTGGACCACTGGTGGTTGATCTCGTGGCCGTTCCAGACCAGGTTCGGGTCCGAGGCCGACCGCTCGTTGGACATCACCACGGGGCCCAGCCCGTGCAGCACCGCGGTGGCGACCGCGATCAGCGAGTTGATCGCGGTGACCGGGATGTGGCCGTTGAGCGCCCCGGCGGCGTTCAGCTCGAACAGCACCGGGTCGATGCGCCGCCGGGCGGCGAGCGGGGTGAGCCCGGACGCCTCGTTCACCGAGACGATCACGTGGTTGGGGTTGACCGAGAACGGCACCGGGTCGAACCCGGCCCGACGCAGCGCCTCCAGGCTGACGATCGAGTCCTTTCCGCCGCCCACCGCCGAGAGCGGACGCCGGTCGGAGTCGTCGTACACCCGGGCCGGGGAGACCGTGCCGGCCGGCACCTCCGGGCGCAGCTCCAGCACGTGCGGCAGCTGGTTGCGGTACGCGTACTCCGCGAGGCCCTTGGTGTAGATGGCGGTGACCAGCTCGGCGGCGGCCGCGCCCAGCGGCGCCGGCAGCACCACGCGGGGCGGCGCGGCGGCCTTGTAGTAGCTGACCCCGGCGACCACGTGCAGCAGCTCCAGGACCCGGCCGAGGGCCGCCACGGTCTCGTCCGACGGCGGTGCGTCGGGCAGCGGAAGGGTGATCACCTCGGTGAACCGCTGCTCGCCGTCGGGGCCGGTGAGGGCGTAGTCGAACAGGACCTCCCCGGTGGAGAGATCGATCGAGTAGGACGGGAAGGTGAAGGCGTCCATCCGCCGGAGCTGCTCGTTGGGCACACGCCATACTAGGCCCTGGTTCGTCCGGCCGTGTCCGGCTGCGCCGGACCCGCCCCTGCCCCGCCCGCCGACACCCCCTGAGGAGAGCCCGTGCGCCTGTCTGACCTGCGCGGACGTACCGTCGCCGTCTGGGGCGCCGGTCGGGAGGGCCGGGCCGCCGTGACCGCGATCGCCGCGCACGGCCCGGCCGACCTGGTCGCCGTCGACGACAGCGCCAACTTCCTCAGTCTGCCCTGGGAGGGGGCGCTGGCCGAGGCGGCGCCGCTGGTCACCGGCGAGGACGGCTTCGCCCGGCTGGCCGCCGCCGAGGTGGTGGTCCGTTCGCCCGGCGTGCCGCAGACCCACCCGTGGCTGGTGGAGCTGCGTCGGCGTGGCGTGACCGTCACCCAGGGCACGGCCCTGTGGATGGCCGACCACGCCGAGCGTACGGTCGGCGTCACCGGCAGCAAGGGCAAGAGCACCACCTCCAGCCTGATCAGCCACCTGCTCGCCGCCGTGGACCGGCCGAACGTCTTCGGCGGGAACATCGGTGTGCCGACGCTGGACCTGCCGGAGGCGGAGCTGTACGTGCTGGAGCTCTCCAGCTACCAGTGCAGCGACCTGACCGACTCGCCGCGGGTGGCGGTCGTCACCGCTCTCTTCCCCGAGCACCTCGACGCGCACGGCGGCGAGGCCGAGTACTACCGGGACAAGCTCAACCTCCTCGCGCACGGGCCCCGCACCGTGGTGGTCAACGGCGCCGACCCGCGACTGGCCCTCGAACTGGGCGACCGGGCGGCCGTGCGCGCCGGTCTGCCCGACACCGCCCACGTGGCCGGCGGCTCCGACGGCACGCCCTGGTTCCACCTCGGCGACCGGCCGCTGTTCCCGCGTGCGGTGCTGCCGCTGGTCGGCCGGCACAACGAGGGCAACCTCTGCGTCGCCCTCGCGGTGCTCGACGCGCTCGGCGTCGACGTGGTGGCCCGCAAGGACGCCCTGGCGGTGGCGGTGGCGGGGTTCCAGGGGCTGGCCCACCGGCTCACCGAGATCGTCGACCCGTCCGGCCTCACCTTCGTCGACGACACCCTCGCCACCAGCCCGTACGCGGCGATGCACGCGATCGACGCGTACGAGGGGCGGCCGTTGACGGTGATCGTCGGCGGCACCGACCGGGGGCTGGACTACACGCCGCTGCGCGAGCACCTCGCGGAGCGCGAGATCACCGTGATCGGCATTCCGGACAGCGGCGCCCGGATCGTCGAGGCGCTCGCCGGGCTGCCGAAGGTACGCGCCGAGGTGGTCGACGACCTCGTGGACGCGGTCCGGCTGGCCCGCGGGCTGACCCCGGCCGACGGGGTGGTGCTGCTCTCCCCGGCCGCGCCCAGCTACGGGCGGTTCCGCAACTTCGAGCACCGCTCCGAGGTCTTCGCCCAGGCCGTCCGGGACACCGCCGCCGGCTGACCGCCGAGGCGCGGAGCGCACGTCCCGGCACCCGGCGCCTGGTATTCCCGGCACCCGGCGCCCGGCACCCGGCGGCCGGCGGCTGGTCAGGTCGCGACGAGGGCGGCGTGCAGGGCGCGCATCGACCGGATCGCCGAGCGGATCTCCTGGAGGTAGCGGCCCGGGGTGAGGGTGGGCTCGGGCAACCCGGCCAGGTCGGGCAGGGCCGGGTCGACGCCGACGGTCTCGATCCCGCAGCCGTACGGCACGGCGAGGGTGCGCAGCGCGTCGCAGTGCTGGAACGGCACGTAGATCGGCGCGGTCACCATGAGCACCGGGTCGCCGGTGCGCAGGTGGACGTGCTCCGCCCAGAACCGCTGGGTGTCGGCGGTGTGCGCCCGCCGCCGCGCGGGATCGCTGGACGGGGCGGCGAGCACCCGGACCGGCGGCCCGCCGGCGGGCCGGTAGGTCCGCGACGACCAGGAGTGGTGCGGATGGCCGCCGTCGTGACCGTCCTCCTCGGCCGGGGCGGCCATCCCGAACTCGCGTCGCACCGCCGCGTCCAGGGCCTCCACCTCGGTGTCGCAGGGCGGGACGCCGGCCGCCGCCAGCCCCGCGCGCTCCACCTCGGACAGGGGGCGGAAGCTGCCGAGCACGGCCACCTCGCCGGCGACCCGGGTGCCGGCGCGCAGCAGGTGCGCCGCGTACGCGACCCGGCGCTGGCAGGCGTTCGACAGCCCGCCCAGCACCACCAGGTGGGCGTACTCGGACCGGGCCGGCGGCACCGGGTGGACCAGGCCGAGCGCGGCGGCGGCGCCGAGCACCAGGCCGGCGGTGGCCGGGTCGAAGGCGGGTTCCCGGGCGTCGGGGCGCTCCCGGCCGCCCCGGAAGTCCCAGTGCCGGGCGGAGAACTCGTCGAGGCCGGCCAGCACGGCCGCCAGGTCCCCGCGAGGCCAGTCGCCGCCGAAGTGCCCGACCAGGGCGCGTAGCGGCGCCGAGTCCACCCAGGCCCGTACGCCGGCCGTGATCTCCCCGGCGCCGGTGCCCGCCGCACCGGTGGGCAGCGCCACCTCCCCGATCCGCACCGCCGGATCGTACCGGCGGCCGGGTGTCGGAGCCGGTAAGGACGGCGCGTCATCGTGGACCCGGCTCACGAGGTGCGGAATGAGTCGTGTCAGCCCGCATCGGCCACCGAAAACCGGGCGCTGCTCCGTCCCGGCCCCGGAAACCGCAGCACCGGGGTTGACGCGCTGTCAGGCGGGGACCGCCGCTGCGCTACACAGTGACAGTTGTCCCTGCCGCCCGGTGATGAGAGCGTGCGGGTTACCGCCAACGCCGCTGAGAGGGTGCGACGATGACCGCCGACGATCTGCTGGCCCGGCACCGGGCCGTGCTCCCGTCCTGGATGCCGCTCTACTACGACGAGCCGATCGAGCTGGTCTCCGGCTCGGGCCGCCGGGTCACCGACGCCCGGGGACGCACCTACCTGGACTTCTTCGGCGGCGTGCTCACCTCGATGGTCGGTTACGACATCCCGGAGATCCGGGAGGCGGTCGAGCGGCAGATCCGCACCGGCATCGTGCACAGCTCCACGCTCTACCTCATCCGGCAGCAGGTCGAGCTGGCCGAGAAGGTCGCGCGGCTCTCCGGCATCCCGGACGCGCGGGTGTTCTTCGCCAACTCCGGCACCGAGGCGAACGAGGCGGCGCTGCTGTTCGCCACCAACCACCGCCGCTCGGCGCAGATCCTCGCGGTGCGCAACAGCTACCACGGCCGGTCGTACGCGACGATGGGCGTGACCGGCAACCGCGGCTGGTCGGCCAGCGCGCTCAACCCGCTCCAGGTGGCCTGGCTGCACTCGGGGGAGCGGCTGCGCGGCCTGCTCGCCCGGCTCGACGAGACGCAGCGTGTCGACGCGGCGGTGGAGGACCTGCGCGAGGTGCTCGCCACCCAGACCGCCGGTGACGTGGCCTGCCTGATCGCCGAGCCGATCCAGGGCGTCGGCGGCTTCGTGCACCCGCCGGACGGGCTCTTCGCCGCCTGGAAGAAGGTGCTCGACGAGCACGGCATCTTGTTCGTCTCCGACGAGGTGCAGACCGGTTGGGGGCGCACCGGCGAGCACTTCTGGGGCTACCAGGCGCACGGCGTCACCCCGGACCTGCTCACCTTCGCCAAGGGCATCGGCAACGGCTTCGCCCTGGCCGGCGTCGTCGGCCGGGCCGAGGTGCTGGAGTCCGTGCCGGCGATCAGCTTCTGCACGTTCGGCGGGAACCCCGTCTCCACCGCCGCCGGCAACGCGGTGCTGGACTACCTGCTCGACCACGATCTGCAGGCCAACGCGGCCCGCACCGGCGCGATCCTCGCCGACGGCCTGCGCGCCGCCGTGGGCGGTCTCGACTGCGTCGCCGAGGTACGCGGCAAGGGGCTGATGCTCGGCGTCGAGTTCGTCCGTCCGGGCACCGCGGAGCCGGACCCGGCGCTGACCGTCCGCGTCCTCGAGGCGTGCCGGGCGGGCGGGCTGCTGGTCGGCAAGGGCGGCCTGTACGGCAACGTGCTGCGGATGGGTCCGCCGCTGACGCTGACCGAGGACGAGGCCCGCGAGGGCCTGGCCGTCATGGTCGACGCCATCCGCTCCTGCGCGGCGGCGGCGGTGGCGGCGTGACCGCGGTGACCGGCGGGCCCGGCTTGGACAGGGCGACCACCACGGACCTGGCCACGGTGTCGCACTTCGTCGACGGCAAGCGGTTCGGCGGCACGTCGGCCCGGCACGGGGACGTCTTCGACCCGGCCACGGGCCGGCGTACCGGTCAGGTGGCGCTGGCCTCGGCGGCGGACGTCGCGGTCGCGGTGGAGGCCGCCGAGCGCGCGGCCCGGGCCTGGCGGGACGCGTCGCTGGCCCGGCGGACGGCGGTGCTCTTCGCCTTCCGCGAGCTGGTCAACGCCCGCCGCGACCGGCTGGCGGAGGTGATCACCGCCGAGCACGGCAAGGTGCTCGCGGACGCCGCCGGCGAGGTGCAGCGCGGCCTGGAGGTGATCGAGTACGCCTGCGGCATCCCCTCGGCGCTGCGCGGCGGGTTCAGCGAGAACGTCTCCACCGAGGTCGACTCGTACAGCCTGCGCCAGCCACTCGGCGTGGTCGCCGTGATCTCCCCGTTCAACTTCCCCGTCATGGTGCCGCTGTGGTTCGTGCCGGTGGCCGTGGCCTGCGGCAACGCGGTGGTGCTCAAGCCGAGCGAGAAGGACCCGGGCGCGGCGCTGCTGCTGGCCGAGTGGTTCGCCGAGGCCGGCCTGCCCGACGGGGTGCTGAACGTGGTCAACGGGGACGCCGAGGCCGTCGACGCGCTGCTGGACCACCCGGGCGTGAAGGCGGTGTCGTTCGTCGGGTCCACCCCGGTCGCCCGGTACGTCCACCAGCGCGGCAGCGCCGCCGGCAAGCGGGTGCAGGCCCTCGGCGGCGCGAAGAACCACATGGTGGTGCTGCCGGACGCCGACCTGGACCTGGCCGCCGACGCGGCGGTCAACGCCGGGTTCGGCTCGGCGGGGGAGCGGTGCATGGCGATTTCGGCGCTGGTCGTGGTGGAGCCGGTCGGCGACGCCCTGGTCGCCCGGATCGCCGAGCGGATGGCCCGGGTGCGCACCGGCGACGGCCGGCGCGGCTGCGACATGGGCCCCCTGGTCACCGCCGCGCACGCCGAGAAGGTCCGCTCGTACGTCGCTGCCGGGGTGGCCGCCGGCGCGGTGCCGGTGGTGGACGGCCGCGACGTCGAGCCCGACGGCGACGCCGACGGGTTCTGGCTGGGCCCGACGCTGTTCGACCGGGTCACCCCGGACATGTCGATCTACACCGACGAGATCTTCGGCCCGGTGCTCAGCGTCGTGCGGGTCGGCTCGTACGACGAGGCGGTGGACCTGGTCAACGCCAACCCGTACGGCAACGGCACGGCGATCTTCACCAACGACGGCGGCGCGGCGCGGCGCTACCAGCACGAGGTGGAGGTCGGCATGGTCGGCATCAACGTGCCGATCCCGGTGCCGATGGCGTACTACTCCTTCGGCGGCTGGAAGTCCTCGCTCTTCGGCGACCTGCACGCGCACGGCGAGGACGGGGTGCGGTTCTTCACCCGGGGAAAGGTGGTGACCAGCCGCTGGCTGGACCCGCGCCACGGCGGGGTCAACCTCGGCTTCCCCACCCAGACCTGAGCAGCCGCAGGGCGCCGGCCCCGGCCAGGTACGCCGCCAGCGCCGAGGCCGGCACCCCCAGCGACTCGGGGGCCGACTTCGGTGTCTCGGCGTTGACGACCAGGGCGTACACCACGGCGGCGAAACCGGCGGCGGTGACCGCGGCGCGGGCGGTGCCCCGCCACCCCGGACCGGCCGGCTGACCGGCGTCGTGCGGCCGGCCGGTCGCCTCGGGGCCCTGGGCGGGCGCCCCGCCGCCGTCGGCCCGACGGCGGTCCCGGGCACGGCCGGTCGGGCCGGTGCGGGCCTCGACGGGGCCGAAGACGGCGACCAGGGCGGCCAGCACCACGGCCAGCATCAGCACCCAGGGCACCCGCCAGGCCAGCCAGGCGGCCGAGCCCACGGGCGGGGTCGGCAGCTCCCCGGCCGCGTACAGCGCGCCGACCAGCAGGATCGCGGCCGTCAGGTGCCAGAGGAAGACGGTGAGCACGACCGCGTTCACCGCGATCACCGCCTGCCAGGGACGCGAGCGGCGCAGCCAGCGTTCCGCCGGGTCGCGCAGCAGCAGGATCAGCCCGAGCTGGGCCGTGGTCAGGGTCAGCAGCGCGAGGCTGGGCGGCGCGGCGTTGTCCAGCCGCTCGCCGGGCACGTTGAGCATGGCGACCGGGTACGGCCCGACGGTCAGCAGCACCGTCGCGGCCAGCCCGCCCAGCAGCGCCGTCGCGCCGGCCCGCCGCGACAGCGGCAGCCGGTGGGTCCGGACGCCGCGCCGCGTGGGCGCGTCGGGGCGGGCGGGCGCGTCGGGGCCTCCGGGCGGCTCGGCGCGGGCGTCGCGCCAGGCGAAGCCGAGCTGGTGGACGGCCAGCCACCCGAAGAGGTAGTTCGGCAGCGCCAGCTCGGCCGGCCCCAGCGCGCGCCCCAGGTCGCCCGCCGCGACCAGCGCGGCCAGCGCGAGCGGGACGAGCAGGCCGAAGCGCCGGTGCAGGGCGTACATCGCCGGGGTCAGCGGCACCACCACGAGGTAGGCCGCGAGGAACCACAGCGGGATGGTGGCGAACCACGCGACGGTACGCACCAGCGTCGCCTCGACGCCGGCCAGCGACGCGACGGCGGAGCCGGCGGCGATCACCAGCAGCAGCGCGGTCGTGGGGCGCAGCAGCCGCGCGCCGCGGTCCAGCAGCCAGGAGACGGCGTCGCCGCCGGCCGCCCGGCGGGCCGTCAGCGAGGCGGCGTTGGCGTAGCCGCCGACCAGGAAGAACACCGGCATCACCTGGGCCACCCAGGTCAGCGGGTACGCCCAGGGCAGGTCCGGCAGCGCCGAGCGGGCCGTCGGTCGGCCGGTAGGGTCCTCACCGATGGCGGCGAGCGACCAGTGGCCGAGCACGACCATGACGATCGCGAGTGCCCGGAGCAGGTCGACGTAGCGTTCCCGACCAGCCGGCGTGCGTGCGGCGAGTTGCCGCAGACGGCGCATGGCCCCGAGGGTATGTCAGCCGCGAACCGAACGGTGGTGATAACGGTTCGGTGTGCGGTCTTGAAGTCCGCCGGTTACTGCCGTAGAAATTCTTCAGCAACAACTAACAAACTGAAGACAACTTCCCCCTGTGCCTCGTGCGGCGGCCGCCTTCCCCCATCCGGCGCCCGCCCGGACCCGATCCGAGGAGAGACCATGAACAGGCGTGACATCCTGCGGCGCACCGCCGCCGCCGGCCTGCTGGCCACCCCTGCCGCCGGCCTGCTCGCCGGCTGCGCCACCGGCGGTGGCGACGACAAGGGCGACGCCGGCACCTACAAGGGCACCAAGAGCGAGCAGAACCCGCTCGGGGTCAAGGAGGACGCGCCCCTCGAGGTGGTGATCTTCAACGGCGGCTTCGGCGAGGAGTACGCGAAGGCCCACGAGGCCATGTACACCGAGAAGTACCCGAAGGCGAAGATCAACCACTCGGCGACGCAGGAGATCGGCAAGACGCTCCAGCCGCGCTTCGTCGACGGCACCCCGCCCGACGTGGTCAACAACTCCGGCAAGGACCAGATCGACTTCAACGGCCTGGTCTCCCAGAACGCCATCGCCGACCTGGGCGAGCTGCTCGCCGCCCCGAGCCTCGACGTCCCGGGCAAGACGGTCAAGGACACGCTGCTGCCGGGCGCCGTCGAGGTCGGCTCGTACGACGGCAAGTTCATGGTGATGAACTACACCTACACCGCGTACGGCATCTGGCACTCCACCAAGCTCTTCGCCGACCGGGGCTGGGAGTACGCCAAGACCTGGGACGAGCACATCGCGCTGTGCAAGAAGATCAAGGCGGCCGGCATCGCGCCGTGGACGTACGCGGGCAAGCACCCCCGTTACATGAGCTGGCCGGTGATCGCCACGGCCATCAAGTTCGGCGGGTCGTCCGTCGCCACGGCGATCGACAACCTGGAGCCCAACGCGTGGAAGTCCGACGCGATGAAGGCCGCGGCGGACGCGTGGCACCAGATCGTCAAGGACGGTTACATCCTTGCCGGCTCGCCGGGCCTCGACCACGTGCAGTCGCAGACGGCGTGGTGCCAGGGCAAGGCCGCCTTCATCTCCTGCGGCTCCTGGCTGGAGAGCGAGCAGAAGAAGGTCACCCCCGAGGGCTTCAACATGACGATCCAGCCGACGCCCAGCCTGGGCAGCGGCGACAAGCTGCCGTTCGAGGCGATCCGCGGCACCGCCGGCGAGCCGTTCATGGTTCCGGCCAAGGCGAAGAACCTCGCCGGCGGCCTGGAGTACTTCCGGGTCATGCTGTCGAAGAAGGGCGCCCAGGACTTCACCAGGAAGGTCTCCAGCCTGACCGTGGTGGCCGGGTCGACCGAAGGCATCGAGCTGCCGTTCGGCCTCAGCACCGTGAGCAAGGCGCTGGAGGCCTCCGGCAGCAACGGCTTCAACTGGGTCTACAACAACTTCTACCGCAAGCTGGAGCGTGAGCTCGTCGACGCCGCGTGCGGCGAGTTCTTCAGCGGTCGGATCGGCCCGGCCGAGTTCCTCGACCTGTGCCAGAAGGGCGCCGACTCGATCGCCCAGGACAGCTCGATCAAGAAGTACAAGCGGGCCGCGTGACATCCGGCCGGTGGGGGCGGGTCCGTCCCCACCGGCCCACGGCTGTGGGAGTAGGTCCTTTCTCGTGAAACATGGCAAGTACCCGCTGATCGTCACGTTCCTGGTGCCGCCGCTGCTGCTCTATGGCATCTTCGTGCTCTCGCCGTACCTGCAGGCCTTCCAGATCTCGACCACCGACTGGCTCGGCTACTCGCCCGAGGCCAACTCCGTCGGCCTGGCCAACTTCGAGAGGCTGCTGGACGACGATCGGGTGTGGAGTGCCCTCAAGAACAACGCGTGGCTGCTCTTGGTGGTGCCGGTGGTGACCATCGTGCTCGGCCTCTTCTTCGCCACGATGCTCAGCATGGGCGGTCGCAAGGGCCGGGCGGGGGTGACCGGCGTACGCGGCACGTCCGTGTACCGGATGGTCTACTTCTTTCCGCAGGTGCTCTCCGTGGTCATCATCGCCCTGCTGTGGAAAGAGGTCTACCACCCCAACAGCGGCCTGCTCAACGGTGCCCTCGGTGCCGTCGGCCTACCCACGCCGGCCTGGCTGGGTGATCCCCGGTTCGCCTTCTGGTGCGCGATGGCGGTGATGATCTGGAGCAACGTCGGCTTCTACGTGGTGCTCTTCGGCGCGGCGATGTCGGCGATTCCGCGCGACATCTACGAGGCGGTGATGCTCGACGGGGCGTCGCGGTGGACCACCCTGCGCAAGATCACCATTCCGCTGCTCTGGGACACCGTGCAGGTCGCCTGGATCTACCTCGCGATCGCGGCCCTGGACGGGTTCATCCTGATCCAGCAGATGACCAACGGCGGCCCCAACTTCTCCTCCGACGTCATCGGCCTGCGGATGTACGAAACCGCGTTCGGTAGCGAGAGCAAATTCGGTTATGCCTCGGCGATCGGCGTGGTGCTGTTGTTCCTGACCCTCTCGGTGGCGGTGCTGGCGCTGCGGGCCGCCCGGCGTGATCGGATCGAGTACTCGTGACAACCCTCGACAGGACCGCCTCCGACGGCACGGCCGTGGCGGACCGGCCGGCGCCGCAGGACCGCAAGCTTCGCCGCGATCTCGGCGTCGCCAACATCTTCTCGCACTGGTTCCTGCTGCTCTGGGGCGCGGTGACCGCGCTGCCGCTGCTCTGGATGTTCCTCAGCTCGTTCAAGAGCGACGGGGAGATCCTCTCCGACCCGTGGGGGCTGCCCGGCGCGCTGCGGTTCGAGAACTGGGCGCGGGCCTGGACCGAGGCGCACATCGGCCAGTACTTCCTGAACAGCGCGATCGTGGTGACCGGATCGCTCACCCTGACCATGCTGATGGGCGCCACCGCGGCATACGTCTTCGCCCGTTACGAGTTCTGGGGCCGGCAGTTCCTCTACTACCTGTTCGTCGGCGGGATGATGTTCCCCGTCTTCCTGGCTCTCGTGCCGCTGTTCTTCGTGGTGCGCAACGCCGGTCTCTTCGGCACCTGGACCGGGCTGATGCTGGTGTACGCCGCCTACTCGTTGCCGTTCACCGTCTTCTTCCTCACCGCCTTCTTCCGGACCCTGCCGACGGCGGTCGCGGAAGCGGCGCTCATCGACGGGTGCGGCCACTTCCGGCTCTTCTTCCGGGTGATGCTGCCAATGGCGCGACCGGGTCTGATCAGCATCGCGATCTTCAACTTCCTCAGCCACTGGAACCAGTTCATCCTGCCCCAGGTGCTGATGCAGGGCGACGACTCCAAGTGGGTGCTTGCCCAGGGGCTCGCCGCACTGGCGGTCAGCCAGGGCTACCAGGGTGACTACAGCGGTCTCTTCGCGGGCCTGACCATCGCCACGCTGCCGGTGCTGGTCGTCTACATCCTCTTCCAGCGGCAGATCCAGTCGGGCCTGACCGCCGGCCAGCTCAAGTAGCCGCGTCCGTTACTTTTCGCGGCCCGGTCGATCGCGCAGACAACCTCACCCGCCCGAACCGGCCGGAGGGCACCGGCGCCGTGGCTCGCTCCAGCGTCATATCGCCTGCCGCAGGGCGAGGGGCGGTCTCGGCGCCGAGAGTGTGCCGCGGTCGTACGTTTTCGACTGATCGCTCAATCGCCGTCCGACCCGGCTACCACCACCCGGACGTTGCCGGATGGCCAGAAGCCTGACGGCGGTGTCGACGTAGTCGGACTGCACCGCGGTGAGTCTCTTCTTGTAGTCGGCGATGACGGGCGCGGGGGTGGCGCCGACGTGGGCTGCCGGGAACGGTGCCATCTGCGGCGGCGGATCTGGATGGCTTGGGCGGCGTTCGGAAGTCGATGCCGGTGGAGATCGTCGGGATCTTCAGGCTGCGGATTTCGCGGCGGCGTTGCGCGAGGTGGGTGACGTGCTCACGCTGGCAGTGCGAGGCGTCGGCGGTGATCACCGTGTCGCGCGGGTCGCTGATCTGGTCGAGCAGCGGCGCATCCAAGTGCCACAAGTCAGATACCGTCACGACTTTCTGGGGCCCCTATAGGGGGATCTGCATCCTTCGTTCGATGACACACTCTCGCGAAGGGCAGTCACGGGTCGGCCGGCGATTGTCACGAGACTTCACGGTCGCCTCCGGCTGCTCCGATGAGAACAGGCAGGTGCAGTGGCTTGCTGAAGACCTTCAGGTCGCACGGCAGAGCGCTGCCGATCCACGCACGGGAGGTGAACATGAAGAAGGAAGCGCAGCCCATCACCAAGGCTGACCTCGACGCCCTGAAGCAGGCTGTCGGCAAGGTCGCGCCGAAGGCCGCGACCGCCAAGGCGCGGAATTGGGCGTTCACTTACACCCGCTAGTGCCAGGGCGGTGGGCGGCGTCCGACGTCGCCCACCGCCGTTGGTCACGTGCCCCCACCGCACCCATTGAAGGAGGCGACATGAAGATCGGTTTCCTTGGACACAACGGCTTCGCTCTCGGGGCCGAGGATTCACCGGTCCTCGTGGATCCGATCTTGTACCGCCGTTATGGCGAGGAGTATACCTCGAGCCCTGTCGAGATCTATCCGCCAAGACTGATAGACATCGACCGGATGCCACAGCCTGCTGCCGTGATCCTCAGTCACGAGCACTCCGACCACTTCCACCTGCCCTCCCTGAACAAGCTCGACAAGTCCACGCCCATCATCGTCGGGCCCACCATGATCGACACCGTCGTCGAATGCACCGAGTCGCTCGGCCTGACTGTCACCCGGTTACCGTTCGGCGAGCCGACCAGGTTCGGATCGGTCATTGTCACCCTTTTCCCGCCGGGCCCGGATACGGTGCTCTGGGAGAGCCGCGTATCGCAGGTTTACGTGCTCGATGCGTCCGAGCCGGACCGGGGTGGCGTCTTCCTGGGAATCGACGCCAGCACCTCCACCGAATTCATCGACGCCGTTTCCTCTGGAAGGCTGCCAGCCCCCCGCGTGGTGGCCATGAGTAACAATGCGCAAGTGACCCCGCCCGGCGTGTTCGGGTCACTGGACTGCTACCGGCCCGCTGGGCAGACCGCCGTCCGCTACCGTGGTCAGGGCTTCCCCGGTCTGGACATCCTCGGGGAAATCGTCGTGTCCGCGGTCGAGCAGTCGGAGATCTTCCGCGGGGCACACATCCTGCTGTGCGGTGGCGGGTTCCTGAAGGACTACGAGCAGATGGGCCCGTTCCCATTCTCGGAGCAGCAGGAGATGGCGCGTCTGGCCAAGCAGTTGGTGCGGCACATGGACGTGATGGGCCCCGTTCCGGGCGACGTCGTCGAAGTGCGTGAGCACGGCATCGACAAGGTCGGGGAGCTGTCGTGGCTCGGCGTCGACCATGAACGCTTCACCCAGCTGATCCATCGGCGGGAGAGCTTCCTGGCCAGGCGGGACAGCATCGCCATGCGCTGCATCGAGAACGCTGATGAAGAATCCGAGAACGCGGCGTTGGCTTGCATCGGCCGCGAGCTGACGTATCTGAGTCGCGTCCTGCTGCTCAGCGACTTCGGCCGGCGGATGGCCGTTTCGCCGTCGGCATGCCCGTTCGTCCTCAAGCTCAAGTATCTGACCCGTCCGGACCGTAGTTTCCGCTTCGATCTGGCCGCCGGGGCGTTCGAGGAGGCAGCAGATCTGCCGCTCGACGATTCTGTCGCCGCGTACCCCAATGGGATTTTCATCCACGCTGTTGACTTCGCCGCAGTGCTCCGTGGCGACCTGCAGTACTGGGATGTCGTCGGCATCGCGATGCGTACGTGGTTCGACGGAGACGCGCTGTCTTCGCCGGTGGCGCTGTTCTACGACGCTCTCGGCGAGCAGGTACGCCCGGACCTGTCGTGCCGGGTCTACCAGCAGCAGCTTGAGTACCTTGAGAAGGAGAACGCCTGATGCCCCCCGCATCCCTGACGTTTCTGGGCCACCAGTCGTGGCTGGTGGAGATCGGGGATACCCGTGTCCTCGTCGATCCGGTGCTGACGGACTCGTTCGGCCACTCAGACAGGCTGCGTTTCGAGATCCATCCTGCACGCCAGGTGGCGGTGGAGAAGATGCCGTCGCTGGACGCCGTGCTGGTCACCAACGAGCATCTGGACCACTTCCACCTCAACTCGCTGGACCTGCTGCCGCCGGCTACCCGCATTCTGATGCCGCGGATGATGCCGAAGGTGTGCGTTCGCGTCTTGGAGGAGACGGGCCGCCAGGTCGAGTTGGTCGAGCTCGGTGCGGTACAGAGGATCGGCGCGGTCGACGTGGTATTCGTTCCAGGCGGCCCGGACGCGCCGATGTGGGAAAACCGTGTCGCCAGCGTCTTCGTGCGGCATGCGGAGGAGAAGGTCGGCGGAGTCTTCATCCAGTCCGACACGTCGATCGCGGCTCCCTCGCTGGACGGCGGGTGCGATCCGGATATCGTCGTGGCCACCCACAACGGGCAGGTACCGCCGGCGGGTCATCTCGGCGCGTTCGACAACATGCTGCCGGTCGGCAGTGCCGAGTTCGCTGAGGTTACCGGCCTTCGCCTGCTGCACGGGGTGCTGTCCGACGTCGTGGCGAACTTTCCCTCGGTGCGTTACGTCACCTTCAGCGGTGGCGGTTATGTGCAGGTTCCCGCCAAGCACGGCGAGTTTTTGTGGGGGAACTTCGAGCAGTTGGCCGATATCGCCAGCCGGCTCTCGCTGACTACCCGGGTGCTGGGAATGAGTCCTGGCCAGACGGTGGTGGTCGGTGACGGGACGGATGTGCGCTACTGCCAGGCGGAATGGATCAATCCGGCCGAGCCGTCGCGTCCCGTTGCCCCCAGCGACAAGGAGGCTGTTGCCGAGCCGGACCTGTCCGAGCCGCTGCTGCCCCTGTTCGACGAACAGCTTACGGATGAGGACTGGGCCCTCGTCGAGTCGGAACTTCAGCTCATGGCTCCGCTGCTGATGCAGGCGAAACTGGGGCGGCATCTGATCACCCAGAACACCTACCTCGACAATCCGGTCGGCCCGCACAGGTTCGCTGTTCACCTGCGCGGCTTCGATGCCGCCGGTGAGGAGGACGACGGCTCACGAGTTTTCGTGTTGAACTTCAACAACGGCCGCTTCGAGGAACAGCCGTTGAGCTTCCGTGACTGCCTGTTCTCTGTGCCGTCCGGCATCGACGTAAACGCTGTGGACTTCGTCGCTGTACTCCGGGGCAGGATCCACATATGGGAACTTGCGGTCAGTCGCATGCGCCAGTGGTACCTGTGCGAGAAGATGGACAGCCCCGTGGGCTTCCTGTACGGCTATTACAGCGAGCAGGTGCAGCCGGAACTGGCCGCCGAGCTCTACCGCAATGTGCGGGCCCTTGCGTGGCGATAGTCGTAGTCGGTCCACCTGCCGCAGGCAAGTCGACGGTCGCTGGCGTCCTGGCCGCCCGCCGGGGCCTGGAAGTCGCCTGCTTCGACGAGGACCCGTTGCACTGGTACGGAAAGTTCGGATACACCGAGCAGGCCGCCGATGACGCGTATGTCACCGGTGGGCTTTCCGCTTGGCATGCCTATACCGCCTGCTTCGAGGTGCGCGCGCTAGCTGACGCGGTCACGGCCACTGACGGGGTCGTCGATACGGGCGGGGGCGTCGCCCTCCAGCGCGGTGGGTCGACCGAGGAACGTATGCTGCGTAGCGCCCTCGACCAGGCGGACCTCGCCATCCTGGTCTGTCCTCATTTCAGGGATCCGGAACAGGCGGCAGACGTTCTGGCGCAACGTCTTCTGTCCCGCGAACCGGGCGGCATGCCGGGTGACTGGCACCAGCCAGACGGTGTCGCGCTGCTCCAAGGTCTGATCCGGGCTTCGCTGGCGCTGGAGGAGAGCGTGGACCTGCTGATTGACACGGCCAACGGCGAAATTCATGAGCGGCGTCGGCTACGGCTCGAGACTGTCGAGGTAACTTGATGTTCAACGCGTCTCTTCTTACGCCGCTGCGGGTGCCGAAGTTTCGGCGGGTCTGGATCGGTCAGCTCACCAACGTGGTGGGCGATGCCCTGTACACCGTGGCGGTCGCGCTGTTCCTGCTGCCGCGCGAGGATGCCGCGCGCGCGGTGGGTCTGGTACTCGGGATGACGGCCCTGGGGGGCGTCGTCTCGCTGTTGATCGGCGGTGCCTTGGCGGACCGTCACCGCCGCTCGCGAATGATCATTGTTTCCGACCTGATTCGGGCCGGCGCCGTTCTGGGCATCATCCTCGTCGGCAATGACGCGCCGCTGGTGGTGCTTGGCGTACTGGCCGCAGTGCTCGGTATCGGCAGCGGTTTCTACCGTCCCGCGTACGGGGCGATCCTGCCATCGCTGGTACCAGGGGAGATGTTGGCGAGCGCCAACGGCCTGCGGTCCCTGGTGAACCGCTTGGGTGCCGTCGTCGGCGCCGCGCTCGGCGGGGCTGTGGCGGCGGCGTTCAGCCCGACTTGGGCGCTCGGTATCAACGTCGTCACCTTTCTTGTCAGTATCGTCACACTGCTCCGTCTGGATGAGCAAGCTCCCAGTCCGGAAAGCAAAGGATCATCGCTCGCTGTCGATATCAAGGACGGTTTCGCCTACGTCATCCGACTACCGTGGATGGCCGGTGTGATGCTGCAGGGCATGGTGCATATGGCGTTCGTGGCGGCACCCGTCGCGGTGATGCTGCCCATTCTGACCGGGCCCGAGGGTTGGTTCGGCTACATCACGGCGGCGCAGGGCGCCGGGGCTTTCCTGGGCGCGATGCTGGCATCGTCGATCCGTACGCGTTCGCCGGGCTGGGTGGCAATCTTCTTTCTGCTGCTTCAGCTTCCGCAGACCGTTCTGCTGGCGGTGGACGGGCATCCGGCGATGATCCTCGTCGCCTCCGCGTTGACCGGTCTCGGACTGTCCACGTTCGCGGTGCTGTGGACCACCGCTCTGCAGCGGACTGTCCCGCGTGGGCGGCTCGGGCGGGTGTTCTCCATCGATCAGCTGACCGTCTTGGGTCTGATGCCCGTGGGATACCTCCTTGCCGGCTGGCTTCTGAAGGGGCTGGGTCCCGCCACCCTTGGGTGGGTGACGACGGTCGTCCTGGTGGTCTCGACCGTGATGGTGCTCCCGCTGCCAGGGCTTCGCCGGCTGGGTCTGGAGGAACGGGTGCCCGACCTGGCGGTCGAGAGTGTGGGGCGTTGAGTGAAAGTTGAGCGGTGCCCGGAAGCCGTTCTCTCTTCGGCCTGGGTGGCCCCAGCCCACCCAGATGCCCCCGCTCACCGCGTCCTGACAACATCTTCGGTATCGACGGCGCCCTGTCCGGGCCGGACGAGCTGTGGCCGGAGGTGCAGGAGATGCGGGAGCTGAGGGAACTCCATGAGTGAACGCGCTCACGTCGCGGCGACATGGAGGGCGGTCGACGTCGACCCACCCGCGGCGCCACCCAGGGAGCACCTCGCGCGACATCACGGGCAAACCCGCAGCGACCCGTGGCAGTGGATGGAAGACCTGTTCACCCCCGAGGTCTTCGCTGTCGTCCAGGCCAACAACGCCTACACGGCAGCGGTTCTGGAGCCGCTGGGAAGCGCCGCCGCGGACGCTGAGACGCAGATCAGGTCCTGGACACCGCAGGGCACACGCTCGGTGTCCGTCATGAAAGGGCGTTGGTCCTACTACAGCCGTGCGGTCGAAGGATCCGCAGCGGTGCTCCGCTGCCGCTGCCTGATCGACCTCGACTCCGGTGAGGCCGTGCCACAGACCGAACAGATCGTGCTCGACGAGGCCGCGCTGTCAGCCGGGCAGTCGCATTTCGCGCTCGGTGTCTACGATGTCTCGCCGGACGACCGGTTCCTCGCGTACGCCGTCGACCTTGTCGGCGACGAACGGTTCTGCCTGCGTTTCCGAGATGTCGCCGCCGGCTCCGAGCTGCCCGTCCAGGTCGACGGGGTCACGTACGGCGGCGCCTGGGATGCCGCCGGTGAGCACTACTTCCACCTCGTCACAGACGCTACCGGCCGGGCGTTTCAGGTATGGCGCCTCACGCTGGCGACGGGCGAACGGACCCTGGTGTACGAGGAGGCGGACGAGTCGTCGTGGCTGACCGTCGACCTGACACGTAGTGAACGGTACGTCTTCATCGAGTCGGACAGCCACGCCGGCAACCAGATCTTCGCGATCGACGCGCTGGCACCAGAGTCCGAACCGTTCCTCCTGGGGCCAGCACGGCGTGCCGGTGTGCACCTTCAGGCCGACCACCGAGAGGGACAGTTTTGGATCCTGGCCAACTCCGGTGACGAGACCTCCCGGCTGTGGCACTGCCCGGCCACGGCCACGGCAGAGCTGACCGAGGTGGTGTTCGGCGACGCGCGGGAGACGAAGCTGCTGACCGTCGACGCGTTTGCGGGGCACGTGGTCCTGCAGACGTACTCGCCGGGCCACCGGGGGTTACGGGTCATCGGCGCCGAGAACGTCGTGACCGATCTGGCGCTACCCGACGGAACAACGTGGGTGAGCCTTAACGGCAATCCGGACCACCACTCGCGGCGAGTGAGATTCACCGCCTCCTCGGTCGTCTGCCCGCCGATCACAGCGGCGTACGACCTGCACAGCCGCAGCACCGACATCTTGGACAGGGTGGTACTTCCCGGTTGGGATCCGGTCAGGTATGAACAACTCGATCTGGTGGCCCGCAGTCGTGACGGGACAGCGGTTCCGTTGACCGTGCTGCGGCAACGCCGCAGCACTGGTGCACCACCGCCACCGGGGGCGGTGCTTGAGGTTTACGGTGCCTACGGGGCCGTCTTACCACTGGACTTCGATCCCGCACGTCTGCCGTTCCTCGCCAGCGGCGGGATCTATGCGTTCGCTCACGTTCGCGGTGGCGGAGAGGGGCCACCTGGTTGGCACGAGGCTGGTCGTGGCGAGCACAAGGCGATGAGCGTGAACGACTATTTGGCCTGCGCCGAGGCACTCGTCCGAACCTGTGACCTACCCGCGGGGCGCGTCGTCGCCAGCGCCGCGTCCGCCGGTGCTCTCGTCGCGGCTGCTGCTCTCAACACCTCGCCGGAATCCTTTGCCGGGCTGGTGCTCGACGTTCCGTTCCTCGACCCACTCGGCACCCTGCTCGATCCCGAGGCGGCTCTCACCACTGTCGACTGGGCGGAGTGGGGTAATCCACTGGCCGACGCGCACGCCTACGCCGCCGTCAGCGCCTACGCGCCGTACGACAACATCTCTACCCGCACGTACCCGCCGGTGCTGGTGTTTGCCGCGCTGAACGACAGCAGGGTCGGGGCGCACGAAGCGCTCAAGTACGTGTCCCGCCTGCGCGATCAGGCCTACGGTGGGCCGTTCCTGCTGTCGACAGACCTGTCAGCCGGCCACTGCGGCAGCACCGACCGCGACGCACGTAAGCGAAAGGCCGCACTCATCTGCGCCTGGGTACTGAAGGCACTCGCCCGGTGCCGTGACGTCCCATCCTGAAAGGACCTGCCCATGCCGAGACAACCTCTTCCACCTCCCGATCGCCTGCTCGCGGGCATGCACGGCGAGATGGACCACCGAGGGTTCCTCGTCACACATGTGGTCTTCCGGGACGAGGCCGGAGCGCCCGTACTCAAACTCGTGGACACCGAGAAGGCCGTGCGCTGCATGCTGGAGCGGCGGTGTCAGTCATGTGGGCTCGACATCGCCCGTGACGACCTGATCGTCTTCGTTGGATACAGCGCGGATGCGACCTTCAAGGAACCGCCCCTGCACCTCGACTGCGGTGTCTACTCGCTCGGCATGTGCCCGGCCCTCATCACCCGTCATCGCCGCGATCAGCTGCTCGTCGTGGTGTGCCGGGACTACGAGTTCCTACCGAGGAGCGAAGGCAAACCGCCCCGATGCCAGCCGCTGCCCGCGACCGACGAACACGGCCGCGAGGTGCCCCCCGTCGAGTACACCGTCGAGGAACTTCACCGGATGCTCACCGAACGAGCGTCGGGCCGGCACGAGTGATCATCCGATCGGCATCACCGAGCTGGTGAGCAGGTCGGCCACCTCCGCCGGCAGCTCCAAGTCGACGCTGTCGAGCTGGGCCCGCATCTGGCTGGCGTCACGCGCGCCGAGAAGCACACCGGCCACCCCCGGGCGGTCACGAGCCCAGGCCAGCGCCACCTCGGCGCAGCTGCGGCCCAGTGCCCCCGCGACGAGGTCGAGTATCTCGATCGCCGCCGGCACCTCGGGAGCAGACAGAAAGGGCGCAATGAACGGGAAGTATCTGGGATCGGTGCCTCTGGTACCGGGCGGCACACCCCGCTGATACTTCCCCGTCAGAACCCCGCTTGCCAGTGGCGACCACGCCAGCACCCCCGCACCGTACTCACGGGCACGGTCCATGACGGCTTCGGCCGCCCGAACCAGCAGCGAGTACTGAAGCTGCACCCCGCTGATCGGCGTGCCGATCCGCTCCGCGACCGCGAATGCCTCGTCGACCTGGCTGGGCGTGTAGTTACACACTCCCACCGCCCTGGCGCGACCCGAATCACGTGCGACACGTAGCGCCTCGACGCTTGCCAGCAGCGGTGTGGCGTCGCTCCAGGCGTGCAGCTGCCACAGGTCGACGTAGTCCGTACCGAGACGCCGCAGCGACGCGTCGAGTTGGGCCAGCAGGGCCTCGGGAGTGGTGTCCACGCCGTTCGCGGTCACGCCAGCCTTGGTGCTGACGACGACGGCGTCACGTGGCACCAACGTGAGCAACCGGCCGAGGATGCGCTCGGCGTTACCGTCCGCATAGACCGCTGCGGTATCCACGAGCGTGCCCCCCGCGTCGAGGAAGCACCACAACTGCTCCCGTGCGGCGTCCTCGTTGGTCTCGTGGCCCCACGTCCAGGTGCCCAGTCCGTAGCCGGAAACGGCCAATTCGCCAAGGGGCCTCAGTTGCATCCTCTGCCACTCAACCCGACACACCGCAGCGGCGGCGCAGGTCAGCGGGGAGCGCATCGATTACCCCGCTGCTCAGCAGATCGGACCGAAACCGCTGTGCGAGGTCGTCATTGACGGCCGTCCGTTGCCGCACCAGTGGAGATGTCACCACGGACTGTCGGGGAAGGCCGAGGTACTGAAGGACACCGTTGACCGAGCCAGCCAGATCGTCATCCAACTCCTCATAACTGAGGGTGTAGGGTGCCGTGTCGCGCTCGGCGAAGAACGGACTCCACCCGTGCTCGATGGCCGCCAACGCCTGCAGGATGTCCAGGAGAACGGCAAAGTCGTAAGCTGGGGTCCCTGCCACGGCGTCGCGATATTCGTCGTCGTCGGGGTCGCTTGCCTCGGCCCAGCGCACGAACACCTTGGTCACCGAGGCGAGATAGCTGGACACCGTCTGGAGGACAAGGTCGTCCCGGTAGAGGCGAATGAACCGAACATCCTGTCGGCCTTCGAGGACGGCGAGTGGATCGATGCCGAGATTGTCACGCGACCACTCGACCTGATTCCAGTGCAGCTTGAGGGCGAGCACCCCGTCGCTGTTCGCCTCGGCGTGTACTCTGCGTAGATACGCTGACGGGTTGGTCAGCCGCGGCTCGTTCATCGTGGACTGCGGTGCTCGCAGATTCCAGGCGCCGGCCAGGTGGTGGATACGTGCGCGACCAAACCACTCCCGCGGCGAACCGGCGCCCGGAACACGCCCCAAGGCCTCGCAGAGGTAGGTGCTGCCGACGCGCGGAGTAGCGCAGACAACGTAGGTCAGCGACACGGGCGCCCTACTTGATCGCGATGATGCTCGCGGAGATCCCCATGCCGAAGCCGACCTCGACGATGCGGGTTCGCTGGAGGCTCGCGTGCAGCAGCTCTGCCATCCGTGCCATGGGCGGGGTCTCCCACCGCTCCATCACCTTGTAGTGGTCGTCGACGACGAGTTGACCGGCTTCAAGGCGCGAGAGCAGGCGATGCCAGCCTGAATCGGGCTTCACGGCGGCCAGGTTAGCACCATCGCGTTGTCGCCTGGGGCGCCGAGGCCAGCGTCCCGGGCAAGGTCGATGGGTAGTGCCGAACAATTCCGGCCCAGGTTCCACAGATCGGGTGGTCGGCTAACGGACGCCTCGCAATTGGGTGTAGGCGCAGGGTCGTTGCATGGTTACGTAGCTGCTGGTCACGGTGGTTATGAGGGCGTGGGCGGCGGTTGGCATGTCGGGTGGCTTTCGGCGATGTCTCGCCGTTGCGCATCGAGATCATCGATCCAGTCGGCGATCGCGGCGAACGTGGCCGCCGTGGTCATCACCGCGCACACCGCGATCGCGAGCACACTCGTGAAGGGATACCGGACACCACGTGGGTCGGGCATCCGTGCCATGGCCACCAAGGGCCCGTACGTCTCACCTGATGTAGTCGACCGGTCGGGGGAGTGGGTTCGACCGCTGGGCTCAGCGCGTCGGGACGAGCAGGGCGTGCAGGGCCTGCGGGTCCGTCACCTCGGGCAGGTCGCGGGCGGCGAGCCATGCCGCCGCGGCCGCGCCGTCGCCGGCCGAGCACAGCACCGCGTCCGGCCACCGCCGGGCGACCTCGGCCCGGACCGCGGCGGCCAGCGGGGTGTCGCCGGTCAGCAGCCCGCCGCCGAGCACGATCGGCGAGGCGTCGCCGGCCGGGCGGATCCGGGCGGTGCTCTCCGCCAGGTGGGCGGCGGCCTCGTCGATCAGCCCGCGGGCGACCGGCTCGCCGTCGACGGCGGCGGCGACCACCAGGGGCGCGAGCCGGGCCAGCTCCACCGGGGGCCGTCGGGTCACCGCCTGGACCAGCGCGTCGCCGGTGTCCCGGGGTCGGGGCGCCACCTCGGCGGAGCCGAGCAGTTCGGTGAGCACCGCCGTCGCCAGCCGCCCCGGGGCCTGGCCCCGGTCCAGGTCGGACAGCAGCCGGCGGACCGCCTCCCGGCCCAGCCAGAAGCCGGAACCGGCGTCGCCGAGCAGCCAGCCGTGACCGTCGGCGACCCGGTCCAGCCGCAGTTCGTGGACCTGTGCGGCGATCGCGCCGGTGCCGGCGATGACCACGGTGCCCTCGGGGCTCGCGGTGCCCGAGGCGTACGCGACCAGGGCGTCGCCGTGCACGTCGTACGGGCAGCGCAGGCCGGCGTCGCGCCAGGCCCGGTCGAAGGCGTCCCGGCCGGTGGGGTCGGCGAGCAGCCGGCCGGCCCCGGCCAGGCCGATGGTGCCGGCCCGGACCCGGGTGGGGTCGACGTCGGCGAGCGCCTCCCGTAGGGCGGCCAGGAGTTCGCCGGCGGCCCGCTCGGCGCCGTGGCTGGTGGGGTTGCCACCGCCGGCCCGGCCGGTGCCGAGCCGGCGCCCGTCCAGGCTCAGGGCGGCCGCCCGGGTGGACGTACCTCCGACGTCGAGACCGACCACGACGGTGTCGGACATCGGCACCCACCTCCTTGATCAACGCCGCGTTCATGCTGGTCGGCCTGGCGGCGGAGGGCAAGAGCCGGGGCCTGTGGCGGGCTGTGCGCCAGGTAACAGTTTGAAAACTTCGCCCACGGCCTTGACATAGAGGGGCCTTCAGTAAGAACTTTTACCACTAACGGTAAACAATCTTTTCGGAAAGGCGTCCCATGGTTGATCACGAGGTGGACATCTCCGCGGGGACCGCGGTGGTCGACGCCGACGCGGTCGACCGGCGGGCCGCGCTCGGGGTCCCCTCCGACGGTGTGCTGGCGCGGGTCCGGGCCGGCGCGGGCGAGCTGACCGGGGCGCTGCGCCGGGTCGCCGAGCACGTGCTCAGCGACCCGGAGGCGGCCGCCCGGGCGACCATCGTCGAGCTGGCCGAGCGCAGCGGCACCTCCCCGGCCACGATCACCCGGTTCTGCCGGGCGATGGGCTTCGACGGCTACGCCGACCTGCGGCTGGGCATCGCCGCCGAGACCGGGCGGGCCCGCTCGGCGGGCTGGACCGTCGACATCGGACGCGAGATCCAGCCGAGTGACCCGCTCTCCCGGGTGCTCGACCAGATCATGGCCGCCGACACCCGCGCCATGCACGACACCGCCGCGCTGCTCGACCTCGCCGAGGTCGAACGCGCCGCCGTCGCCATCGCCGGGGCGTCCCGGGTGAACATCTTCGGCGCCAGCGGAAGCGCCCTCGTCGGCGAGGAGATGCAGTTCAGCCTGCACCGCATCGGCGTGGCGGCCTGGGCCTGGAACGACGTGCACGAGGGCCTCGCCAGCGCAGCCCTGCTGCGCCAGGGCGACGTGGCACTCGGCATCTCGCACACCGGCCAGACCCGGGAGACCATCGAGATGCTCGCCGAGGCCGGCAGCCGGGGCGCGACCACCGTGGCGCTGACCGGCTTCCCGCGCTCGCCACTGGCCGAGCTGGCCGACATCGTGCTGCTCACCGCCAGCCAGGCCACCACCTTCCGCCCCGACGCGCTCTCGGCCCGGCACCCGCAGCTGGTCGTGCTCGACCTGCTCTACATCGCCGTCGCCCAGCGCACCCACGACCGCGCCCACGCGGCCTTCCGGCGCACCGCCCAGGCCGTCGACGGGCACAAGGCCGCCAAGGGGGCCACCGCATGATCAGCGCCCAGGGGTACGCCGAGGCGGTCCGTCCGGTGCTCGACCGGCTGGTCGACACCAGCGCAGCCGGGATCGGCGCCGCCGCCGACCTGATCACCACCAGCCTGCGCGCCGGCGGGGTGCTCCAGGCGTTCGGCGCCGGCCACTCCGAGGCGTTCGCCGGGGAACTGGTCGCCCGGGCGGGTGGACTCGTGCCCACCAACCGGCTCGCCATCCACGACCTCGTGCTCCACGGCGACGCCCCGCGCGACGTGCTCGCCGATCCGAAGCTGGAGCGTGACCCCGCCATCGCCCACCAGCTCTACGCGCTGGCGGCCCCGCAGCCGCAGGACGTGTTCGTGGTGGCGTCCCAGTCCGGCATCAACGGCTCGGTGGTCGAGCTGGCGGCGCTGGTCACCGACCGCGGCCACCCGCTGATCGCGGTCACCTCGGTCGAGCACACCGCCCGGGTCGCCCCACGGCACCCGTCAGGCCGGCGGCTCGCCGATCTCGCCGACGTCGTGCTGGACAACGGCGCGCCGTACGGCGACGCACTGCTGCCGCTCGAGGGCGGCGGCGCGGTCTGTGCGGTCTCCTCGGTCACCGCGGCGCTGCTGGCGCAGCTGCTGACCGCCGAGGTCGTACGACGGTTCCACCAGGCCGGTGAGGTACCCCCTATCTACCTCTCCGCCAACGTCCCCGGTGGGGACGAGCACAACCACGCCCTCGAGTCGCGGTACGCCGGACGTCTCCGGCGGACCGCCTGACCCGAACACCACCAAGGAGAGACGACGATGTCGATTACCCCCGACAACCCGGCCGACCTGAGCCGCCGGACCGTGCTGCGCCGGGCCGCCGCGGTCGGCCTGCTTGCCACCCCGGCGGCCGGCCTGCTGAGCGCCTGCGCGACCAGCGGTGGCGACGAGAAGAACGAGCCGGTCGCCGGCGGCACCAAGAGCGCCACCAACCCGCTCGGCGTCCCCGAGGACGCCCCGATCGAGGTGGTCATCTTCAACGGCGGCTACGGCGAGAAGTACGCCACCGACGTGCACCAGCCGCTCTACAAGAAGGCGTTCCCGAAGGCCGAGGTCAAGCACCAGTCGACCCAGGCCGTGTCCACGGTGCTCCAGCCGAGGTTCGCCTCGGGCAACCCGCCGGAGTTCGTGAACAACTCCGGCGAGAAGCTGATGGACTTCGGCGCCCTGGTCGCCGACGGCCAGCTCCAGGACCTCACCGAGCTGTGGGACGCCCCGTCGGTCGACGACCCCAGCAAGAAGGTCCGCGACACGGTGGTGCCGGGCACCGTCGAGGCCGGGTCGTTCAACGGCAAGCCGTACGTCCTGTACTACGTCTCCACCGTCTTCGGCATCTGGTACTCCGGCAAGCTGTTCAAGGACAACGGCTGGGCCCCGGCGAAGAACTGGGGCGAGTTCACCGCGCTGCTCGACCAGATCAAGGCCAAGGGCATCACGCCGTACGGCTACGCCGGCGCGAACGCGGCCTACTACCAGTGGAACGTGATCCTCACCCACGCGGCGAAGATCGGCGGCACGGACGTGCTGAAGAACATCGACAACCTGGAGGACGGCGCCTGGCAGCAGGACGCGGTCAAGCAGGCCGCCGAGGCGTGGGCCGAGATCGGCGCCAAGTACGTCGACAAGAGCTTCGAGGGGCTCAAGCACACCGACGTGCAGCTGCGGCAGAACCAGTACAAGCTGGCGCTCTACCCCAGCGGCGACTGGCTGGAGGGCGAGCAGAAGAAGGACACCCCGAACGGCTTCGAGTACCAGCTGATGCCGGTGCCGAGCCTGTCCGCCTCCGACAAGCTGCCGGCGACGGCGCTGCGGGCGACCGCAGGTGAGGGCTACTTCGTCTCGGCCAGGAGCAAGAACCCCAAGGGCGGCCTGGAGTACATGCGCCAGATGCTCTCGGTGGCCGGCGCGAAGGGCTTCACCGAGGTGGTCAAGGCCCCGACGGTGGTGACCGCCGGCTCGGAGGGCTACGCCTTCCCGCCGGGTGTGGCCAGCTCGCAGGCCGCGCTCAAGGCCGCCGGCCAGGACGTGTTCAACCTGTACTTCGACGGCTGGTACAAGGAGCTCGACACGGAGGCGCGCACGGCCACCAACGAGCTGATGTTCGGCCGGATCAAGGCCGACGCCTTCGTGGAGCGGATCCAGAAGCGCGCCGACGCGATCAAGAAGGACAGCTCCGTCACCAAGTTCAAGCGCTGATCGAACGGAGCGTAGGGGTCATGCGGCACGGCAAGTATCCGTTCGTGATCGGGTTCCTTTTCATCCCGGTCACGCTGTACGTGGTCTTCGTCATCGCGCCGTACGCGCAGGCGTTCCAGATCTCGATGACCAACTGGCGGGGCCTCTCCGCCCCGCAGTGGGTGGGCTTCGACAACTTCCGGAGGTTGTTCGACGACGACAACTTCTGGAAGGCGGTCCAGCACCACGGCGTACTGCTGCTTGCCCTGCCGCTGATCACCATCGCCATCGCGCTGTTCTTCTCGTTCCTGCTCAACGTGGGCGGCAAGAGCAGCGGCGGGCAGCGCCAGGGGGTCTGGGGGTCGAAGTTCTACCGGGTGGTGTTCTTCTTCCCCCAGGTCCTGGCGGTGGCCATCATCGCGGTGCTGTTCCAGACGGTCTACCGGCCCAACGAGTCCGGCCTGATCAACGGCGTGCTGATGAAGCTCGGCTTCGACCCGGTGCTCTTCCTGGTCCGGCCGAACCTGGCCCTCTGGTCGATCCTCGCGGTGCTGGTCTGGCAGGCGGTCGGCTTCTACGTGGTGCTCTTCTCGGCGGGCATGGCCTCCATCCCCGGCGAGATCTACGAGGCCGCCGAGATCGACGGGGCGAGCCGGGTGACGCTCTTCTTCCGGGTCACCCTGCCGCTGCTCTGGGACACCCTCCAGGTCGCCTGGGTCTACCTGGGCATCGCCGCGTTCGACGCGTTCGCCATCGTCTCCGTGCTCTCGGTGGACGGCGGCGGCCCGGACGGCGCGACCACCGTGCTGGCCATGGAGATCTACCGAAACGCCTTCGTCTACTCGAAGTACGGCTACGCCTCGGCCATGGGCGTGGCGCTGTTCTTCCTCACCATCACGTTCGCGGCGTTGACGCTGCGGCTGACCAAGCGGGAAAGCGTGGAGTACTGATGAACCCGCAGACGACGCTGCCGCCGACACCGGCGGCGCTACCGCCGAAGACCGTCAAGCCGGGCGCCGCGGGTGGGCGCGGGCGCGGGGGCCGACGCTCGGAGGCCCGCCTGTTCGCCGGCCTCGGGCACGTGGCGCTCGCGGTCTGGGCGGTGATCGTGATCGTGCCGATCCTCTGGACCTTCCTCGCCTCGTTCAAGAACACCACGGAGATCTTCAGCAGCCCGTGGACGCTCCCGGCGGAGCTGCGGTTCGAGAACTACGCCCGGGCGTGGAACAAGGCGAACGTCGGCCGCTACTTCCTCAACAGCGTGATCGTGGTGACGTGCAGCACCGTCGGCACCATGCTGTTCGGCTCGATGGCCGCGTACGTGCTGGCGCGCTACAAGTTCTGGGGCAACCGGGCGATCTACTACCTGTTCGTCTCGGGGCTGGCCTTCCCGGTCTTCCTGGCCCTGGTGCCGCTCTTCTTCGTGGTGAAGAACCTGGGGCTGCTGGACACCCACACCGGGCTGGTGCTGGTCTACATCGCCTACTCGCTGCCGTTCACGGTCTTCTTCCTGGCCGCGTTCTTCAAGACGCTGCCGGCGTCGGTCGCCGAGGCGGGGATGATCGACGGCTGCTCGCACACCCGGCTGTTCTTCCAGGTGATGCTGCCGATGGCCAAGCCGGGCCTGATCAGCGTGGGGATCTTCAACATCATCGGCCAGTGGGCGCAGTACCAGTTGCCGCTCGTGCTGCTCTCCAACGCCAAGGACAAGTGGGTGCTCACCCAGGGCATCGCGGACATCTCGGTCAACGCCGGATACGAGGCCGACTGGTCCGGCCTTTTCGCCGCCCTGACCATCGCCATCCTCCCCATGATCGTCGTCTACGCGATCTTCCAGCGGCAGATCCAGTCCGGCCTCACCTCCGGCGCCGTGAAGTGACCTGACCCGGGCGGTCGACGCGGCGCCCGCCGACGTCGACCGCCCGGCCCCGACGGGGCCGACGTCAGGGATGCCAGGAGCGCCAAAGAGCGGCGTACGGGCCGCCGGCGCGGATCAGCTCGTCGTGGCTGCCGAGCTCGGTGATCCGGCCGCCCTCCAGCACCGCCACCCGGTCGGCGTCGTGCGCGGTGTTGAGCCGGTGCGCGATGGCGATCACGGTCCGCCCGGTGAGCAGGGCGGCCAGGGCCTGCTCGGTGCGCCGCGCCGTGGTCGGGTCGAGGGCGGCGGTGGCCTCGTCGAGGATCAGCGTGTGCGGGTCGGCGAGCACCAGCCGGGCCAGCGCGAGCTGCTGGGCCTCGGCCGCGCCGAGCGGGTACGCGCCGTCGCCGAGGCGGGTGTCGAGGCCGTCGGGCAGCCGGGTGCACCAGTCGGCGCCGACGGTGGCCAGCACCGCGCGCATCCGCTCGTCGGTGGCCTCCGGGGCGGCGAAGGCGAGATTGTCGCGCAGCGTACCGATGAAGACGTGGTGCTCCTGGGTGACCAGTGCGACGCGTCGCCGCCGCTCGGCCGGGTCCAGGTCGGTGACAGGGCAGCCGCCGACGGTGACCTGCCCTTCCCGGGGCGGGTCGATGCCGGCGAGCAGCCGGGCCAGGGTGGACTTTCCGGCCCCCGACGGCCCCACGACCGCCAGCCGCTCGCCGGGGCGCACCGCCAGGTCGATGCCGTGCAGCACGTCGGGCCCCTCCGCGTACCCGAACCGGGCGCCGCGCACGACCAGCCGTTCGTCGGCCGGCGCGGCGGCCCGGCCGGGCGGCTCCGGTGGCACCTCGCCGACGCCGAGCACCCGGGCGAACGAGGCGAAGCCGCGCTGCGCCTGCTCCGTCCACTGCAGGATCCGGTCCAGCGGGTCGATCGCCTGTTGCAGGTAGAGCGCCGCGGCGACCACCGCGCCGAGCGACACCTCGCCCCGGGTGAGCAGGACGCCACCGGCCAGCAGCACCGCCGCGACGGGCAGCGGGTAGCTGGCCTCGATCGTGGGAAAGAAGACGGAACGCAGCGCGAGGGTGGCCCGCCGCGCCGACCACACCCGGGCGATGCGCGCGTCGCCGTGCCCGACCCGCTCGTCGGCGAGGCGGAACGCCTCGACCGTACGGGCGCCCTCGGCGGTGCTGGTCAGCGTCTCGGTCAGCTCGGCGGCGGCCGCCCCCTCGGCCAGGTAGGCGGGGCTGGCCCGCCGCAGGTACCAGCGGGTCACCGCCACGATCGTCGGCAGCCCGGCCAGCGCGGCCACCCCGAGCACCGGGTGCAGCAGGAAGACCGCCCCGAACAGCAGCGCCAGCTGCACCGAGGCGATGACGATGGTGGGCACCACGTCCCGGACCGTGATGCCGACGGTGGCCACGTCGACGGAGCTGCGGGTGGCCAGCTCCCCGGACCCGGCCCGTTCGACGACGGCGACGGGGAGGTTCAGCGTCCGGTCGACGAACTCCTCGCGCAGCCGGGCCACGGCCCGCTCGCCGAAGCGGTGACCGGCGTACTGCGCGAAGCGCGACAGCAGCGTCTGCACCAGCACGCAGGCCACGATCGCCAGGGCGAGCCGGTCGACGGTGCCGACGCCCGTCCCGGCCGAGACCCGGTCGACGACGGCGCCGAGCAGCCACGGCGGGGCGAGCCCCGCGACCGTGGCCGCGACGTGCAGCGCCAGCACGGCTGCGACGGCGCGCCGGTCCCGGCTGATCAGCTCCCGCGTCGCCCGGCGTACGGCGGCCCGGTCGGCCACCGGCAGCCCGTTCACCGCGGCACCGGCTCGGCGTCGGCGTCGTCGCGCGCCACCAGCCGCCGGTAGCCCGGGTCCGCCTCCAGCAGGTCGGCGTGTCCGCCGGCGCCGACGACCCGCCCCGCGTCCAGGTGTGCGACCCGGTCGGCCCGCGCGAGCAGCAGCGGCGAGGTGGTGAACACGACGGTGGTACGGCCGGCCCGGGCCTCCCGCAGCCGCGCGGCGATGCGGGCCTCGGTGTGCGCGTCCACCGCCGAGGTCGGCTCGACGAGGATCAGCACCTCCGGGTCGGCGAGCAGGGCCCGGGCCAGCCGCACCCGTTGCCGCTGCCCGCCGGAGAGGGAACGGGCCCGGGTGTCCAGCGGGGTGTCGAGCCCGCGCGGCAGCGCGTCGACCACGTCCTCGGCCGACGCGGCGTGCAGGGCGGCGCCGATCCGCTCGTCGTCGGCGTGCGGGCGGGCCCCGCGCAGCGTCTCCCGCAGCGTCCCGGCGAACAGGTACGCGTCGTGGTCGGCGAGCAGGATACGGGCCCGCACCTCGTCGAGTCCGACACCGGTCAGCGGTGCCCCGCCCCAGGTCACGTCGCCGACGACGTACCGGCCGAGCCGGTCGGCCAGCGCGACGGCGTCGGCCGGGTCGGTGGCGGCGACCGCGGTGAACCGGCCGGCGGGCACGGTCAACCCGCTCGCCGGGTCGTGCAGGTCGGCGGGGCCGTCCGGGGCGGCGGCCCGCGTCGGCCGTCGGGCGTCGGGAACCGGTGCCGCGCCCGGAGAGGACGGCAGGGGGCGCGGGCCGCCGACACCGTCCGGCGTCACGGCGAGCAGGGCGATGATCCGACGGGCGGCGACCCGGCCCCGGATCAGCAGGTGGCTGCCCTCGAGCAGGAACCAGACCGGCACGATGAGCGTGGCGACGTAGCCGTAGACGGCGACCAGCTCCCCGACGCTGATCTCGCCGGTCACCGCCATCCGGGCCGCCAGCCACACCACCGCGGCGAGGAACAGCCCAGGGACGGCGACCGTGGCCGCGTCGATCCAGCTGTTCACCGCCCCCACCCGGTAGCCCTCGGCGAGCAGGTCCCGGGACCGGGCGGCGTACCGGCGGGCGAACAGGCCCCGGCCGCCCACCCCGGCGAGCACCCGCAGCCCGGCCACGATGTCGCCGGAGCGGGCGGTCAGCTCGCCCTGCTGCTGCCGGTAGGTCGACTCCACCCGGTCCAGCCGGCGCAGCAGGGGCGCGACGACCAGGCCGACCGCCGGCACGCCCACCAGCACGCAAAGCGCGAGCAGGGGTGAGATCGACCAGAGCACGACGGCGACGACCGCGTACGCGACCACCGCACCGACGCCGGGTCCCGTGATCGTCAGCACCTGCGCCGCCCGGTCGACGTCAGCGCCGCCGACCGTGGCCACCTCGCCCGCCGCGCTGCGGCGGGGCAGCACCGCGCCGACCCGGGACAGGTGGCGCAGCACCACGGCGGCCGACCTGGCTTTCGCGTCCTCCCGGATGAAGGTCATCGTGCGGTGCCGCATGATGCCCAGGTAGGCCAGCGCCACGCCGGCGACGACGATCGCCGCCACCCACAGGGCCAGGGCCCGGGTGTCGCCGGGACGCAGCCCGTCGTCCACGGCCCGGGAGATCAGGTAGGGCCGGACCGACAGCCCGGTCATCCAGGCCGTGCCGAGCAGGGCGCCGCGCAGCACCCGCCACGGCTGGCAGCGGGTCAGCCACCACAGGTACCGCAACGGCCCCCTCGTATCCGGAATCCCGGGGTCGGGATGGGGGATCTGCGGTGGCACCCGCCCACGCTACCGGAATGCGGGCCAGTGCTCCGCCCTTCAGGGCGGGGGTGAAGGCCCGCGCTGGGAGGGCCGTCAGGCCCGAGCAGTGCCTTAGGCCGGATGGTTCTGCTGCTCGATGTACTGCTTCACGACACTCAGCGGTGCCCCTGCGACGGAGCCCGCGAAGTACGAGCCGGACCAGAGTTTGTTGGCCCGGTAGTAGTGGCGTACGAGGTCGGGGAACTCCTGCCGCAGGCGGCGCGACGACACGCCTTTGAGGCTGTTGACCAGCCGGGCCACGGCCACTTTGGGCGGGTAGTTGACCAGCAGATGCACGTGGTTGTTCTCGCCGTTGAACTCGACCAGCTCGGCCTCGAAGTCGCGGCACACGTCTCGCATGATCTGTTCCATCCGGGACAGGTGCCGGTCGCCGAACACCTTGTGCCGGAACTTCGTCACGAAGACCAAGTGAACATGCATCGCAAAAATACAGTGTCTACCAGTGCGGATGCCTTCAGGTTCTGCCATAAACCAATATGGTGCGGTGCTTTTCGTGCAGCTCCGTTACCAGTTCCGCGTCTATCCGACGCCGGGCCAGCAGATTGAGCTGGCTCGGGCGTTCGGGTGTGCGCGGGTG
>NZ_JBEOVW010000026.1:0-83210 GCF_040295705.1 Micromonospora sp. NPDC002717 | reverse complement strand
CAATAATCGACGAAGACCCGCTCCCCCGCATCCTTCCCCGCATGCTCCACCCGGAAAGGACGAACCTCCCCCGGCGTCGGCACCAACCGCAACGGATCCTTGCCCAGCCAGGTGAACCGATCAGTAAACACATGCGTCATCTCGCCCCAAGCAGGCAAACTTGCCGAACTCCGATACGACACACGCCAACCACCGCCCTTCGCCACCTCCACAGACGGCGGCTCACCCGCCGCCCACCCCGACGGCAACACACCCTTCCCACCACCCGAGAACGAACCACCCCCCGCAGGACCCCACACAAACGCCGCCGCACCACCAGGCAACGACGACCCACCCCCAGCGCCCGGCCCATCCCCGGCGCTCGGACGCTGCCTGGTCGGCTCAGGTGCCCACTCGGCTCGCAGGATGCGCATATTGCGCCTCTCCTGCCGGCCTCGGAGCTCTTCTGTGAGCGCCTCGAACTCATTGATCGTCTTGCCCGTGTCGAAGATCTGGTAGGCGTGTCCGGTTCCGCCGACCAACGGCGCCTTGACCACGACGAAAACGCCGGTAACGAATTCCGGTCCGACCTGCCGCGACCACTTCCCTACCCGGAAGGTGACATCCGTCCCAGGGGTGACATTCACCTCCCCCCCACCGAACGTCATGTTCTCCGAACCAAACCTGAGATTCAGGGGTCGGGGCAGGTAGGGTATCATTCGGTCTGTTCGTTTGATCGACTGTATTGTGTCTTCGAACGTTGCTGGGTCGGAAAGATCCCACTGATCATCCGGTTTCCACAGCGCCTTTTTCCCGCGCAGCTGCTCGATGTCGCCTGCGATGCGCGAACGCTTCGGGGCCCGCCGAGTTCCCGCCGGCCCGCCCACCTCCGACAGCGGGTCCAGCTGTTCGACCCGGCCACCTACCGGATCATCCTGTTCGACCAGAGACTCGACCAGCGCGGGGTTCTCCGGCGGCGACGCCAGGTCGAACGGCGCTGGCAGATCCAACCCTGCCGGCAGGTCCGGGGAGTCGACCGGTGCAGTGATCCCCGGCGGCGCCGCCCCCAGGTCAAGCGCTGGCGTCAGATCCACTGGACTGCGATACGACACCTGCCAACCGCCGCCCACCACCTCCTCGGCAGGCGGCTGCTCACCCGCTCCCCACCCAGAAGACGACCCACCCCGGGCGCCCGGCCCATCCTCGATGCGCGGACGCTGCGCGGCCCGCCCAGTTGCCGACTCGGCTCCCCTTTTGCGCTCGCCGAGCCTCATCTGCCGGTCTTCGAGCCTCTTCTGCCGGTCTTCGAGCTGCTTTATGAAAGCATCGTAATCCGTCTTGCCCGTGGTGAAGAGCCGGAAGGCGTATTCGGGTTCGGACGCTGGCGCGTCCCGTCTTGGAACCAACGGCGCCTTGACCACGACGACAACCTCTTTGACGCTATCGACAAAGCCGTTGACGACATCTTTTCCGACCGGCCGGAGCCGCTCCCCTACTCCCAAGGTGATCGGCGTCCCAGGGGCGAGATTAACCTCCCGCCCATCTAACGTCTTTGCCGAGTTTCTGCCGATAGTAAGACGCAGAGGATTGGGCAATCGCCTTTGCGAGTCCATTTCGTCATCGAAATATCTCACCCGGGAAATGTTCCACCAATTCCCGCGTTCCCACAGCGACGCTTTGCGCAGCCACTCGATGTCGTCGATGGTGGGGGCAGGCTTGAGCAGTTGCAGATACAGGTCCTGTCCGGCCCCGCTCTTCTCTGCCGGCATTACCACGACCGCGAGGGGTTGACCATCCCAGCCATACCCGAGTCGGAGAATAACCTCCTTCATGTCCTGAGGGATGACAAATGAACTTCCGTCGGCCACTTTGACGGCTGGAATATGGGCTCTCTGGAGTTTTTCGCCTTCGGAGCCCTTGCCGAAGCTGCGGCTCAATTGGCCCTTCTTGGGCACTAAGCCCGCCGCGATGTGATAGAAGAGGCCGACCGGCGGCTCATCGAGTTGCCACGCCTGGCCGGGTGCCTTGTCTCTCAGTTCGGCCAGCTCGCTGTCAGTAAATTTGCGGTCGATCTCTAGGTAGGCAAACTTCTTGGCGCCGTTGTCCATGTACGGGATTTTGGCAATACCGACACCCGACCCGAAGTCGATATCGACCATATCGCCCGAGAGGATCATGTGGTCAACACGAGTGAGTTCCACGTCCTTGCCGCCCAACCGGGTGCGCAACGCCGAGTACGCGTCGCTGCGGGCGTGAACGTAGGCGGGGATACGGAGGGTGAACGGGTCATTGAGTTTCCATCGGTAGTCACCTTCCCAGTCGCCGCCGTTGCCGAGGGCGTTGAGGTACCGACGGTGCGCTGCAAGTTCCTCGGCTTGACGGCGAGGGGAGGTGGGGCGTTGGCCAATGGCCGCGAGCTCGCGGTCAAATACGTATTTCAGGAGGGACCGGTGGCGCTTGGTGAAATTCCCTTCCGCCGTGGCGATTTCGGTTTTCAGTAGACCGAGCGCCTCGTTGAAAAGTCTGTCCCGTCGCTGCTGTTCGAGGTCGGATATCGAATTCCGCTGGTAGCCACTGGCGATGCGGGCGGCGATGTCGGCATCGTTTGGGTCACGAGGTTTAAGGATGATGTAACCACCGTTCCACCACACGACCGAGTGTGGGATGGCACCGTCATCGGACGACGGGCCGATGTCGTCGTACGGGTCGCCGAACGGATGGTGGATCCGCATCGGCTGGTCCAACCCCTTGGCCAGGAGATGGAGAGCCACAGGCGCGACTTCCAAATCCGCAGATCGGGCGTTTGCGATCTTGTCGAGCCAGATCCGGTGCAGGGCATCTCGTCGCTGCTCGGACATATTCTCCGGATCCGGATACGGATACGGATACGGATACGGATACGGATACGGATACGGATACGGATACGGATACGGATACGGATACGGATACGGATACGGAAGAAGCTCCCTGAACCTCGACGATCCGCCCAGGGCGAGTTCCTCGGCCATTTGGCGGGACAACCATCCGCGCAATCCAGTCGGGGTGGTGATGCCTTTCTTCCCCAACTCTTCCCGGTAGGTGTTCAACACCGACTCGTTGAAGGCGTAGTTCGACCTGAGATCGACCTTCGCGGGATCGAATTCGAACACCTCGCGCGCCCACTCGCCAAACGCCGCCTCGGCAGCGGTTCCGGCGACCGTCAAGTATCGGACGGCCGCTTCCACTTCCTTTTCCCAGTCCGGCTTCTGCCCGCCCGACGGCGACCATCCCGGGCCGGCCGCCGGTGTCGGCGCTGCCGGCAAGCCCAGGGACCCGCCCGCTCCGCCGGTCTGCGGCTGCAGCCCATCCGGGAGATCCTTTGGTGTCTCTAGACCGGCCTCTGCCAGCGAGTATTCGTGAGCGGCCCAGTCCATAGCCGAAGGCGCCGGGCCAGGACCAGTCGAGCCATTGTTTTCCGTTGGATCGGACGGCTGCCGGGGAAAGCCGGGCGGCTCGGGAGACGTGGCGCCCGCTGCCTGCATCGCCTTGGACGGGCCGCGTGGCGTGCTGGTGGAGGCGAGCAGGATGGCGCTGGTGTCGGTGCTGGTCGTGGTGTTCGGCCGCGGGTGTGCGGCGGTCTGGCCGCGCAGGTCGGTGATGGTGGTGGGTCGCCCGTTCCCGTCGAACGCGGCCAGCAGGGTGCTGGACATGAACAGGTGTTGTAGCCACGCATCTTGTTCTGGTTCGGGTCGGTTGACGGCGTCGGGCACCAGGGGGTCCCGCACCTGGATTCTCGGCGGCCCGGATTCCTGTGGCTGGCTGTAGAGGGCGAACACGTGCTGCTGTTCGTTCGGTATCGCGGCCTTGACCACGACCATCGATCCTGGCACGGCCCGCAGCGCGGCCAGCACGTCCTCTCCTGCGACTCCGTGCGGGTGGGGGCCGACAGGCTCGGGTACCGTGTCGAGGATTTCCATCAGTTGCGGCCAGCCCATGTTGGGCGCGAGCCGCCCGTCGGGTCCGAGGATCCGGTCGTCGAACACCGCCCGGTTGCCCAGCCGTTTGTACTCGGTTTGGAACACATCGAGCGTGGCCGCCACGCACCACCACAGGTCGCCGCTGCTGCCGGGACGCACCTGCTCCGCAGCGGCCCAGTTGGCGACCCGCTGCCCGGACTCGAACATCGCGACGGCCGGCCCAGTTGCCGCAACGGCCGGCTCGCCAAGCTTGCCAGGCACCCCACCAAGCGACGACGCCGCCGCACCACCAGGCAACGACACATCACCGCGTACCGCACCGGCCACGTCCGCGGAAGGGTCTGGCTCGACCGGCGGGGTCGACGTCGACGTGGTCCGCGCTGCCACGTCCACGTGGCGCGCGAGGGCCGACGGGTCGCGCGGGTTGTCGGTCCCGTTCGGTGTCAGCACGATGTACCAGATGTCGTCCGGTCTCGCGTCCTCGCCGGCCCGGGCTTTGGCCCAGGTGCCGAGCATCTGCATGCTGCCGGTGTGGATCTGGTTGCGGGCGGGTTCGTACCAGTGCAGTTGCGTGGTGGGCAGGACCACGCCGGCGGCGGCCGTGGACCCGGCCACGGCCAGCACCCGGGTACCCGGGCGTTGATCGGCCGGCAGGTCGCGGGTCGGCCTGCCCACGGTGAACCCGAGCCCGGGGGCGTCGTCCAGCAGGTCGGCCATCATCTCGGCACGCCGCTGCGGGGTGTACGCCAACCAGGCGGTGGCCATGTCGTCGGGGTGGCCGGTCTCCACCGGCCCGGCCGGCGGGGTGCCGGTGGGTGCCGGCCAGGCCGCGGTGTCCAGGCCACTGGCCAATGCTCGTAGGCCGGCGGCGTCGACCGGCGGAACGGCTTGGGTGAACCACCGGTGGGCCAGGTACCCCTGGTACCGGTTCAGGTGCTCCACCAGGGCGGCGACGGCCGCGGCGAAGTCGTGCCGCGACTCGATCTCCGCCTCGTGCAGGATCTTCAGCCGGGACTCCACATCGGGCCGGCCCTGGTGCGGGGCCAGAGCGGCCTGGAGGGGCGGCGGCAGCCGGCGCACGGCGTCGTCGAGGGTCTCCGGGCGGCCGGTGGCGTCCAGCCGCACCACCTCCCCGCCCGGGTAGGCGAGGTACGGCGGCTCGGCGGTGCTACCACCGTAGACCCGCAGTTCGACCGGGGTGTCCAGGCTCACGGCGAGGTCCCGGGCGAGCTGCACCCGGTCCAGTTCGTGTACGGCCGTCTCGTCCGCCGGGGCGGTCGCGGCGTTGTCGGCCTGTCTGGCTGGGTCGGTGCGCAGCACCACCCGCGCCGGGGGCGTGCCGCCGTGCTGCGCGCGCACCCGGCGGTCCAGTTCCTGGACGACGGACCGGCCGTAGCCGGAGCGGGCGATGTCGGCCAGCGCGGCGTCGATGTCCATGACGGGGGTGCCGCGCGGGGTCGGTGGGACCGGCAAGGCCATCGCGTCGACCTGATGTTGTGCGGCGTCCCGGGCCGCCTCGCGGGCCGTCCTGGCCTCGTCGAGCACCTGGACGGTGTTGGTGTGCGCCTGCGCGGAGATGTCGCGGGCCCGGAACTCCTCGCTCGCGGTCTCGACCTGCCGGCGCAGGTCAGGCAGCTCCGAGCGAACCCGGTCGAGGTCCTGCCCGGCGTCCCGGAGGTCGCTGGTGGCTTTCTCCAGCGCCGTGCGGGCTTCGTCCAGTTCCCGCCGCGCCTGGTCAAGCTGTGCCTGGGCGGCGGCCCGCCGTGGCTCGTCCTGACTGGTGGCGAGGTCGTCGACCGCCTGCCCGGCCGCTGACTCCAGCTCGATCCGCTGGGCCACTTCCGCTTCCAGGCCCGGCATCGCACGGTTGAGGTCGTCGATCTTCTGCTCGAGCCGGGCCCGTTCGCCTTCGGCGGCGGTGACGGCGGTCCTGGCGGCGTCGAGCGACTCCTCTGCGGCGTCCCGAGCACCCTGCGCGATCTGTTCGTCCCGGCGGGCCTGGTCGAGGTCGTCGACGGCGCGCTGGAGTTCCTGGGTGGCCTGCTGGAGGCGCTCCCGCGTCACCTGCCGCACCCGGGCAGCCTCGGCATCCGGAGCGTCCGGGGCCGGATCGGGATCCGGTGCGGTGGTGAACAGCCGGTCAGCGAGGTGGCGCAGTGCCGGCCCACGGGTGCCGGTGGCGTTGGCAGCGAGGTGGCGGATCGTCTCGGCCCACTGTTGCCGCTGCGGCGCGGAGAGGGTCTGACGGGCGTCGCGCACCAGCGTGGTGACGGCGGTGTCGGGAACGTTCAGGCCGGCGAGCGTGTCGGCGGTGAGGTGCAGGATCTCCGCGTCGACGGCGTCGACCGGACCGTCGAGGGTGGCCGCCAGGTTGCCGAGGGCGGACACGGCGGCCGGGTCGGCCAGATCCGGCCGGGCCAGCAGGTTGGTCAGCAACTCCTGCCGCCCGGTCGGCGCCCCCGGGGCCGGGGCAGGCACCGGGGCCGGGGCCGGGGCCGGGGCCGGGGCCGGGGCCGGGGTGGGTGGGGTGGGGCCGAGCAGGTATTGGTATCCGTCGTCGAGGTGGCCGTAGCGGGCCAGGGTGAGCAGCGCGTCCCGGGCGGCGAGGTCGACGTCGTGGGGCAGCCCCGCCCGGCGGATCTGAAGCTCGCTGTGCGCCCGATCGGAGAGCAGGTCCGCCCGGTGATCGTCGAGGAAGGTGCGGGAGTCGTCCAGTTTGCTGTCGAGCCACTGGTCGAGGGCGGCGGATGCCGGGGGCATCGGGTGGTGCACGACGTGGGCCGGCGGCAGTGGGGTGTCTGCCGACAGCCGGGTGTCCGGCGTCCCGGCCCAGGCGCCGGCCGGTGGGGGCAGCGCCGGGATCAGGTCGTCGAGAGTGGAGACGTTCCGCCACGCCTGGGCCAGAGCGGTCGCGGTCGTCCCGGACGCGGTCAGCCTGGCGGCGGCGTCCGGTGCCAGGTCGTCGAGCAGGTTGATGTTGTGGTACAGCATCCGCTCGTCGGCGGGGAGCGCGGCGCGTAGCGTCGCCACGTCGTCGCGGCCGGCTGCCGCGGGCAGCCGGTCGACCAGGTCTTGCAGGGTTTCCGGCCAGTTCTGTTGGGGGTTGATGGTCCACGCGGCGGTGGCGATGGCCCGGAAGGTGTCCAGTGGTCCGACGGCCGGGTCGAGGATGTCGGCCACGGCCCGCAGGATGCCCGCGTCGGAGACGGCCTCCCGCTCCGGCCGGGGCTGGGTCACCCGGGGGTCGGCGTCGACGAGGTCCGCCAGCGCCCGCAGCCCGGCCGGCGCGGCCGGGTCGATCGGGCCGGTCGGGTCGGTCGGGTCGGTCGGTGCCACCGCGGCCACCGCGTCGGCGAGCACGCGGTGGCGGGCCGCCGCGTCGGCGGCGTCGAGGTAGTCGAAGGCGGCGGTCAGTTGTCCGGCACGAATCGCGTCCAGCAGGGCCTGGTGCCGGTCGAGGACCGCATTCCCGGAAGGTGCCAGGGTCGTGTCGGGTTGGGTCGTGTCGGGTTGGGTCGGCGGGGTCGGGGGTGGCGTGTGCCGGGCCTGCTGCTGGTCCTGCGTCAACCGCGCCGCGGTCGGGTCGGCGCGCAGCGCCGCGAGGTTGTCTTCCGCGAACTGCCGGGACGCCGCCCAGTTGCCGTCGTGGAGCAGCCAGCTCGTCAGCGCGTCGGGCTCGGCCAGGGTGACGGCCTGCGCCCCGGCGAGTACGTCCTGGAACTGCTGGTCGTCGAGGGTCCGCTCGGCCGTCCCGAGGGCGAACGGGTCGTAGAGCCGGTAGGTGCCGTCGGCGTCGACACGTGCTGCGGCGGCGCCTTGGGGGCGGGAGATCCACAGTCGGGTACCGGGGCGCAGCGTGTCCGGTGCCTGGGGTAGTGGCCCGGTGGTGGTCCAGCCCGGGGGCAGGGCGGGGGCCAGCAGCCGCCGTGCCTGACCGGCCCGCGTCTGCGGGGTGTCGGTGTCGTGCCGGGTAGCGTGGCCCGCGAGGGGGTTCGCCGATCGGGCGGGCAGGCCCTCGGTGATCCACTCGCGGGCGCGGTCGTCGGCGTCGGCGCGTGCCTGCCGGATGTGCGTCTCCAGCTCCGGGCCCAGCTCCGCGGCGGCGTCCATCTGCACCGGGGTGCGCCCCAGCAGCTCGTGGTAGGTGGCCATCTGCCGCCGCAGGCGAATCCCGGCAGCGTCGGCCCGCAGCTTCAGGTCACGGTCCAGGTCGAAGATCACCTCGGGGGCCGTGATCGGGGCGAACGTGCCGTCCGGGCCCTCCCGCAGCTCGGTGATCCAGCCCTGCGGGTCGATCCGGTACCGGCTGGCCGCGCCCTGGTCGTCGGTGACGGTCAGGTCGAGGTGGGTCTTCAGCTCGAACGCCACCACCCGGGCCACCGTGCGCGGGTCCTGAGCGAGCAGTTCCACCTCCTCCGGCGGGGTGACCGACGCGGAGCCCGGCGGCAGCACCGCCTGCACCCGCTCGACGATCTCCGGGATCCGCTCGTTGAACTGCCGCACGTCGGCTGCGGACGGCGCGGCGCCGACCGCGAGTTTGCCGACCCGGTTCCTCCAGGCCTTCAACTCGGCGAGACCGGCGGTGGCCTGCTGCGTGGCGTTGAGCCGCTGGAGGTGACCCACCGCCCAGTCCAGGGTCACCTCGTACCGGCGGCGGGTCTGCTCGGCGGCGCTGGCGGTGAGCCGGAGCGGGCTGACCGGGTCGTAGTGGTTACCGATCTGGTCACGGATCAGCAGGGCCGCGTGCTGGGGCGCCTGTTGGGGGTCGAAGGTGCCGGCGTCGATGACACGGCCGGCCACCGGGGCGGCGGCCATACCCGCCGGGGTGGCCCGTTGCAGCAGGCCCTCCAGGCCGATCGTGGGGGCGTCTGCCGCTGGTGCGGGCCAGCCGGCCGGGTTGTTCGCCTTCCAGTCGTACCGTTCGGAGAGCGCGCGCTGGAGCTTGTGTACCTCGCCGGCGTACATCTCGTAGAACCCGTCGCCGCTCATCCAACCGGTGCCGGGGGCGTCGTCGGCCTCGAAGCGTTCCGGTCCGATCGGCGCCAGGCCGGCGTCGCGGTGGAAGGCGCTGTGCCAGTGCGGGACCGCGACGAAACGGCCCCGGGTGCGGATCCGGACCAGGTACGTCACCCCCTGCATCTTGAGGTGGTTCTCGAGCCGCTTGGTGTCGTCGAAGGTGGCGCTGTGGCTGGCCGGCGCGGTCCGGTTCGCGCCGGTGGTGATCTTGCCGGCGACCTTGTCCTCCTGCACGCCGACGTTCGTCGTCCCGAACGGGGGCAAACCGTAGGACGCCTCCGCGTCGAGGTTGGGCCGCCACCGGTTGCGCGACTGGGTGACCGCGGTGGTGAACGCGAACTTGGCGTACCGGCCGGTGCCGGTGGTGGTGAGCCTGCTGATGATCTCCAGCGAGTGCAGCTCGACGTACATCCGCATGGCGACCCGGTTGTTGGACGCGCCGGCGACGAACAGGTGCGAGCCGAGCAGGTATCCGCCGTCGCCCAGCCCGTCGGAGAGGTGGTTGTCGACGTTGAGCCGGGACAGCAGGCCGTCGAGCGCCACGCTGCCCCGGTATGCCGGGTCGTTGGCGTGCGAGCCGAGCACGTTGCCCATGAGGTGCCGGGCGGCCGAGTAGAGGTCGTCGAGCAGGGCGCCGCTGACGTAGGCGTCGCCGGGCAGCGACGGCAGCGCGCGCAGGTCCAGTTGCGGCGACCGGGGCACGGGGGTGGCCTCGGCCAGCCCCCGGGGCACCTTGAAGTCGATCCGCCCCTCGTAGTGACGGGTCAGCACCGGCTCCACCGGCGCGAGGGAGACCCAGTCGGCGAAACCGGCGGGCGCGTGGTGCAACGCCCAGTCCGCCGCGTCGTTCAGGGCCGTCATCACGTGGTTCACCAGGTAGCTCGGCTGCCAGCCGTGCATGTGCACCCGGCTGAACTTCAGGGTGAGGCCGATGAGGGCCCTGGCCAGGTAATGCCCCGTCCAGTCGTAGACGGTCCGTTCCCGGACGACCTGCGCGGCGCCCTTGACGCCGCGCCCCCCGCTCGGCGCGAACGACAGCGACCCGGCGGTGGACACCGGGACGCCGTCGATCGAGAAGCCGAACTTGGCCGGCATGAGGTTCCAGCCCAGCGCCTGCCCAATGATACGAGCGGTCGCGCCGTAGGCGTGCTCGTAGTTCTCGATGCCGTAGTCGGCAACCCAGTCGGCGTACCAGGGACTGTCTCCCAGGGTGGCCGAGATTTCCAGCTTGAACATCTGGGCCGCCACCGGGTTGCGCTGGTCGACCAGGTAGAACGACACGCCGTTGTAGCGGTGCAGCATGTCGGCGAACACGATGTTGGCGCGTTGGCCGGCGAGCGTGGACTGGAGCGTTTCGAGGCCGCCGGGCAGCGCGCCGACCACCGACTCGTCGGGCGAGACCATCAGGACGCCCCAACTGGTCCCCGCCCCCGGCCAGTTGTCGTGGCTGGCGCCGAGCAGCCCGGGCCGGCCGGCGTCCACCAGCTCCCGGACGGCGTCCAGCACGGTCGTGGTGGGGCGTGGCCCGCCGTCGGCCGGTGCCGGCCCGGTGAACAGCGTCACCTCGTCGACGCCCGCGTGGCCCAGCGTCCGGTCACCGGTACGGGTCAGGTAGGGCGGCATGGTCAGCGCGCTGAACGGGTTGACGTTCGGGTCCAGGGTGATCCCGAAGTCGGTGGTGAACTGCGCGCGGCGACGCGGGTCGAGCACCGCGCCGCGCTGGGCCAGGTCCACGTGCCGGTCGGCGAGCGTGTGCGCCCACGTCTGGACCCGGTGCTGGATCAGGTACGTGCCGAGGTCGGGCTGACCGGCGGCGGTGCGGCTGGCGGCGCGGTCGGCCAGTTCGCCACGCCACCGGCTGAGCAGCCCCGCCACGGTGTTGCCGCTGAGCACCAACTCGCCGCGGGACCACCGGCCCATCGCGTCGAGCAGCTGCACATCGCTGATCGGCAGCTTTCCGGCCGCGTACTGCGCCAGGGCCTCCGCCTCGGGCAGGATGAACTGCATCATGCGGCCCCGCAGGTCGGCTCCGGGTGGCACGCTGACCCGGCTGACGACGAACCCGACCTGCTTGTGGATGCCGGCGCGGACGTTGATGTCGTATTCCGCCTCGAAGGCGTACCCCCGGCCGAAGGCCAGCTTGAGCATCTCCAGGCCGCCGACGCGCTTGTTCTCCGCCGACTCGTTCTCGCTGAACCGCACGCCCGCCGACTCGCCGAAGCTGAACTTCAGCGGGCCGAAGTCGTGGCCGAGGCCGATGTTGGGCAGGTTGAACACCTTCGCGAACGACCGGTTGGCGACGTTGACGGTCTCGGCCAGGTACAGCTCGATCAGGCCGGTGACGTACTGGTCCGGGGTGGCTCCGACGAACCGCGCCCCCCGGATACGGGGCACCTTGATCGAGAGCGCCGCTCTGGTGTTCGCCACGAGGCCCGGCTCGACCAGGGTTGTCGCGCCGTACTGGCCGAGCACGGCCTCCTTGAACCGCGACTGGAAGGTGATGTGGTTGGTCAGACTGGCCACCGGCCCGGTCATCGGCTGGCCGGCCTGGGTCAGCTCCTGCGGCAACTGGTCCTGCGCCGCGGCGTGCAGGCCGTGCGCGTCGACGAAGTACACGATGCCCTGGTTGAGCACCGACGGTTCGGTGTCGCCGGGGGCCACCTCGCTGAAGGTGGCCGGGTCGGTGTTGAACTTCAGCAGCGCGGCGTGCACGTTGGCGCGGATCAGCTCCGGCGAGACGATCGGGGTGGCCCGGTCGCTGATCCGGACCACGAAGCCCAGGTCGTACGGCAGGTTGACGAACATCACCCGGCTGCTGGTCTCCTTCAGCTCCGGCCGGTTGACCACCCGGGTCACCCGCTCGGCGGCGCCGACGTTGCGGCTCACCGACCCGCCGAGGAGTCCGACGGACCGGAGCTCCTTGACGCTCGGCGGCATCGCGGTGTTCACCCCGGCCTCCGCCAACCAGCCCTGGTTGCCGCTCGCGCCCTGGCCGGCGATGCCGAGCGACATCCCGAGGGTGACCGTGCTCACCTCGTCGCTGAGCCGTTCGAAGTGCACCGAGTTGCCGTCCGCGTCGACGTCCGCGGAGATCCGGGGGATCGCGTAGACGGTCACCTCGGCGGTACGCATCACCCCGTTGCGCCAACTGTGCAGGGTGAGCGGCATTCCCGCTTTCAGGGCGGGCGCGTCCGGGTCGTCGACGGCAGCGGCGCCGTCCTGGCCGAGCGGGTCGAAGTGCGACTCCAGGCCGTCGCCGCTCACCATCTTGATGAACAGGTCCAGGTTGTCGATCGCGGCGTCGGTGTCGCGGTGGACGACCTCGTCGTAGGCGTCCCGCACCCCGTCGACCATCCGACCCAGCAGCGGCCGTTCCTCCAGGGGCGTACCGGGATCCGGGGTCGCCGGCCGGCTCTGCTTCCCGTGCGCCCACGGCCGGTCCGGGTCCGCCGGGAGGAACCCCTCGTCGGCCAGCACCCGCATGAGACCGGCCCGGAGCTGCCGCACCGCCGGCTTGTCGATCCTTGGCAGGGACTGACCCAGCAGGCCCCGCCCCTCGAGGACGTGCCGGGGCAGCACGTTACCGCCGGTGTCCTCCGGGTGCACACCGGTGTTGCGCAGCCGCTGCCGCCACTGGTCGTGCGGCACCGACCGGGGTCCTCCGCCTGCCGGCACCACCGCCAGGTCACCGTCCGCAAGACCGGGCATGGGATCGGGGGCGAAGGCGTCCGCGTCGATGCTGAACCCGTAGTCGAAAGCGTCCGGCTCGGACATCCGGAGCACCGCCGACCCGCTCACCACCGGCGTCGGATGCGGCCACTCACGCGGCCGGCGGGAGGTGATTACCTCGGCGTGCCACTCGAACGGCACCTCATGGCCGACCGTCTGACCGGTGTACCGGCCGACCACGACGTTCAGCGACGCCACCGTGACGCCACCACCGTCGTTGCTGGTCCAGCTCATTCCCGCACGGGCGGAGAGACCGAGCTTGGCGTTCTCCTTGTACACCTGTGGATCGTCGAGACGCCTGGCCAAGGGCAGGTCTACCGCGCCACCGAGGGACAGCCCGGCGGACTGCTGGAGGGTGAACTCGCCGCCCTGCCCCACGATGCCGGTACGCACCTGCTCGATGTGGGCCTTGTCGCTGCTGGCGCCCACCCGCGTGGAGCCGCCGCCGAGGCCCACCTGCACGGAGCCGCCGAGACGACGGCCGTAGACCCGGATGCTGGCAGCCGCGTGCCCGTCGTCGTGCAACGTGAACGCGTAGCCCCGGGTCAGCGCGCCGGCGTCGCCGTCCGTCTCCGGCGTCCGCCGGTTGTTCACCGCCTCGTCGAAGTGGGTCTCCAGGTTCCACAGCTTGCGCTGCAACTCGTTGCGCATCGGACTTTCGATGGACATGTCGAAGCCGTCGGCGCGCAGCCGGTCGATGACGAGGTCGTACAGCTCGTTCAGGCCGGTGATGTTGCTGGCGGAGAAGAGCTCCGGGACCCGCGTCAGGTTGTCCCGCATGTGCTCGGGCAGGTCGGCGACCACCTGCTCGCCGGCGTTCTCCAGCAGGTGATCGGGGATCGCCACCACCAGCCGGGCCGGTTCCTGCCCGTCCGGCGGCTCCGGCACCTCCACCGCCTGCCACGGCTGTTCGTCGCCGCGCGCCTCGATCAACCACCCCGGCTTGTACGAGTAGAACGTCGAATCCGCGCGGGTGTCGAACACCCGACCCTTCTCCGCGTCGATCAGGTAGGCGGACTTCTGGTCCACCTTGTTGAGGGTGGCGTTGAAGCGGGGCCCCCAGTGGGTCGTCGGGCCGAGCGGCACGTCGACGTTGAAGTCACCCCGCAACCGCACCGCCCGCGTCGGGGTCCCGTCCGACTGGCTGTGCGCACCGGTCTGGAAAACACCCTGGGTGAACTGGTTGGCGTGGAAACGGCCGTTCTCACTCGTCAGGCCCTCGGTGTCGTCCAGCGACGGCCCGGGCGTCTCCGTGTCGAACGAACCCGCCGGGTTCGACACCAACTGCGGGTCGTCCGGCCGCAGGCGGGCCCGCACCTCCATGCCGCCCAACGTGAACAGGTACCCGTCTGCGGAGACCACCTGCGGGTAGTTGTTGAGCAGCCGCTCATGCAACTGTTCCCATTCGTTGTCCCCCACGGTGACGCCCCGCCGGGTCGCCTCCGCGCGCAGCCCCTGCTCGATGCGGTCCAGGTCCGGCAACGCCGCCTTGGGGTCACCCAGTGCGAGCGCCCGCCGGTCCGGGTTGGCCGGCCGCGCCGGGGCCTGCGCAGACGACCCGTCGGGATCGGGTGCGGCCGGTCCGGCGCTGGCCTCGTTGCCGAAGACCCGGACATCCCGGTCGGCCTCCGGCACACCGGACAGCAGCCGGGCGGCCGCGTCGGCCACCTCGCGCGGGATGGGACCACCCCGGGACTGGACAACCACGGCCACCCCGGTCGCGGGGGCCGCCAGGGCATCGGGGGACAGCGTGTCCGGGCTGGTGCCGTTCTGCGCGAACAGGACGACCCCGGTGTGCTCCCGGACCGTCCAACCCCGGTACACCTCGAACCCACCGGCGGCAGCCGGTCGCAGGCCCAGCGGCCCCGGCTGCCGAGGCGGTGCCGGACGCAGCGGCACCCGCCAGGCGTGCGCGGCGGCCGGGAAGGTCTCCTGACCCCGGGCGTCGACCGGGATCAGCTCGTCGACACCGGCCGGCTGCCGGCCCACCACGGAGACCGGCAACACCACCTCCAGCCGCCCGCCGAACCGCTCCCGCAACAGCTCCGCCACCCGGGCAGCGGCCACCGCACCGGACGGCGTACCCGGTGTGCTGGTGGCCGGTGGCGCGACGAACACCTGGAGCGGGCCGGAACCCGGCGGAAGCCCCCGACGGACGGCCTCCACGACGGCGACCGGGTCGCCGACCGACTCGTCCACCACCAGCCGGGGCCGGTCCGGGCTGGCCAGGTCGGACCAGTGCAGGGTCGTGGCACCGGCCGGCGGCCGTGGACCGGTGTGGGCGAGCACCCCACCCGGGACGTGGCTCAGCTCGACCCCGGCCGGCAGACCGGACACCTCCGACGGGACGAGAGTACGTCGGTCCAGCCCCATCCCGGAGGTGATGAGGTGCGTCGGTGGCGCGGCCGGCATGCCCCCGAAGATCCGACCGACCCGGTCGCGTACCCGCTCGGGCAGCGGGGTCGCCCGCCAGCCCAGGAACACCGCCGGCTCGGCCAGCCAGCCACCGGTGTCCGGCAGCAACCGACGCGCCCCGTCCAATTCGGACTCCGGCCCGATCCACAGATGGCTACCGCCGTCCCACACCACCCAACCGTCACCGAGCCCGTACACGCCGGGCGACTGCTCGATCAGCCCGTACGGGGCGGGCCGGCGCGGTACGCCGGTGACCTCGGGCAGGAACAGATACCGCTCCGGCCGCCCACTGAAGAACGTCACCTCGCCGTTGGCGTCCAACGGGACGACCTGCGGGCTGGGCACCGGCCGGTCCCGCAACGCCGACCGGGGCACCGACAGCATGGCCGAGGACTGCCCCAGCGCCTGCGCGGTGACCTCCAGCGCCCGGGCCACGCTGACCGGCTGGTCCTGCGGCCAGTGCAGGACAGCCATGGTGGCGTCCTGCGCCCGCAACCCGGCCAGCGCGGCACCGAGGCGGTCCGGGTCGAGCACCGAGGAGTGCAGCAGAACGGCCGGGCCGGGACCGGTCGGGGCCAACACCCGCGAGCTGATCGGGCCGGGCACGGTGCCACCGTCGTGCAGCAGCACACCGCCCACCGCGCGCTGGAGCCGCAGGTTCTCCGGCAGCCCCTCGGCCATCACGACCAGCGGCGCGTCCGCGGACGCGGCCGGCCGGACGACCTGCTGCTGACTGTCCTCGGCAACCGGTACCGGCGGTTGCGGGGTCGGCGCGAGCTGCTGCGGGGGTACGGCCGACGGCTCGACCGCCGCAGCGGTTTCCGGCACCAACGCGTCGAAGTGGACGCCCGGCCGATCCGGGTCGGCGGCCACGGGGGCCAGACTGACCGGGGTGCCCCCGGCCGGGCCGTACCCGCCCACCGGCCGAACCCCGTCCGGGGCGACCTGGGAAATCTGCATCCCAGCACCGGTCGCGTGCGCCAGCAACGGTGCCAGGAACTGGCCGGCCGGGGTGTCCGACAGGTTCGCCCAGTCAGTCACGGCAGCCTTCACCGCGGCCAGTTCCTCAGGGTCGAGCTGGCGATCGGGGTCGGTCAACACCTCGAACAGGTGACGGCCGGCGTCCGCCGGATTCCCCCGTATTTCGTCGAGACGTGCCCGCCCAGTGTCCGGGTCCAGGAGACCGGCGTCCATCAGGTCACCGAGACGCCACCGCGCCTGGTCGGGGCTCAGCGCCGCCACGTCCCGCTCGTATTGCGGCCGGAAGGCGAGCCGCTGCGCGGTCACGTCCGCCGGCAACCGACCCGCGTTCTCCTCCAGATAGCCCGACACGTGGTCCCGCAACAACTCGGTGATCCGACCAAGCTCGGACCCCTGCGGCACCCCGGTACGAACCGACTCGGCAACAGCGGCCCGCACCCCGGCCGGATCGGACAGGAACCCCCGCAGGTCCGCCGGAAGCCGCGCGCCCAGCGCGGTGCGGACCAGGGCCGGTTCGGAGACGATCAGCGCCGATAACAGGTCGAGACCGTCGCGGGGCACGCCGAACCGGACCAGGGCGGGCGGCTGCTGGGAGACCGGAGGGTCGGATGGCTGCCTGGGGGAGTCGGCCGGGTCGGTGGAAGTGGTGTCTGCCCGCATCGCCTGGGACGGACCGCGTGGCGTGCTGGTGGAGGCGAGCAGGATGGCACTGGTGTCGACGCCGGTCGTGGTGATCGGCCGCGGGTGGCCGGCGGTCTGGCCGGGCAGCAGGTCGGTGATGGTGGTGGGTCGCCCGGTGCTGTCGAACGCGGCGATTCGGGTGCTCGATGCGAACAGGTGTCCCAGCCACGGGTCGCGCCTCGGGTCGGGCGGTTCGGGTCGGTTCTCGGCTTCGGGCACCAGGCCGTCGCGCACCTTGATGGTCGGTGGTCCGGGTGGTTGTGGTTGGCTGTAAAGGGCGAAGACGTGTTGTGGTTCGTTGGGTGGTGCGGACCTGACCACGACCATCGACCCCGGCACCGCCCTGAGCGCGGCGAGTACGTCCTCTCCTGCGACTCCGTCGGGGTGGGCGACGCGTTCGGACGTCGCGTCGAGGATGTCCAGCAGTTGCGGCCAGCTCGTGGTGGGTGCGAGTCGGCCGTCGGGTCCGAGGATCCGGTCGTCGAACACCGCCCGGTTGCCGAGCCGTTTGTATTCGGCTCTGAAGGCGTCAAGGGTGGCCTGCACGCACCACCACCACGGGTCGCGGCCGCTGCCGGGGCCCACCGGTGTCTGATCGACCCAGTCGGCGACCCGCTGCGCGGACTCGGCCGCCGCGGCGGCCGGCCCAGTCGCCGGGACCGCCGGCTCCGTTGCCGTGCTAGCCGGCTCGCCGCGTCCGACCGGGTCACCACCGGCCGAGTCGTCCAACGAGGACACGCTACTGAACGAATCCCTGTCGCCGAAATCGCGCTTGACCGGGTCGCCGTTGATCAACCCGTCCCGCGAAGAGGCGTCACCGAACGGGTCCGTGTCCCAGAATTCGCGCTTGGCCGCTTCACCATTGTCCGACTCGTCGAGCGACGAGACGCCACTGACCGAATCCCCGTCGATGAAGTCGCGCTTGACCGGGTCGCGGCTGATCGACTCGTCCAGTGAGGAGAGCGCACTGACCGTCATGGTGTCGTTGAAGCTGCTGTCGCCGCTGAACATGTCGTCGCTGACGACGGACAGGCCACTGTCCGACGCCGCGTCGCTGGTGTTGTGGTGGTTCGGCGTGCCGTCGGTGCCAGGGGCAGCGCCACCTGGCACCGTACTGCGGGCACCGGCCGCATCCGGCGTGCCCGGAGTGCCCGGCGCAGCGGGCACGCTGGGCACAGCGGGCACCCCCGGCGCACCTGGCGCACCTGGCGCACCTGGCGCACCTGGCACGCTAGGCACAGCAGGCACCCCAGACGTGCCCGGCACGCTCGGGGTGGCCGGCGTGGCGCTGCCGGCGGCCTGGGCGAGTACCTGGTGGTATCCGTTGACCCAGTCCTGTCCGAAGGATGCGGCGATAGCGTCGGCCGGATCGACGACGCGGTACTTCTTGGCCAGGGCGGTGAACTGGGTTTCTGCCAGGCTGGTCGCTACTGCCCTGTGCTGCTCTGGGGTCACCGGCACCGTCGGCACGTCGGTGCGCCGGTTTGCCGGGGTGTCCGTGCTGGATGGGGTGGTGTCCGGTCCGGTGGTGTCGGGGATGGCCGCGGCCGTGAAGCGGGCGGGCAAGTCGGTGACCACCTGTCGGACCGCGTCCGCCACGGCGTTGACCTGCGCGGCAGCCGGACTGGCCGCCGGAGCCGACGGCACGGTGAGTGGTGCGGTGGGTAGTGCGGTGGGTAGTGGGGTGGTGCCGAGGATCGCGTCGAGCCTCCGGTCCAGGTAGTCCCGCACGTCACCCGCGACCACGGCGCGCGCGGCGTCCGACGGCACCGCCGCCGCCCCTGCGGCCCCCGGCACGCCAGCGCCGCCCGGCACGCCAGCGCCGCCCGGCACGCCAGCGCCGCCCGGTACGCCAGCGCCGCCCGGCAGGCCAGGGGCCCCCGGCGTACCGACGGCCGTCGGCAGGGCGGCGCCTCCCGGCACGCCAGCGGCCCCCGGCACGTGAGGGACCCCTGGCAGGACCACGCCGCCTGGCAGGGTGGCGGGCGTCGGTGTGCCGGCGGTGAGGTACTGGTCGATGTGGTGCTTGGCGGCCAGATGCGCGGCCGCGCGCAACGCCTGCCAATCGAACGCCGCCGGCAGCGCGGCGACAACCTGCTCCGGGCGTACCGCCGTCGGGATCTGCCCGCCCGTCGGGATCTGCCCCGCGAGGGCTTCGGCGACGCGGGCGACGGCCTCTTCCCGGACACCGAACAGGTACTGCTCGGTGAGAGCGGTGGCGGGTAGGCCGATCTGGGACAGGAAGGCGGGGACCGTCGGGTCGTTCTGCCGGGCGTCGGCCCACTCGGTGAACACCTGCTCGACCGGCACGGGAAGCGCGGCCAGGAACTGCCGTGCCTGCCCGGTGCCGGCCAGCAGCCCACCGTAGTGGTCCACCAGTTCCCGCTGGAACCGATGCCACTGCTCCACCACCGGCGCACCAGCTGCCGCGACCCACTCCGGCGCCGGTACCACCGACGCAGCCGGCACCGACCACGACGGCACGGACAGGTCCGGTGCCGACAGCGCCGGTGCCGGCACCGGCGGGACGGGCATCGGGGCCTGCCCGCCGGTGCCCGCACCCGCCGGATCGTCGACCTCCGGCTGATACGTGGACGGGTCCGGAGTGACCGGGATGGGCGGCGGCACCGGCGCGACCGGCTTGCCGTCCGCGGTGAAGCCGGTGCCATCGGGCATAGTCCACCGGGGCCGGGTCGGGTTGAACCCCAAACCGACAGCCACGCGACGCGCAGCGGCCCCGGCCCCGGCCGCGGCCAACTCACCCGCCCCCGACAACGCCCCGGAAATCGCGGCCATACCAAGACCACTGGGGTCGTAGGTCCCGTCGACCATGTAGCTGGCGACGATGTCGCCGACCACCTCCAGGCCGACCTCCGACACCGGCACCATCAACAGACGGGTCAACAGGTCACGCGTGGCGTCCGACACCCCGAGCTTCGCCAGACCACCACCCACGACCCCGGCGAACCGGCCCATCGCCGGCCCGGCCGCCGTGGTGACACCCGCCACCGCCAACCCGTACAACGCCTGCTTACCGACCTGCGCCCAGTCGACCCCCGGCATCAGACCATCAGCCACCATGGTGATCTGCGCCAACAACGACGACCCCGGCATGAACAACATCTGGATCGCCGTGCTACTCGCCGCCGCCCGCACGATCGACGACCGCAGGATCGTCTGGATGATCGTCCGGGTCTTCACGATGTGCGCCGCCGCCTGTACCGGCAGGAAGAACGCCAACGCGAACGCGACCGCCAACTCCGTCATCATGAATATGAACATGATGAGCGCCTGACGATCCGTGAGCTCCATCTGACCGAGGAAGCCCCGCATCGCCTTGGCCACATCGACCTTCAGATCGGCAACCTGGCCCAGCAACTCCACGAACGGAGCGGTCTGCGCCACGAACCGGTCGAAGGCCTCACCCTCCCCCGCGGCCCGAACCGCCTTGATCACCTGGATCAACTCCGGAACCAAGACGGTCCGCACCCGATCCGCCAACACCTCCAACGCGTTCAGGTCATACGCCAACAACGGCAACTTCGACCGGTGCAACCGCATCCCGGTGAAATTTTCCAGGGCCCGCTTCGACGACTCACTGAGCCCCACGGAAGGAACGGCGGCCTCACCCATCGCCAACGCCCCCTCCCGCCCCCGATCAGGGGCACTCAGTGCACATCACTCGGCGGCGCAGGCCGCCGCCCCAACCCACGACCAACCCGTCCCCGCGGATCAACCCCGCGCGCCACCGCTCATGTCCGGAACCAGATCGTGGACGGTGGCCTCGGTGTTCTCCCCGACACGGCGATAGAGGTCCACCTTGTCGCCCTGGAATCCGGAGGCCTCAATCAGCTTGACGTACGCCGCGAGCACGATGCCCCCGAGCAATTGCTGCGCGGCCTCGCGGGCCTGCAGGCTCAGCTCGTCGTCCGCGGGAACGCCAGCCGCCCACCGGCACTCGGCGATCTCGAGGATCGGGTCCACCGTGCCGGCGAACAGGTGCTCCTTGAACAGGCGCAGCAACGGCACCCGCTGGGCCACGGCGTCCCCGTTGAACTCGTACCGTCGCTCACTCATGACGCCGCCGGCCCGGGCCGCCGGTTGGCACTGCCGGAAACCATGCTGGCGATGCCCTCGACAAGCTCCTCGATGCTCCCGGCCGACTGCGCGGCGTCGTCGAGCTCGGAGAGGTGACGCGTCAGCTCGGCGGCACCGGCCATCGTCTTACGCTGGGCCTTCTCGCGAGCGGTACGCGCCGTCGTCACGATCAGGTCGGCCAGCTCGGGTGGCGCGAGTCGCCGGTAGGCGTCCCCGTTGAAGGTGATCCGGGTGAGCTCGCCGTGCCCACCCACGGTCACCGACAACAGCTTCTTCTTGTCCTCCACGGTGGTCTGCGCCCGAGCCACACGCCGGCGTACCCGGTCGGCCGCCTCCTCGACGTCCTTCAGGGCCGCACGCATCTCGGCCAACAGTTCCTCGTCGCCCAACATGCTCATCCCGATTACCTCCTCTGCTATCCCACGGCTGACATGCGGCACCGGGTTCACATCGGCGCAACAGTGTTCAACGGCCCCGGTACCGGCGGCGTTCGTCCTGGCTGCCGGGGCGCTCGTCGACCGGCATGCCGAACTCGTCGTCCTCGACCCGGGTGTCACGACCGCGCCGGCCGATCACCGCGGGCGCACAGTCGGGGTCGGTACCCCAGACCTTCTCGTCCTCCTTCAGCCAGGTGCTGCGCTGGCGATCACGGTCCTGTCCGGGCTGGGGTGCGCCACCCATGCCCGGCATCATCGGGGGCATGAACGGCATGCCACCGCCCGGCATGCCACCCCCGCCGGGCTGCGGGAGACCAGGGCCGGCACCCGGACCTGAATTCAGGTTGGTCCCGACCGGGCCTCCGACGGGCACCCCCAGCTTGTCCGGGTTCAGCGCCCCGGGCGAGCCGGATACACCCGGCACCGCCGACAGCCCCCCGGTGCCGACCTGCACCCCGGGAACGTGCGGGAAGCTGGCCGAACCGGGTCTCGTGACGTCGCCGAATGCCGGAGGGGTGGTGATGCTCCCGGTCGTACCCGGCTTCGGCGACACGTTCTTGCCGTCGACCGTGGTCGGGAACAAATTCCGGTCCACCGGCGCCGTCGGCCCGGTGTCGGGCCACGGCAACCTGCCCGCGTCCAGGCCCGGTACGGACCCACCCCCGCCGGAACTCCCCGACGGGTTGGGCGGCAGCCCGAGTTTCGCCCGCTCTTCCGGCGACAGAGGGACATCGTCCAGCAGCCCGCCGCGTTGCAGCGCGTCGAGCTGATCCGGACCGAGCTGACCGAGCTTCGTCGCACCCCCCGGCGACAGACCGTTCTTCCGCAGGTAGTCAGCCTGCTCAGCCGTCAGCGGCACATCGTCCAGCAGCCCGGCCCCGTCCAGTTGCCGCAACTGGGACGGCGTCAGGTCACCCAACGACTGCGGCCCGTCCAGGCCGAGCTTCGCCCGCTGGTCACTGGTGAGGGGGGTCTCGTCCAGCAGCCCGCCGCGCGCCAACGCGTCGAGCTGATCCGGACTGAGCTGACCGAGCTTCGTCGCACCCCCCGGCGACAGACCGTTCTTCCGCAGGTAGTCAGCTTGCTCAGCCGTGAGCGGCACATCGTCCAGCAGCCCGGCCTTGTCCAGTTGCCGCAACTGGGACGGCGTCAGGTCACCCAACGACTGCGGCCCGGACGGACTGCGGTTGAGCCCGAAGTTCTTGGTCGGCAGGGAACTGCCCCCACCACCGCCGGTGAACGGGTTCTGCGCGCCACCGCCGACAGACGGTACGACCGGCTCGGGGATCGGAACGGGGGGAAGAAGACTGTTCGCGCCCCCACCACCAGACGGGTTGCCCGCACCGCCTTCGGTGAACGGATTGTCCAAGCTGCCGTTGGCGAACGGATTACCCGCGCCACCGCCGAACGCGGCACCCACGGCGCCATTGTTGGCAAACGGATTACCTGCACCACCAGCCTCGGACGGTTTTTCTGACTTGGACATCAGACTGGCGGGAAAGAGGTTGCTCGCGCCACCGCCAGACGGATTCTCCGCGCCACCGCCGGTGAAAGCGGCACCCAGAGCGCCATTGGCGAACGGATTACCCGCGCCACCACCGGCGCCCGAATTGGGCATCAGGCTGGTGGGGAAGTGAGCGCCCGCGCCGGCCCCGTTGGTAAACGGATTATCCAAGCCACCGCCGTTGGCGAACGGGTTCCCCATGCTGCCGCCGTTGGGGAACTGGTTGCCAAAGTTCGCTCCCACGTTCGCGAACGGATTGCCCACATTCGCGAATGGATTGCCCATGTTCGCGAACGGATTGCCCATGTTCGCGAACGGATTGCCCATGTTCGCGAATGGATTACCGATGTTCGCGAACGGATTGCCCATGTTCGCGAAGGGGTCACCCCAGTTGGCGAAGGGGTTACCCATGTTCCCGAACGGGTTGTTGGGGAATGCGCCGTTGGGCATCCCCACGTCGTTGGGCATCGGATTCGGTGGCACCGGCTTCGGGTCGGTGATGCTCATCGGGTTGCGTGCCTCGGCGAACACCGCCACCAGGTTCTTCGCCGCGAGCACCGCCGGCTCGAAGGTCTCGAGAGCCTTGTCGGCCCACATCTGGCGCAGATGCTGGTCCAGCTTGTTCCACTCGGGGATGCTGAAGGCGTCGAACGGGTGGTACTTCACCCATGCTGGCGGCGTCCACGTGACGGTACCCGCGTCCGATCCACCGAGCTTGGTTCCACGGTATTCCGATCCTTCTCGGTCCCCGGTGTCGGCGTACTGCTGGCCCAGGTCCCAGGCGTTCGACTGGCCATCGTGCAGGTCGCCGTACTCGAGCGTGCTTTCGTTGAACATCGTGGCGATGACCCGGTACGGGTGCTGCCAGATGCCGGCCGGGTGGATCGAGGTCCACTTCTCGAAGGTGTCGCGCACCGCGTCGACGAAGTCCCTCATGGCCTGCTCGACCTGGGCCAGCGAGGTGTCCCACTGCTTGAACTGGGGCATGATGTCGGCGAGGTACTTCTTCGCCTCTTGCACCCGGTGCCGCCAGGCCGATTCGGCGGAGCCCTTGAAGTCGGGGCTCTTGGCGTTCACCGACTTGACCTGATCGGTCAGCTCGCTCGAGATTCCCAGCGCGTGGGTGGTCAGGTTGCCCAGGATCTCGCGGACCGACCCGATCGAGTCCGCGTCGAACGTGGTGTTCGGGCCGGCCACCTTGGGCAGGTCGCTGATCATCCGTTCCCACGCGTTGCCGAGCGAGACGACCGGGTTACCGTCGGCGTTGGTCGAGTTCCCCGGGTCGGTGGTGTTGCGCTCCTGCCCCTGGGGTTTGTCCCTGTTGGTCACGCCCACCCACACCGTCACCCGGGTGATGTGCTTTGTCGCCCCGTCCTGTTTCCAGCGGTAGAAGGTGACCGCGTCCTTGTTGTACTCCGGCATCCACCCGCCGGGGGTGAGTTTCTTGAGCGTGCTCGTCTGGGTGATCAGCCAGTAACCGGGCCCCTTGATGGTCCGCGGTCGGAAGCTGTCGTTGATGGAAGCCTTGTCCCCGCCCTCTCCACCGCCGAGCACCAGCCCCAGAATGCTCGCCAGGGCATCCTCGAACGTCGCGGTGTTCGTCATGACTAACTCCCGGTTTTGGGCATGAAGTACTCGAACTGCTCGGCGCTCAGCGTGCTCGCCTGCTCGATGGCGTCGGAGTCGGCCAGCAGGAACTTGATGCCGAGCTCCAGGTTGTTGATCTCGCTTCGCGCGCCCTTGAAGCGCGCGGCCATGCCCCCCCGGACGACGTCGATCGCCCCCGTGAGATCCTCCGCCTCGGTGAAGCCCTTCCCGCCGAGGCGCAGCTTGAGCGGCTTCGTGATGTCGACCGTCGAATCCGGCAGGGAGCCGTACGGGTAGACCTTGCCGTACATCAGATCGATCTCGTCGACCTGCTTGGTGTAGATGCCGTGCAGCTTCCGCAGGTAGCTCTCGTTGATGACGATGTTCTTCATCGTTTCTTCCTCTCGATGGAGACGGGCCAGCGGGACTCGGCTGTCCTCACCCGACGAAAGCCGGGGTCCGGGCGAGTCCGTGGACAGCGGTGAGCCAGACGCACTGGTCCACCCGGCGGTGCGGTGGACCAGTGCGTCTGACCCGGTATCGGCTCGGCAGGATTGCCGTCCCGACCCCCGTGCGGCGTCAGGTCCGGCTGGGTGCTGCCCTCAGGTAGGTGATCCGTCGCGTCGGTTCCGGTGGACCGGCATCACATGCACTGGTCCAGGACACCGGCGCCAGCGGTCTCCTAACTGAAGATGGCCGCGCCCCGGTTGTCGCCGACAACGTAGTTCTGGACGATTTCCACAAGGCGCGCCTGCCCCATTGCCAGGGCAGCTCGCATTTCCTGCTGACCCTGATTCCACAGCTGCTGAGCGGCCTTGTAGGCTTCGGGCGCCTGGCCGTTGTTGGCTGCGGCGAACCGCGTCACATGGGCCACGAGGTTCTCCAGCGACGCGTCGAGCTCGCGGGTCTCCCTGGTCATGGTGTCGGCGACCGCATGTACCGCAGCGGGATTGATGTTGTAGTTGGCCATCCTCGGCCTCCTTAACGTTCGTCGGTCCGGGTTCTGTCGGCCCGGGTTTCGCGGGTAGGACGCTCGGCGGTCAGGCTGCCGCCCAGCCGCCGGCCCGCATGGCGTTGTCGTCTTCGGTCGTGGTGGTCAGTTGCGAGTACTGCTGCATGTTCTGGTTGAGCATGTTCAGGCCCTGCTGGACCTTCTGGAAGCCGGCCAGCCAGTTGTTGACGGCCTGCTGGAACTTCGGCCCAGCCATGTCGCTCGACCACGAGGCGGCCAGCGCCTGGCTTGCGGCCACGACGTTCGAGTGGCTGTTCCTGGCCTCGCTCTGGGCCTGAGCGAACGCCATGACCATGCCGGAGATGGTCGCCTGATCGGCGACGATCCCGTTGTTGGGGGTTGTCATGACTCTCCTTGTTTGTCATCCGGCGCTGTCGCCGGAAGGTGTGTGATGTGGGGCGCGTCTGCCGCGTCCGCCCGGTGGGCCGGGCCGCGGCAGCGGATCGGTCGGATACCCCGCGGCCTCACCTCCCTTCCGGCCGGACCAGTGCCGGCCCGGGAGGCAGCATGGCGACCAGCGCGGGGGGCATGACCACCGCCTGGTTGAGGGAGTAGCCCAGGGTGGCGACGTCGCCGCCCATGATCGGGTAGGCGATCCCCCGCTCGTTGACCAGCAGGCCCTGCTGCCGCCACCGGTCGGTGTCGGCGGTCGCCGGGGGCATCAGCAACGCTCCCCCGCCCGACGGCACCCGCACCGTCACGGTGGTCTTCCCGCCGCTGCCGCCGGTCGGCATGCCGGTTCCGCTGGCCAGGACGACCGTGGGTTTCTCGTCGGCCTGCCCCGCGTACTCCACGCAGACCACGGCGTCCTCGGGCATGGACGGTGGCACTGGTGGGGTGGCCGGCAGCGTGGTCAGCGGGCGCACCGGACTGCGCTGACCGGCGGCGACCAGATCGGCCGCGGTGATGGCGGTCTCCCTGGCCCCGCCCGGCGTGGCCCGCTGCAACCGGTACTCGGTCTCGGTCAGCGGGGCCAGCCCGTCGGTGGTCATCAGGTAGTGGTTGACCGTGCCGTTGCCCATGTCCACGCCGAACATCTGGCCGATCGACGTCGGCCGGCCGGCCACCCTCGGCCCGGCGCCGCCGGCCCGAGCCACCTTCGGCGGGCCGACCGTGCCGCCCAGCGGGATCGACTCCAGCCAGGCGGTCGCCACCGGCACGGGAGCGAGCAGCCCCAGCCCCAGCACGTCGGCCATCCACGGCTGGGGAAGGAGCAGCCGTCGCCCGCCCCACAGCAGGTAGGTTTTGCCGCCTGCGGTGACCGGCAGCGCATGCCCGTCGCCGAGCGGATCGGGGGCCGCCGGCACGTCGACGTCCAGGACGATCCGGCCGGTGTCCTGGCTACAGGCTCGCCACACGCCCTGGTTGACCCGGTTGGCCGCCGGCAGCACCTGCGGCCCGGTCGGGGTACCCACCGGCGGGCCCTGGGGCACCTTGGCGAGCTTGGACGAGGAGACGGTGACCGGGGTGAGTCGACCGCCGGCCAGCAGGGTGGCCGTCGCCACGTCGTTGACCAGGCGCAGTTGGCCGTCGACCAGCACGTAGCGCGCCCCGGTCGAGGCGTCCACCACCAGCATCCGCGGCTGCTGCCAACTGGTCGAGCCCGATCCCGGCATCAGCGCCCAGATCGCGACCCCGGCCAGCACCAGGATCCCGAGCACGAGACCGGCGAGCGTGCCGGTGCGGTCCCGGCGGGTCGGAGACTCGGCGGTCTCCGGCTCGGCCCGCACCAGCGCACCGGTCACCCGGGTCATCATGTACCGCTGGGCGTCCACCTGGTCACGACGCGACGACATGTCAACCCACCCGCGCCCGGATCACGTCGATCAGGCCGGTGATGACCACGACGGTCGGCCCGAGGGCGGCCACCATCGCGGTGTGCGCCAGGTCGCCCATCCGGCCCCAGATCGGGTTGAACCGCCGGCCGACCGGGATCCTCGCGGCCACCCCGCACGCCACCGCCAGGAGCAGGCAGCAGCCGATGGCCAGTTGGGCGGCGAGCGGACTCCGGTCCGTGGGCGCGGTCAGGCACCAGGTCGCCATGGCGACCAACGCCGGACCGGCCAGCGCCACCCGGTGCCAGATGCTCGTCATCGGGCGGGTGACCAGGATCTGGGCGACGGCGGCCAGCCAGGCGGCCAGCGGTGCGGCCCAGCCGGGCGCCGTCGCCAGCCACACCATCGCGGCTCCGGAGACCAGTCCGAGGGCCGCGTACAGGGCGGTCATGAACTGGTCGGCGGCGGCGGCCCGGGTGAGCACCCCGGCGGCCGGTTCCGGGTCGATGTCCTTCTGCAGGTCCGCCGGTTCGACGGGCATCTCCGGCAGGGCGAACCCGGCGAGCTTGAAGGCCGCCGACGGTACCGCTGGGCGCAGCGCCGTGGTGACGACGACCGTGATCGCGGCGATCGTGGTCCAGTCCAACGTGGCCCTGGTGTGCAGTGCGAACGCGGCGACGACCAGCAGCCAGGCCACCAGCAGGCCGACGGTGACCTGCCGCCAGCCGGTGCGCGGGAAGACGAACGTGGCCACCAGCAACGCGGCGACGGTGCCGGCGGTGGCACCCAAGAAGATCAACCGGGGTACGGAGGCACCGGCGACCGCCTCCAGCGCGGCGACCACCGTACCGACCACACAGGCGGCCCCCAGGACTCCGGCCGTGGCCCGGTCGGCCAGCTTGCGTACCACCGCGAAGCCCGCGACGAAGCACATCCCCGCCATCGCCGCGAGCAGCAGCGGATTCCGGGACTCGGCCGGCCACATCCGCGCGGCGGCCAGCCAGGCGGCCAGCCAGGCGGCCAACAGCAGCAGGGCGGTGACCCGCGTGGTCTGCGGACGCCACAGCCCGGACCGCTTGCGGATGCCGGCCGAGACGCCGTCGACCAGGTCGTCGTAGGCCAGCGGCGGGATCTGGTCGGTACGCGGGCGTACGTGCACGACCTCGCCGTCGAGCAGGTCGAGATCGCCTACGGTGCGCGACTCGTCGAAGGCCGGTCCACCCAGCCGCTGCACAATCCAGCCGCTGTGCTCCAGCCCACGATCGGCGAGGTCCGGTCCCAGCGCGCTCAGCAGGGCCGGCATCATGTCGGCCAACGGGATGTGGGTGGGCAGACTCACGTCGACCTGACTGGTCGGTCCGACGACCAGCAGTCGGCAGAGTTCCCCGCGCTCGGCGCTCATATCCCGAACACGCCTGCACTGTCGCTGGGGTTCACGACTTTTTAATCCTCCCGCGGGTGGGTTCGCGCGGTGGCCGCGCGAGCTGTAGACCCTGTCCGCCAAGACCCGGCCGGGTCGGGTGCGGGGTCGGCCACCGGCGGACCGGGGAACCCGGATACGGGCCGGGACCCGGGCGAACCGCGACTGTCGCCACGCTGCCCGCCGGTCGTCGGCATCGCCAGGGGCCGGGAGGCCGGACCACTCGCGCAAGGGCTGCGCGCGCATCCCGGCGTAGTTACTGGTGGGTGCCGCCGTCGATGCGGATCTCTGTGCCGGTGATGAAGGCTCCGTCGTCGGAGGCGAGCATCGCGACGACTCCTGCGACGGTCTCCGGTGCGGCGTGATTCTGTCCGAGTGCGGGTGTGAGTTTGCGGAGCAGGGTGTAGTCGATGTCGGAGGGCACGAGCCTGGTGAAGTTGTTGGTGATGCCGCTGCTGATGCTGCCGGGTGCGATGTTGACGGCGCGTAGGCCCTGCTTGGCGTATTCGCCGGCGATGGCGTGGGTGAACGCCTCGATGCCGCCTTTGCTGGCCGAGTATGCGGCCATGAACGGATGCGAGAACGAGGCGGAGGTCGAACTGAAGTTGACGATCACGCCGCGGCCGGTGTCCAGCAGTGCGGGTAGGGCGGTTCGGGTGACCAGGAAGGTGCCGGTCAGGTTGACGGCGATGATGTGGTTCCACAGTTCGAGGCTGCAGTCGTGGGTGTGCGCGCCGCGCAGTATCCCGGCGGCGTTGACGAGGACGTCGAGGCGGCCCAGGTCGGTGATGGCGCGGCCGACGACGTCCTGCACGGCGGTCTCGTCGGCGATGTCGAGCACCGTGGTGCTCAGCCGCGGCGCCGTGCCGGCGTTGTCGGCGCGGGCCTGGGTGTCGGTGAGTCCGTCGGTGGAGATGTCGGCGGCGAGCACGGTGGCGCCTTCGCCGAGCAGGCGCAGGACGGTGGCTTGGCCGATGCCGGATCCACCGCCGGTGACGATGGCGGTACGTCCGTCGAACCGGTTCATGAGGGGTCCTCTCGAATAAACGGCGATGCAATTCAGGACCCCGGAGCCGGATCCGGGAGGGCCACGACCGAGGGCCACCGGCCCGGCCGGCGGTCACCGAGGGGATCAGCCGCACGGCCGGGGTCATCATCTGCGTGGCGACGGTGATGGCAGCCGTGTTCGCGCTCTTCGCCACGCTGTCTGTGTGGCCGCTCTGCCATCAAGGGCGAACCCACCCGAACCCGCCACCGGATCTCGTAGATGAGCTGCCGTTTACTGCACTTCGGCGGCCGACCTCGCTGCTTGTTCCTCGACAGCAGGGGCGCGGACGGCGCCCACCAAGCGTCGGTCAGGTCGTGCCGCCCCGACTGGAGAAGGGACCCGCTTCTCGTAGGTCACAATGGCACTGGCCGGAGTTACCGCTCGATCCGTCCGAGTGGGGCCATCGGCATTTGGACCCTCTGGGCCCTGCCGTACAGCAGGCCGTCCCCTGCAGCCCAACTGCCGGCCTGCACGGCGTTGTCGTCTTCGGTCGTGGCGGTCAGTTGCGCGTATTGCTCCATGTTCAGGTTGAGCATGTTCAGGCCGTGCTGGACCTTCTGGAAGCCGGCCAGCCACTGCTGGACGGCCTCAAGGAACCGAGGCACGGCCACGTCGCTCTGCCACGAGTTTTGCAGCGCTATGCCTGCGGCTTGGACATTCGCGCTGCTGTTCTTGGCCTCGGTCTGGGCCTGGGCGAACGCCATGACCATGCCGGTGATGGTCGCCTCATCGGCGACGATCGGGAGTGTGATGCCTCGCGCGTCGTACCCGTACTGATTCTCTGCCATGACTCTCCTTGTTCGTCATCCGGCGCGCGTCGCCGGAAGGTGGGTGATGTGAGCGCTCAGGCCGAATGTCTTCCGCTGGCCCGGCGCCGGCCCAGCGGAAGACGTCCATCTGACGGTCACTCTTTGTAAAGCACCCGCGACAGACCGGGGATAGGCTGTTGCCAGGCCCAACTGCCGGCCTGCATGGCGTTGTCGTCTTCGGTCGTCGTGGTCAGTCGCGAGTACTGCTGCATGCTCTGGTTGAGCATGTTCAGGCCCTGCTGGACCTTCTGGAAGCCGGCCACCCAGTTGCCGATGGCCTCCAGGAACTTCGGCGCGGCCAGGTCGCTCGACCACGAGGCGGTCAGCGCCTGGCTCGCGGCCACGACGTTCGAGTGGCTGTTCCTGGCCTCGGTCTGGGCCTGAGCGAACGCCATGACCATGCCGGTGATGGTCGCCTCGTCGGCCATCAGGCCGAACTCGCCGCCCACGACCCCTCTGTTGGGGGTTGCCATAATGACTCTCCTTGTCTGTCATCCGGCTGCTGCCGCCAGAAGGTCCGTGACGTGGTCGCGCCCGCCGCGTCCGTCCAGTGGGTCGGGCCGCGGCGGCAGCAGCCGGGCCGGGACCGTGCGCTCGCCGAGGAACCAGTACTCCCGGCCGGCGGTGACCTCCGGTCCGGCTCCGCCAGCATCGCCGGAGCGGGTACCGGAACCGAACCAGGTGGCCGGTGTCGCGGCACGATCCAGCAGCGCCTCCGCCTCGGGCGGCAGCACCACCACGTCGAGGGTCCGGTCCTGGTTGCGTCGCCGATCGGTGACCGACGTGACCGGGCCGAGGTCGACGGACAGATACCCGAACGCGAGCAGCAGCGCGGTCCACGCGGTGTCCGGATCGGGCAGCCCGCGGACCAGCGGAGCGACCGCGGTGAGGCACAGGTCCCCGGAGCGCGACAGGTGCTGCCAGCGCAGCAGGTCCACGCAGGCGACCAGAGTCGGCAGCGGGTCCAGGTCGGGACAGGCGACCGGCGGCTGGCCGTCGACCGGCGGCAGCCAGCTCAGCTCGCTGTGCCCGCGTACCGCCGGCGCCGGCTTGACCAGATCGGCCGCGCCGATGCCCAGCCGGGCCAACAGCCAGTGGTGCACCCGCCCGGTACGCATCGCGGTGACCGCCCAGGTCCAGGAGGCCGGCTCCCCCCGCCACCCGGACGCCCCCGCGACCGGCGGCTCGGACCCGGCCCCCGGGTCCGACGGGGGCGGCGGGGGCGACGTAGGCGTCGGATCCGACGGGGGCGGCGGATCCGAGCCGGCCGGCACGTCCGACCCGTCCGGCTGGGGGGTGTCGGCGGCGTACAGGTCGCGCGGGTCGCGCAGGTAGTTGTACCGCGCGCCCTCCAGCCACAACGCCAGCGCGGGATGCCCCGCCGGGGCCAGGATGACGTCGTTGAGGACGATCTCGTCGGTGAGCGCGTGCAGCGTGAACCCGTGCGTCGACGCGGCGACCCGGTCGAACAGCTCCGGCAACCGGGCCGGCCCGTCGGCCTCCGGCGGCCCGTGCCACCGGCCACGGAACAGCCGGTACCCACCGCCCGGCGGGCCCTCGGCACCCTGGCTCGCCGAGCTGTCGGCCCGCTCGTCCGGCGGAAGCGCGGCGGCCGGAAGGAAGTGCAGGTCACCGTCGGCGTACAGGCCACCGAACCGGTGCACCACCTCGACCCGCAGGTGGTCGCTGCCCGCCGCGAAACCCTGCGGCAGCCCCCGGTTCAGCTCCAGGGCGTACGGACTGTGCAGGGTCATCGGCGCGTTCGCGGGGAACAGTTCGGCCACGCTCACCAGGTGGATGCCGTGGGTGTCGGCCCAGGTCAGCAGGGCGCGTACCGGGGCCAGCGGATCGGGCCGGCCGGCCGGGGCGGGCGGGGCGGCGCGGGCCGCGTCGAAGCGGGCCCGCGGGATGTCCGTCCACAGCACGAAGTCGACCTGGCCGGCGTAGCTGTCGGCCGCCGCGCCGTAGTTGGCCCAGAAGCCGTTCGACTCGGGCAGCGGCCGGCCGAGCCAGATGCCGTGCACGACGTGCGGAATGGTGGTGGTGTCGGGCAGCGGCGGCGTGTGCTCCGGTTGGCCCCAGAGCCGGGCGACCCCGTCGCGCCGGAACGTGCTGACCCGGCCGGCGTCGGCGGCCAGGGCCGCAGGCGTCAGCTCGACGGCGCTCGGCGCCGGACGCGTCATGCTCACCCGCCGCAACAGCGGCGCGACCAGGTGCGGGGGCAGACGGCGTAGGTCGGTGCCGGCGAGGAACTCCGGTGCCCGCGACAGCCGGCGGGAGCCGAAGATGTCGCCGCCGATCCAGCGGCGCGCCAGGTTCTCCTCGGCCGCCCAGGTGTACAGGGCGGGGTAGGTCATCCGGCGCAGCCAGTCCAGCAGCCCCGTGTCGCAGGGCCATGCGGTCGGCGCGGCGGACGGTCCGGGCAGGCAGGCCAGGGCCCGCAGCCGCCGGGCCAGTTCCTCGGCCGCCGCGTACGCCGCAGCGGGTTCGGCCGCCGTAGCGGGCTCGGCGGGCTGGGCCGGTGGGGTAAGCGTACGGCGCGGGCGGGTGGCGGTGCGGGTCATCAGCCGGCCCCGGTGGGCACGGGCGCGGGTACCAGTGCCGTCTGGATCAGCCGGCTGCCGCGCCGGGTGCACAGCAGCGCCCGGCCCGGGGGTAGCGGACGCGGCCTGGTGTTACCCAGCAGCGGGCCTTCCGTCGGCGGGCAGGACAGCGCCACGTCCGGAGTGTTCAGTTCCTGGATGCGCCGCAGCAGCGGGTCCATCGACAGCCGCATCGCCCCGGCCGCAGCCCGCGCGACGACCACGTGCAGGCCGATGTCGCCGCCCTGGGGCAGCAACGGGGTCAGGTGCGCCAACGGGTTGTCGGGCCCGGCGAGCAGTTCGTAGTCGTCGACCAGGACGTACAGTTCGGGGCCGGACCACCAGTCGCGGGCGCGTAGCTGCTCCGGCGTGATGTCGGGGCCGGGAACCCGCGGCCGGAGGCCGGCCAGCGCCTCGGCGGCGGTGTCCCGGGTGCTGTCCGGCGAGACCGAGTAGCCGAGCCGGTACTCGGCCGGTACGTCGTCGAAGAGCTGCCGCCGGTAGTCGACGGCCATGATGCGCGCCTGGGCCGGGGTGTGGCTGGCGACGATCGCGTGGGCGATGAGACGCAGCAGGTTCGTCTTGCCGCTCTCGGTGTCCCCCAGCACGGTCAGGTGCGGCATCGCCCGGAAGTCGTGCCACACCGGCGCGAGCTGGTCCTCGTCCACGCCGAGCGCGATGCGGGTGTCCTGCGGTGCCGGCAGCTCGGCCATCGGCAGCGAGGCCGGCAGGGTGCGTACCGCGGGGGCACGTTCCCCGGCCCAGTTGTCCGCCACCGCGGACACCAGGTGCGCGGTGGCCGCGGCGAGCCCGTCGGCCGACTGGACGCCGTCGATGCGCGGCAGCGCGCCGAGGAAGTGCAGCTTCGCGTCGGTCAGCCCATGCCCCGGCCGGCGGGGCACCTGGGCCGCCGCACGCAGGTCGATCCCGGACTCCACCGGGTCGCCCAGGCGCAGTTCGAGACGGGTCCCGATCTTGTCCCGCATCGACATGTGTAGCTCCGACCAGCGGCCCATGGTGATCATCACGTGGATCCCGTAGTTCAGGCCACGGGCCGCGATGTCCCGGGCCATCTCCTCGGCCGGCTCGAACTCCTGGCGCAGCACGAACCACCCGTCCACGACCAGGAACACGTCGCCGAACCGGTCCTCCGGGATGCGACCGTCGGCCTGCGCCTGCCGGTAGGCGTCCCGGCCGTGGATGCCCAGATCAGCGCAGCGCCGTTCCCGCTCGACGAGGATCGAGCGGACCTCGGCCACCGTGCGGCCCACCCGCTCCGGTTCGTGCCGGCCGGCGACCCCGCCGATGTGCGGCAGGCCGGTCAGCCCGGCCAGCGAACCGCCGCCGAAGTCGAGGCAGTAGAACTGCACCTGTCGCGGCGAGTGGGTCAGGGCCAGCCCGCACACCAGCGACCGCAGCAGGGTGCTCTTGCCGCTCTGCGGCCCGCCGGCCACGCCCACGTGCCCGCCGACCCCGGCCAGGTCCACCACGAGCAGGTCGCGCATCTGCTCGAACGGCTTGTCGATGAGACCGACCGGCACCTGCAGGTACCCCTGCTGGCCGGCGTCGATCGGACGCAGCCCGTGCTCCGGGTCGGGCAGCAGCGGCGGCAGCACGTCGTCCAGGGTCGGCGCGTCCTCCAGTGGCGACATCCACACCTGGTGTGCCGGCGGCCCCTGGTCGACCAGTCGGTCCACCAGCGCGTGCAGCACGGTGGTGCCGGTGTCGGTCGACTCGTCCGGCGCCGGGTCCGAGGGCGGGCGCGGCGCCGGGACGGCGGGCGCGGCGGCCCCGGCGGTGAACGGGACCACCTGGCTGGCGATCACCTCGCGGTGCAGCCCGGTGCTGCGTACCCGGTGCGGGCCGGACACGTACGCGGCCCGGAACCGGGTGATGCTGGTGACACTGGAGCGCAGGTATCCGTTGCCCGGATCGCCCGGCAGCTCGTACGCGTCGGGTACGCCGATGACGGCCCGCGACTCCATCGCGGAGAAGGTACGCAGCCCGATGCGGTACGACAGATGGCCCTCAAGCTGGTGGATGCGCCCGTCCTCCAGGCGCTGCGAGGCCAGCAGCAGGTGCACCGCGAGCGAGCGGCCGAGCCGACCGATCATCACGAACAGCTGGATGAACTCGGGGTTGGCCGCGATCAGCTCGCTGAACTCGTCCACCACCACGAAGAGGGTGGGCAGCGGGTCGAGTTCGGCGCCCTGGGCACGGGCCTTCTCGTAGTCGCGTGCCGAGGTGAAGTTGCCGGCGCTGCGCAGCAGTTCCTGCCGGCGTACCAGTTCCCCCTGGAGGGTGGTCTGCATCCGGTCGACCAGCGCGGCCTCGTCGGCCAGGTTGGTGATGAGCGCGGAGACGTGCGGCAGCCGGTCCAGCCCGACGAAGGTGGCGCCGCCCTTGAAGTCCACCAGCACGAAGTTGAGGGTCTCCGAGGAGTGCGTGGCCGCCAGGGCCAGGACCAGGGTGCGCAGCAGTTCGCTCTTGCCCGACCCGGTGGCGCCGATGAGCATGCCGTGCGGCCCCATCCCGCCCTCGGCGGACTCCTTGATGTCCAGCTCGATCGGGGAGCCGTCGGCGGCCACCCCGATGGGCACCCGCAGCCGGTCGGCGGGCGAGCGTGCCTCCCACCGGGCACGCGGGTCGAAGGTGTCCAGGTCGGGGATGTCCAGCAGGTCCGGCAGGTCGAGGACGGCGCTGAGCCCGCTGGCCGGCTGCTCGCCGGTGACCTTGGTGGCGTGCCGGGCCATGATCCGGGCCAGCGTCCGCAGCCGGGGCAGGTCCAAGTGGTCGGGTGCGGCGAGCCGGGTACGCACCTCCCGGCCCACGTGGTCCTTCTCGATCATGTCCACGTCGGTCGCGGACACCTCCAGGTTGAGCACGTTGTCCCCGTCGGCGAGGCCACGACCGTCGAAGTCGACGAGGACGGCGTTGCGGTACCCGGAGACGGTCAGCCGGGCGCCCGGCGGGATGACGCCACCGTCGCAGACCACCACGACGAACGGTTCCTCGCGGGAGGGCTGGGCGTCGTCGTCGTACCGGGAACGGCCCGCGAACTCCGCGCCCAGCAGCCGCTCCACCTCCTCCAGGGTGGCGCCGAACAGCCGTACCGGCCCGGCCACGTCGACGTCGGTGGCGTGCTTGGCGTGCGGCAGCCACTTGGCCCACTCCCACTGCTCGGCCTGCTCGGTGCCGACGCAGAGGGCCAGCCGCAGCTCGTCCGGGGCGTGGAAGGTGGCCAACTGGGCGAGCATGGCGCGCACCATGCCCCGCGCCACGTCCCGGTCGCCACTGATCCGCACGTGCGCGAAGCCGGGCAGGCACAGCGCGACGGGCTGGTCGGGCACGGTCGTGTAGGCCTTGATGAACCGGCGCAACGCCTTGGCGCACACCGGTTCCAGGTCCTCCACCGGCTTGGTGTCCAGCGGGGTCATCCGCACCGCGAGCCGCTGGGCACCGGTGCCGACCCGGATCTCGCCGAAGTCCGGATGCGTCGGTCGGCGCTCCCACAGCCGGCTGGTCATCGCCAGCGACCACAGCGACTCCGGGTCGGGGTGCCGCCAGGCCAGCGCGTCCCGCTGTTCCGCCGCGTACTGGCGGACCTGCGCCCTGGTCTGGGACAGGTAGCGGAAGTAGTCGCGCCGGTCGCCGTTGATCTGCTGCTTGCGGTTGCCGCCGGTCATCGTCATCTGGAACACGGCCATGCCCAGCATGCCGCCGCCCATCATGACCAGCATGACCAGGCCCATCGGGCCTCTGAGCGAGTTGCTCATCATCATGAACATGAACCCGCCGGTCATCAGCAGGCTCGGCAGGATCATCCCGAGCGAGCGGAACCCGGCGGGCTGGACCTCCGGGACGACCGGCGGCTCCTGCAGGGTGATCTCGCCGTGCGGTAGCTCGGGTCCGTTGCGGCGGGCCGGCCGCCGGAAAGGTCTGGTGCTCACATCCCTTACACGGCTGCGGGCCGGAAAGGGTTGACCGGCACCCGGATCGATACTGTTCACACCGCGAGATTGCGGAGACGCCGTCGGCCGGGCGGGGCGGGCCGGGGCCCACGGCGATCAGAAGGACCGTCTCCGCAGGGGAGTTCCCGCCGACCCCGGCCGGCTGTACGACCGCAGCCGCTCCGGCGTCACCTCCGCGCCCTCCATCGACGGGAGCACCGGCATGTCCGGCAGCCCGTGCAGGTTGACGTCGACGGCGAAGGGCACCCCGGCCGCTTGCTCCTCCGGGTCACCCGCCGATGCCGGCCGGGTGAGCAGCAGCTTCAGGTCGTCGTGTCCACGGTCACCGGTCCAGTACACGTCCTTCGTCGCGATCAACCGCTGGAATTCGTTGCCGCACCGGACGATGGCACCCGCCTCCACCGAGACGTTCGGCCGCCAGACGCCGTCCCCACGGTTGTGTTCGAACCGCAGCCTCCAGCGCCGCCCACTCGCGGACCCCGACGTCCCGACCTCCAGTTCGAGCGTCTTCTGGACGTCGCCGGAGAACACCAGCCGCTGCGCGTAGAGGGACTCCTTGCCCACGACCGTGATCCGCCACGTACCGCTCATACTCACTGCCGGCATCTCCGGGCACCTTCTCTCGTCGCTACTGGGTCAGGCGGCCAGGGCTGCCCGCACGTCGGCCGCGTACAGCTGGCGCATGTCGTCGACCGTCGGTGCGGCCGCGCGGCGCAGCCGGTTGGCCTGCTTGGTGATGGTGCGTTCGAGCAGCTGGCGGGCGTACCGGCCGTTGCCGAAGGTCTCGTCCCGGGTCAGGCTGTCGAAATGCTCCGACAGCAGCGGGAGGCAGTCGTTGCTGAAGTCGAAGCCGCCGTCGCGGGCCAGCGTCTGCAGAATGGACACCAGCTCCGAGGAGGTGTACGACTCGAACGGGATCTGCCGGCTGAACCGGGAGGCCAGCCCCGCGTTGTTGGCCAGGAACCGGCGCATGTCCCCGGTGTACCCCGCGGCGATCACCACGATGTCGTCCCGGTGGTCCTCCATCAGCTTCACCAGCGTGTCGATGGCTTCCCGACCGAAGTCGTTGCCCTGGCCGGTCAGCGCGTACGCCTCGTCGATGAACAGCACACCGCCGCGCGCCCGGTTGAACACGTCGGTGGTCTTGACGGCGGTGTGCCCGACGTACTCGCCGACCAGGTCGGCCCGGGAGACCTCGACGAGCTGGCCGGTGCGCAGCACGCCCATCGCGTTGAGCAGTTGGCCGTACAGCCGGGCCACGCTGGTCTTGCCGGTGCCGGGCGGCCCGGCGAAGACCAGGTGCCGGGAGATCGTCGGGGTGGGCAGGCCGGCCCGGGTCCGGGCCTCGGTGGAGGCGATCAGGTCGATGACGTCGGTCACCTCGCGCTTGACCGCGTCCAGGCCGACCATCGAGTTCAGCCGCCCGAGCAGGTCCTGGACGGCCTGCGCCACGCCGGCCGGCGCCGACGGCCCGGCCGCCTGTTCGCCCAGGTCCTCCGGCAGCAGCCGGGCCAGTTCGAGGTCCGAGGCCTGCGGGGTGCTCGACAGCCGGTACGCCTGGCGCCCCAGCATGTCCTCGAAGACCTGCCGGGCCACGCGGGCGTTGCCGAACGTCTCGTTGCGGGCCAGCTCGCTGAAGTGGCGGACCAGGGCCTGCCGCGTCTCGTACTCCAGCGCGTAGTGGTGGGCGCGGCAGAGCCGCTCGACGATCTCGGCCAGTTCGTCGTCGGAGTAGCTGTCGAACTGGATGGTACGGGCGAAGCGGGACTCCAGGCCCGGGTTGGCGGCCAGGAAGGTACGCATGTTCGGGGTGTACCCGGCGACCACCACGACCACCTCGTCACGGTGGTCCTCCATCAGCTTGACCAGGGTGTCGATGGCCTCCCGGCCGAAGTCGTGGCCGCCGCCGCCCCCGCCGGTCGAGAGCGTGTACGCCTCGTCGATGAACAGCACCCCGCCCAGGGCTTCCTCGAACCGGGCCGTGGTCTTCACGGCGGTGCCGCCGACGTGCTCGGCGACCAGATCGCTACGGGACACCTCCACCAGTTGCCCGCTGGAGAGCACCCCGAGGGTGGCCAGGATCCGGGCGAAGATGCGGGCCACAGTGGTCTTGCCGGTGCCGGGTGGCCCGGCGAAGACCAGATGCCGAGACATGGGCGGTACGTGCAGCCCCGCTTCCCGGCGACGCTTGGCGATCTGGTTGAGCCCGACCAGGGTGGCCACCTCGTGCTTGACCCCGGCGAGGCCGACCAGCCCGTCCAGTTCGCGCAGCAGCGCGGCCACCGGCCCGTCCGCCTCCCCGTCGCCACCCGGTGCGCCAGCACCGGGGCCACCGGAGCCGGGGCCGCCGCCGGCGGGCACCGCCGGAGCGGGTGACCCGACGTCGGACGGCGCAGGGCCCGACGGGCGGGCACCGGACGGTTTCCCGGGCGGGGCGACGTCCGACCCGGTAGCTCCGGTCGGGGCGGGAGCGGACTTCGGGGCGTCGGCCACCGGTGCGTCCGGTCGCCCGGCCCCGGGCGGCGGAAGGGAGATCGGGCGTCCGTTGTGGCCGGTGTCCACTCCTGACAGCTCGACTGCGGCGGTCGGGCTCGGCGCGTCCACGGCGACGCCGCCGTTGCCGCGCACCACCCCGCCGTGGAGCCGCACCGGCGCGTCGGTCTCCACCACGACACCCGGCCCCTGGTTGCCGACGATCTCGCAGTCCGTGGCGGTGACGGTGCTGCCGGCGCCGGCCCGGATCCCCGGGCCGCGACTGCCGCTGATCCGGCTGCGGGACAGGGTGGCCGCGCTGGGGCCGCCGGTCCGCACGCCCGCCCCGCCCGACTCCTCCACGGCCATCGAGGACAGGGTGGGCCGGGCGTTCCCGGCCACCTCCACGCCGACCCGGCAGCCGGTGATCCGGGAGTTGGACAGCACGGTGGTCGCGCTGTCGGCGAGCTTCGCCCCGGCGGTCCGCGCCCCGGTGACCTGGCCGTTGGAGAACCGGCCAGCTCCGCCGGTCGCGTGCAGGCCGTACCGGACGCCCTCGATGGTCAGGCCATGTAGTTGCGGGTCGGCTTCCTGCTCGATCGCCACGCCGATGGGGACGTCGCGTACCCCGACCCCGTCCAGCCGCGCCTTCGACCGGCCGGTCAGGAACACGCCCGCGTCGGCGCAGTCCGCCACGGCACCGCCGGTGAGGTGCGGCGTCGCCGTGCCGTTGACCACCACCCCGGCCGCGCCGCAGTCACGCACCTCGCAGTTGGTCAGCGTCGGCGCGGAGGTGTCCCGGCAGTCGAGGCCGTGGCCCCGGGCCCGGGTGACGCGCGTGTCGGAGAGCGCGGGCGCCGCCTGCCCCATGGTCACCACGGCGTGCACCCGGGCGTCTTGGATCTCGCAGCGCTCCAGCACCGGGGTCGCCCGGTCGCTGACGAGCAGCCCGACCTCGCCGCCGGACACCGTGGTCCCGGTCAGGTACGGCCGGGCGGTCTGCTGCGCGACGACGGCGTACTGGCCGACCTCGTCGATGCGGCAGTCCTCCAGGCGCGGGGCGCTGGCGCCCACGGCCAGGAGGGCCGCCTCCCCGATCCCGGTGAACGTGCAGTCCCGGAACACCGGGGCGCTCGACCCGGCCGTCATGATCGCGCACTTGGCGATGCCGCTCATCCGTACGCGGGTGTACTCGCCCGTGCCGGCCTCGTGGACCACGCCGGCCCCGCCGGAGTTGCTGATCGCGCCGCCGCGCATCTCCACGGTGCCCCCGCGCACGTGGATCGCGGCCGCCGCCGTGGCGTCGACGGTGCACGCCTCCAGACGGACCCGGCCGGCCGCCACCTGGAGCAGCGGCATCCGCTCGTCGCTGCCACGGATGGCGATGTCCTGGATCAGGATCTCGCCCCCGGCGGCCAGGATGGCCCCGCCTGGGGGCACCTCGATGGTGACGGTGCCCGGTCCGTCCTCGGCGACCAGGACGACGTTCCGGCGGAACAGCGGTGCCTCGCGGTACACACCAGGGCGTACCGCGACGGTGTCGCCGGGCGCCGCCGACTCCAGTGCCCGGGAGATGTCGGTGAGGCATCCGGTGTCCCTGGCCGACACCGACAGCACGCTGGTGGTCACGAGTTCGCTCCTTGCTGACTGTTGCCGCCGGGAGTGGTGCCGGCGCGGGGCGGGCCGGGCCGGGCCGGGCCGCCGGGGTCGGACCGGAGGAAGCCGGAGATCGTCTCCTCGTACATCACGCGCCGCCCGGTCCGGGTTCGAGCGCGAACGGGCGGTCGCCGGCCGCGAAGCCGAGCGGCCACGGCAGCGGCGCGGGCGCCGCGCGTTGCGGCTGGGCGGCGAGCGCGTCGCGCAGCTTACCGGCCGCCCGCTCGTCGAGTGCGCCGTCGCGGTGCTCGGAGACGACCTCCCGCAGCAGCACGTACGGCGCGCCGTCCGGCCCCTCGTCGACGCCGAGCACCGCGAAGCGGGAACCGGCGGCGAACATGGCCCGCCCGGCTCGGACACCAGGCCCGTCCGCGATTCCCAGTTGGTCCAGCCGCCGCGCGGTGGCCGACCAGATCGCGTACCGGCCCGCGTCGCCCTCGGTGCCACCGTGGCACGACACCGTGGTGAACGCCGGCTCCACCACCAGGTCCCCGGCCCGGTACCGGTCGACGTCCAGTCCGGCGGGTACCGCGGCGAAGACGGGTCCCCCGACGGCCGGCAGTTGCTCCAGACCGGCGCGGGCGCACCGGGCCAGCAACTGGACGTCCTCGTCGGGCGTGCCTCCACCGCGCAACGCGTCGTTGACCCGCTCGCCCACCCCGTCGAGCAGAGCCAGCACCGTGACCAGCCCGGCCATCACGTCGTGCGCGCCGACCGCGCTGCGCAGCCCCGGGTGCAGCGACAGCGCCCGGGCCACCGTCCGGGAGTGGGCCTGGAACTTCCAGCCCAGCACGGTACGCAGCCGCTCCCGGTCCGCCTCGTCGGTGCGGGCCCGTACCCCGAACCACGCCGCGCCCCGGTTGGCGGGTGACGCCGGCGGAGGACCGCCGCCCGCGCCGTTCGCCGGGGCATCGGTGCTCTCCGGGCCGGTCGTCGGAGCGTCCGTGGCTTCCGGCATGGCCGCAGCCGGCACGGATCCCGTCAGGGTGGCCGCAGCCGGCACGGATGCCGTCAGGGTGGCCGCAGCCGGCACGGACACGGTGGGGCTGGCGGCGTCCGGGTCGGCGGTCAGCGGCCGGCAGGTGTCCAGCTCCAGCCGGGGCACGTCGAATTCCGTCAGCACCATGCGCTGGACGCTGAGGTCGGGCCGGGGCAGCTCGATCACCGGAAGCGCCAGGCTGTGCACCTCGAACGCCGCTTCCACCGGCGAAGGCAGCTCGGGCCCGGATTCCGGTGCCGCAGCGGGTGACGTGGCCTCCGCCGGGTCGACGGGCGACGGGGCGGTCCCCGGATCGGGGGTCGCAAGGGACGGCACCGGGGACGGCGGCTGGTGGTTGCGGCCCGGCACCCGGCCGGTCGGGGTGGGACGGACGCGTACCGGTCCCAGCGGGGGCAGCACGTTGCCCGCCGGCTCCGGATCGTCCCCGCCGCCCGGACGCCAGCACCAGAACAGCCCGTTCGCGGAGGCGCGCCCGAAGGTGAAGCGGATCCCGGAGTCCGAGGCGTAGACCGGTGCTCCCAGGTCGACCGCGAGCTGGTGCAGCACCGGTCCGACCCCGTCGGCCGACGCGGACCGCTGGGTGACCAGCAGCACCGGCCGGCCCCGCCAGCGGGGGCAGTGCCAGATCGCCCGGGCCAGGTCGGCGGCGGCCACCGGCCGGCCGTCCAGCCGGAAGCCGGACCGGCCGGCCTCGACCGCGAGCGCGAACCAACCCGCCGGGCCGGGGGTGACCGATCCCGGTGCCTCCCACGGCCCCGGATCGAGCACCGGCACCCGCGCACCGGCGTCCGGCAGGATGCGCGCCACGGCGGCGCCCACCGCCTGCGACGCCTGTCGCAGGTACCGCGCCACGTGCTTCCCGACCGGTTCACCCTGGGCCGGCTGCGACACCTTCCGGGACGACGGCAGGGGTGCCCGCTGCCGCAGGGCGAGCATTTCGGTCATGGCGACACCGGCCGGCGCGTACCGGCGTCCGGCCTTGCCTCGGGTGTCACGGCCGGCAGATCCGGGTGGGCCGGCGCCAGGCCGTCGGGCGACGGGATGTCGGACGAGGGGGCGTCGGCCGGTGCCACCGGGTCGTCGTCGGCACCGGACGGCGACCAGACGACCGCCTCGGCGTCGGGCCGGCACAGGTGCACCAGGGCACGGTGCACGGAGATCTCGTCCAGGGGCTCGACGGGCTCGTCCCCGGTCAGGTGCGTGGCCAGCTGCGGATCCGGCGCCAGGCCGTAGTGTTCCAGGTAGTAACCGACCGCCTCGCTCCACAGCCAGGTCCCGTCGGTACGCAGGTGCATCGGCACCACGTCGCCCCGGTCCGGGGCCAGGATGTCGGGCATCTCGGCGCTGCTCCACGCGATGACCACCCCCCCGCGCAGCGCCGCGAGCAGGTCGTCGCGTTCCGTGGCATCGGAGACCACCGGCCGGTTGGTGGCGAACCACGGGCCGCGTACGGGATCGACGCCGTCGAAGAGCCGGGCGGTGGCCACCGGCGCGGCTGGCCGTGCCGCCCACAGCAGGGCGCCGGACGAGCGGGCCAGGGTCTGGTAGTACGGCGCGTGCAGCCCGGCCCAGCAGACCTCGACCTGGGCCTCGTCGTCCCCGGCCTCGGCCATGACCTGCCGTAGTTGGACGCTGAGTGCGGGGAGGGTGTCCATGGTGTCGTCGACGCTGACCACGGCCACCCGTACCGGGTCCTGCCAGGGCCGGGCGGTGGACGGCATCCGCCACGCCCGCCACACCGCGCGTACCGTCGGGATCGCCGAGGCCGCGGCCACCAGCGCCCGGTCCGCCGGGTCGAAGGCGTCGGCCGGGTCGGCGGTGCGGTCCTGCGGGAGCACCATCAACGCCAGGTCTTCCTGTTTGGTCGGCAGGTCGGACAGGAACTGCCACGGTGCCGGCGGACGCTCCCCGCGCAGCTCCTCCAGCGCCAGGCCGAGGTCGATGTCCCCGCCGCTGAGTGCCAGTTCCTCGCGCAGCGCCGCGATCTCGTCGGCGTCCAGTTGCAGCGGCTGGGAGACCGCCTCGAAGGCGACCGCCTGTACGACGTCCAGCCGCCGACCGGCGGCCAGCGCGTCCCGCGCGTCGGTCAGTACCCGGTCCGGCAGCGAGCCGGCCAACCGCAGCAGCAACGCGTGCATGCTTTCGTCACGGTCGGCGTCCCGTGTCGTCTCCGGTGCCACATCCAGGTCCGTGTCCACGTCCACGGTCACCGCCCTCCTTCACCCGCGTCCGGGGGTTCATCTGTGGCACGCCTCGTACGCCAGTAGGGTTCACTCCTGCCACGAGCCCGGATACGACTACTTGTGCCGCCACCACGACTCGGTGCTGGCCCGGTCGTCCTTACGGAACTCCGTGCTGACCTGGCGGCCGTGCACGATCATTCCCGCGTACCAGGTGCGGGCCACATAGTTGAACGGCCCCATGTCGAGCGGGCCGGCCTCCCGCGCGTTGGTGACGCAGAAGTCGAACATGTCCCGGCAGAATTCCAGCACCGTTTCCCGCCGGCCACCGGTGAGCCCGCAGTTGAGCAGCGGGATACCCCGGTTGTCGGACAGGAACTGCAACAGCTTGGCGCTGCCGCCGTGCTGATACACCATCCACGGAATGCACAGCGGCGCCGGCTCGTCGCCCACGTACAGCCGGTCGTCCATCTCCGGGAACGGATCGCGCAGCATCTCCACGTCGGTACCGTCGACGCACCACACCTGGTCGATCTCGGGGTGCTCGCGCAGGTACCGCCACCAGCACAGCCAGCGGTGGAAGTACGGCGAGCTGACCTCCCCGCCCGGCGCCACCCGGACGTGCGTGACCAGGTCGGTGTCCGGCTCGTCGAGGCAGTCGTGCAGCACCACCAGCCGCCGCCCGTGCCGCTCGACAGAGCGGCGCAACTCGGCCAGATCGTCGTAGTTCCGGGTCCAGGTGGTGCCGCGCTGCGGGTCGGGCTGCGCGGTGAGGTACGTGGTCAGCACCACGTTCTGCGCCGCCGCCGCACCGACCGGGACGGTGCGGAACTCGCGGTACTCGGCCGAGGTGTAGCTGGCCTCCGACCGGGTCTTGAGGTTGCGCACCAGGTGGAAGCGCTCGATGTCCGACACGCTGGAGCCGACCTTGGTGCGCTCGTCGCAACTGAAGATGAGGTCTCCGCTGCCGACCACGTCGGCGAACCGGAACGAGGTCAGGCCGGCGTTGTAGATCCGGTTGGACAGGTCCACATGCTCGTACCCCCACCGGCCGTACCGGGTGTCGTACCCGCCCACCCGGTCCAGCACCCGCCGCTCGAGGTAGAGCATGCAGCCGCGGGGATGGGTGTACGCCCGAAGCTGCGCGTCCCGGTAGATCTCCATCGAGTCGGTCAGCCGCCCACGCGGGGTGTCGGTGAAGATGTACATCAGATGCGGCTCGGGACTGTCGACATATGGCCGCTCCCAGCCGTCCGCGACCGGCCAGCAGTCGTCGTCGAACAGGAACAGGTGCGTACAGCCCCGCTCGACCAGCAGTTCCAGGCACTTGTTCTTGGCCCGTGCGATGCCGACGTTGCTGTCGAAGCGGAACGTCGCCTCCTCCACCGGCTCGTCGCTGGCGTCGTCGACCACGACGATCGCGGCGCCGCTGGGCGCATACTTGCGGATCGCCTCCAACGCGGTACGGAACACGGCGCCCCGGTTGTGCGTCGTGATCCCGATGCCCACCGCCGGAAAGCCCGTCTCCTGCATGCCCACCTCTTCGGTCGGGGCGCCACGGCGCCGTCACCCGGGCCGCCGCCCGGCCCCGGTACCGGCCGTCGCGGCAGTGCCGACGACCGTCGCCGCTCGCCTACCGCCGCGGGGCGCGAGGTCGTCCACATGGGGTACGGCACCGCGGCACCGTCGGGTTCACCGGTCAACAGGCAAACCGGCGGCGGCACGGCGTGGGCCGCCGATACCGGCGCGGGCGTAGGGATAACCCTCTCCGACCCGAGGGGTGTCACCCGCAGGAGCAGGGGCCGCACCATGTCGAGCGACCGGCCCGCGACGGCACTGTCATGGCATGGCCGAACGGGTGCAGAGCAAGCGACACAGCAGCGCGCTGGAAAGCGGTTCCCGCCTGCGTGAACTGATGGACACCTACCAGCAGCCGCTGCTGAGGTACGCGCAGCGGCTGACCGACGGCGACACCGGGCGCGCCGAGGACGTGGTGCAGGAGGCGTTCCTGCGGGCGTGGACGCACCTGGACCAGCTCACCGCCGACCGCGGGTCGGTGCTGGGCTGGCTGCGCCGGGTGGTGCACAACCTGGTGATGGACGGGTACCGCATGAAAAAGGCCCGGCCGACCGAGGTGGACATCGAGAACGCCGCCGAGGTGGCCACGGCGGACCCGATGGCCGTCGTGGTGGACTCCCTGCTGGTCGAGCAGGTGCTGCGCGGGCTGTGGCCGGAGCACCAGGCCGCGCTGGTGGAGACCTACCTGAACGGCCGGACCGCGGCCGAGATCAGCGCAACGCTCGGGGTACCGGTCGGCACGGTCAAGAGCCGGGTGCACTACGCGCTGCGGGCGGCCCGCAAGGCAACGGCCAACCACCTGCTCTGCGCCGCTTGAGCCCCTGGAGGCTACCGTGGCGGCGGGCCGCCGCGGCCCACGAGCCGGGTCAGCCGACGCGACCGAAGCCGTCTACAGTGACGGGCATGCGCCGCTCGACGCAGCGAGCCGACGGGCCAACCCCCGTGCCGGGCCCGTCGGACAAGGTGGCACGGGTGGTCGACGCGGTGCACGGCCTGCCGGGTCGGCCGCTGCCGGGAGTGCAGGCCGATGCCCTGGCCCGGGCGCTGGGTGGATGCCTGGAGGCCGCCACGGTCACCATTGCGCTGTGGCTGCCCCTGCCGGCGGGCCACGACACGGACACGGCGACTGAACACACCGTTCAGGATTACCGGTGGACCGCTACCGGCGCCGAGGCGGCGATACCCGTGACCGGGGCGACGCCAATTCGGCTGTCCGACGGCGAGCACGTCCTGGCCGACCTCGTGATCGAGCCGCCGGCGGCAGCCGAGCGGCTGCGCCGGTGGCCCGAGCTACACGCGGTGACCCGCCTGCTGGTCAGCGACATCCAGGCCCAGCTGATCACCGGCAGCGCCGAGAGGCTGATCGGCCAGAGCGACCTGCTGCTGGCCGACGCCCGGCTGCGGGCCGCGGGCGAGATGGAGCACCAGCGGCACCAACTGGAGCGCGACCTGCACGACGGCGCCCAGCACCACATGGTCGCGTTGCAGATGTCGCTGGCCATGGTGGAACACCAACTGGGCGCCGGCAACGCCGCCGAGGCGGGCCGGCACCTCGACCGGCTGCGGGAGCTGCTGGCCAGCACCGAGGAGGTGTTGCACACCACCGCGACCGGCCTGCTGGCACCGCTGGCCGACCACGGTCTGGTGACCGCGTTGGCGGCCCGGCTGGGCACGCTCGACACGGTCACCCTGGACATCGACCCGCAACTGGCCGGCCATCGGTACCCGCCCGCGGTGGAAACCGCCGTCTACCTGGCCTGCCTGGAGGCGGTCAGCAACGCGCACAAGCACGCCCCGGGCGCCGCGGTCACGCTGACGCTACGTACCTCCCCCCGGGGCCTGAGCTTCGAGGTGGCCGACACCGGGCCGGGCTTCGACACCGACGGACGGATGCCGCTGCGCCAGCTCGCCGCCCGTTTGGCCTCGGTCGACGGCACGCTGACGGTACGGTCGAGCCCGACCACTGGTACCCGGGTCAGCGGGTTCGTGGCGATCTAAGCCGTCCCGCCGAGCCGCCCACCCCGTGCCTCGCGCCGGTCACTCGGCGCCGTCGGTGAGCAGCCGCTCGCACGCCCGTACCAGCAGCGCGCACGCACTGCGTCCGGCCGGTCCCGAGTCCGGCGCCATTGCCTGGGTACGCCAGAACACCAGCGCCCGGGTCGCGGCCTGGGTCACCTGCCCCGAGCCGGCGTCGCCGGTCAGGCCTAGCCGGGAGCGCGAGTCCGGACCGTGCGCGCCGAGCAGTCGCAGCGCCTCGTCGTGCCCACGCGGCAGCCGGATCCGCCGGTCCTGCAACGCCTGCAGCAGGTCCAGCTCGGCCACCTCGTGCGCGCCCGCGACGGCCGCCTCCACCGCCCGGGCGAACTGGTCGTCCAGCTGCCCGGCGGCCAGGCAGGCCACCAGTGCGCGCAGCGCCCACCGGGCGGCCAGTACCCCCGCCCAGGCGCGTACCCGGGTGCGCAGCGCCGCCTCGACCGCGGTACCGCCGCCCGGGGCCGCACGCCAGTCCACGATCGTGTCGCACATCGACCCCAGCTGCGGTGATCCCGCCATCGCGGCTGTACCCTCCTTAAGCGCGCAGATCGCCACCGGGGAGAACCGGTCCCCGCCCGGCGCCCGCAGGGCGGTCAGGAACTCCGACTCCGCCGCGCTGGCCGGCCTGGACAGCACCAGCACGACCGCATCGGGGGGCCCGTCGGCAGTACCCGACCAGCGGCGCAGCCGGGCCGCGAGGTCGGCGTCGACCCGGTCGCGGTGGTGCAGCAGCCGCAGCCCGCGCAGCGCGTCCACGGGTCCCTCGACCAGGATCCGGTCCACCCCGGCCGCTACGCCCGGCCACGCGGCGCCGGACCAGTCGGGCAGCCGGACCGGCCGCCACGGCGCTGCCCCGCGAGCCGGGTCCAGCGTGATCCGCGGGTACGGCTGGTACTGGTAACCGGTCGGCGGGACCACCCCGACCGGCGGCTCCCGTCGGGCGGTACCGGCCGGCCCGTACAGCACCGATAGCAGCTCAGGTGCCGAGGCCCCGACCACCACCACCCGGGCCCGGCCGTCCTGCCGGTCGACCGCGACCCGTAACGGCGGGCTGTCCGTGGGCGCCTCCCGGCTGGTCACGAGCAGAGTCAGCAGGCGGCGCGCGGAAACACCGGCCGGCAGCTCGGGTGCGGCGGCGTCGGCCTCGCCCGGCTGCGGCCCGGCCGGCTCCGGCGGGGCGGTACGGGCGGGCTCCGGCCAGTCGCCGCCGAGCCGCTCCGGCAGCAGGATGTCGACCACGGTCGGCGCGCCCCGACCGGCCCGATCCACCCGCAGCCGGCCGCCCAGCGCGGCCAGCCGCCGGGAGTCGTCCCGTAGCGCCGCGGCGACCCGGGCCGGCTCGGCGTCGGTCCGCTGCACGCGGATCGTCAGCACGCCGTGGGACCGGCCCAGTTCCAGGTGCACCGGCTGCTCGCCGCCGCTGGCGCCCAGCGCAGCCGCCGCGGACGCACCGGCCTGGTACAGCCCGGACTCGACCTCCCAGCCCGGGCGCCGGCCCAGTTCGCCACAAAAGACCACCGGTACCGGCAGCGCCGCGGTGACCTCCTCCAGCGCCGCGCGCACGCCGGTACTGCGCAGCACCTGCGGGTACACCCCGCGGACAACGGACCGGAACTGCTCGATCATCTCGCCCAGCCCGGCCCGGATGTCGCCGGCGATCACCGTGGCCTGTGGTGAGCCGGCGCGCAGCGCCCGCTCCAGGTCCGCGGTGCGGTCCAGGATCGCCCGCAGCTGCCGGCCGGGCGTCGCGGTGACCGCGCTGGCGAGCCGGTCGCGCTCCACCGCCTGTACGGTGAGCAGCTCCAGCTGGGTCGCGCTGACGCGCTGTACCACCCGGTCGGCCCGGGCCCGCACGGCGGTGCTGGCCGCGTGGTGGCCCGCCTGGCGCAGCAGCAGGCCGACGCAGACCGCTGTCTCGCCCAGCGGCACCGCCGTGGCCAGCGGATACCGAGGATCCTCCGGGTGTGCCAGCACCAGCACCCCGTACCGGACCCCGCCGTCGGTCACATCCGCGGTCGCGACCACACCGGCCGCGCCCAGCAGCAGGTCCGGGTCGGCTACCGGGTACGGCAGCGCGCCCCGCACCCAGCGCCCGAGCCGCCACGTGACCTCGGGTGTCCACCGTGGAGTGCTGGTGCCGTGTGCTGTCTCTGCCGGCAACCACAGCGCCGCGTAGCGCACCGCGTGGGCCTGGGCGAGCTCGCGCAGCAGCGTACGCAGGATCGGTCGGTACTCACCCAGCGGGTCCTGCGGCCCGGCCGACGCGGGCAGCGCAACCGAGGTCGCCAGCCGGACCAGGGCGGCGAAGGGCCCGGCTGGGCGGGGTGGGTGCCTCAGCTCGCCGCCTGCGGTCCGGAACACGGCCCCTAGCCCGCCATCTGGTTCGAGCGCAGGTACGCGAGCACCGCCAGGACCCGCCGGTGGTGCGCGGTCGGCTCAGCCGGCAGGTCCAGCTTGGTGAATATGCTCGCGATACGCTTCTCGACCGTCTTGACCGACAGGAACAACCCCGTCGCAATCCCGGAGTTCGACCGTCCTTCCGCCATGAGTCGCAGCACGGCGCGTTCCTGCTCGGTGAGATCGGCCAGCACACTCCGTACCGGGGGACTCGGCCGGTCCACCAGGTTGGCGGCCAGCGCCGGCTCGATCACGATCTCACCAGCGGCGATGCGCACCAGCGTATCGGCGAGCACGCCCACCCCGGCTACCTGGTCCTTGAGCCGGTACCCGATCCGTTCGGTGCCGATCTCCAGCAGCCGGAACAGGTAGTGCGCCTCGGCGTGTTGGGACAGCAGCAGCAGCCCGACATCCGGGTGTCTCGCCCGTATACGCTGGGCGGTCTGCAGTCCGCCGTCCGCGCCTGGTGGCATCCGAATGTCCAGGATGGCCACGTCGGCGGGGGTACGGGCCAGCAGCTCCAGCAGTCGGTCGCCGTCCTCCACGCAGCCGACCACCTGGTGCCCCGCGGCGGACAGCAGCAGCTGCAGCCCCTCCCGGAACAGCGCGCCGTCGTCGGCCACCGCAACGTCCACAGCTCGCCTCCCGATGTCAACACCGACGAATTGTTACGCCGAAATCGGCGGCGTATCGTGACGGCGCGATGTGAACTGCTTCGAGGTCGCCTACGTATGTCAACTATGACATCAAGCATCGTAGCGGCGGTGGGTTCGGCGAGGGGACTTCGAGTATGTACGGGGTGGGTATCGACCTGGGTACCAGCTTCACCGCCGCGGCGACCGCCTCCGCCTGGGCCCTGGACATGGTGCCGCTGGCTGGGCAGGCGGTCGTCACCCCGTCGGTGGCCTGCGTTGACGAGAAGGGCGCGCTGCTGACGGGTGAGGCGGCCGACCGCCTCGGTCTGCAGGATCCCAGCCGGGCGGCGCGGGAGTTCAAGCGCCGCCTCGGTGATCCCACCCCGGTGATCCTGGACGGAGCGCCGTACTCCCCCACCGCCCTGATGGCCGCCCTGCTCCGTTCGGTGGTGGACACCGTCAGCCAGGCCCAGGGCGGACCGCCCGACCGGATCGTGCTGACCCACCCGGCGGTGTGGGGCCCGTACCGGCGAGAGCAGTTCGCCGCCATCCCGCACCTGGCCGGCCTGCCCCGCCCGCAGGCCGAGCCGGGGTCCGTGGCCGGGTCGGACGGCCCGACCGTCATCACCACCACGGAGCCGGTGGCCGCGGCCACGTACTACTGCTCCACCCAGCCACTGCCCCCCGACGGCCTGCTGGCGGTCTACGACCTGGGCGGGGGCACATTCGACAGCGCGGTGGTCCGCAACGGCCGCGACGGGCTGGAGATCATCGGAACCCCCGAAGGCATCGAATGGCTCGGCGGCGCCGACTTCGACCAGGCGATCGTGGACCACGTCGACCGCGAGCTGGACGGTGCGATCACCGCGCTGGACCCGACCGATCCCGGCACCGCCGCGATCCTGGCCACCGTGCAACGCGACTGCATGCTCGCGAAAGAGGGACTGTCCACCCGCGAGCAGGCGGACATCACGGTGGCGCTACCCGGCTCCGTCCGGCACGTGACCGTGACCCGGAAAACGTTCGAGCAGATGATCACGCCGTCCGTGGAGACCACCATGGAGACGTTCCGGCGGAGCCTGACCGCCGCCGGTGTCACCCTGCAGGACCTCACCGCCGTGCTGCTGGTCGGCGGATCGTCCCAGATCCCCCTGGTCACCCAGCTGCTGCGAGACACACTACGCCGACCAATCATGATCAACACCCACCCGAAACACGCGGTCGCGCTCGGCGCCGCCATGCTCAGCTCCGACACCCACACACCGCGCGGCATCCCAGCACCCCGACGACCCGCGCCCACCACACCGACCACCACAGCGGCCCAAACCAGCGCTCCACCCACGGCGACCAAGCGCGACAGCGGCGAGCACCGCGTTGTCAGTCGACACGTAGCCGGTTCGGTCACGCCCGCGCCCGCAGCCGCGGGCGCGCCGGCCCGCAAGGCAGAGCGCGGCGCGAAGCACCGGGCGCTACCGCCGGCCAAGCCGACGCAGCCGGTCAGCGGCCCTACCGGAGACACCGGCCCGGCGGACGTGCCGCCCCCGGCGCGACCGCGATGGTCACGGCTCGCGAACGCGCGCGTCGGCGTCGCGCTGGTCGCGGTCTTCGGCCTGCTGGGCGTAGCGCTCGTGTACGGGAACAACGCCCCGAGCCACCGGCCACAGGTGTCCAGCGCAACGCCCGAAACCAACGCCCCGAGCGACCAGACGCAGGCGCCCAGCGCAACGCCCGAAACCAACACCCCGAGCAAACGGCCGCAGGCGCCCAGCGCAACGCCCAAAACCAACACCCCGAGCAAACGGCCAACGCTCAAACTGAAGGACGTCCAGGTACACAAACCGTCGAAGCTGAATTCGGTTCGCCCCGCGGTGGTAGGTGCCAAGCATTTCGTCGACCGGCCGCCCGTCTTCACCAGCCTTCCCGACCCGCTCACCGGAGCAGTGCTGATCCCCGGCGCCAGCGACGACAAGCGACTGACCTCCCCGGCGGACTACCTGGTCTTCGATGTCGCACGCGACGCCACCGTGTACGTCGCCTTCGACAGACGCGGAGCACCGGAGGTGGCCAACTGGTGGCCGGCGTGGCTGAACCAGCAGGGCTTCAAACGCACTGACATGATCATCCCAACCAACGACAAGGACCAGCGCCACTTCGTCGTGTTCGCCAAAAAAGTGCCGGCGGGACGCGTCACGCTCGGACCAAATGCAGCGACAACCGTGTACTCCACCGGCTACATCACGCTCCTAACCGCTCAGGGATGATGATTCCGTCACAAAGTTACTGAACGCCCCTCACCGGACCGGGCTGCTTCGCGGGGCTGTCAGGTCATATCGGATCTGGACGAACCATGTGGACGCTCTTGGGGAAGGACTCAGAAGCAGATGACCGCGGAAAGCTGAGCCCAGTCGGACGGCATCGCCCCCTCCGTCCCCACTGCTGCGGGCCTACGCACCTCGCGTTTGGCCAAGGGCCGCATCGCTGTCAAGGAGAGGTGGTCGCCGAGTAGTTCGTGGAGGATGTGATGGTGGCGCTGACCCGACTGCCGGACGACTTTCAACTCGACCACGACGGGAAGGTACTCCGCGAGACCGCGGGCAGCTCGTGGACGATCCCGCGCCTGCTGGTGAGCCCTCGTCCCGCATCGTGACCCACGATCGGCCGTATGAGACAGGACCCGGGTCGCCGCCACCCATTCACCGACGAGCAGTACACCCCAGCCAACTGCCCGTCGCTGCGCGCCTCAGCCACCCACAGGACACCAGTGGTACATGTCCTACTGCGAACTCGCCAGCTCACGGGCGATGTCGACCCGCGAATGGGCCCCGAGCTTCGCCAGGATATGGGAGACGTGGGTTTCCACGGTACGGCGGGACAGGAACAGTTGGGCGGCGATGTCAGGGTTGGACTGCCCCGCGGTGACGAGGTCGGCGATCTTCCGTTCCGTGGCGGTGAGGGCCTCCCGGCCGATGGTGGGCCGGCGGCGCGGTCCGCGGCGGCCGCGGCGGATGCCGTACGGCCGTAGGCGGGCGTCGGTGCGCATGATGTCCCAGGCCGCCTCGAGCGACGTGTAGACCTCGACCGCCCGCGCGTACGCGGCCCGCGCCGCAAGCGCGTCGCCGCGTTCGGCGTACAGCACGGCGGCGTTCTCCAGTGCCTGCGCGCCGAACAGGGGGTAGCCGATGCGGTGGAAGGTGTCGGCGGCGGCAAGAATCCCTGCGGGGTCGGCCGCCAGCAGGCCGGCGCAGTAGCCGGCCGCAGCGGTGGTGGCGGGATGCGCCCGCCCCTGGGCGGCGCCGGTTGCCCGGGCCGCGGCGGTGGCGATGGTACGGTCGCCGCAGATCAGCGCGAGGCGGACCACCTCGGCCAACCACATCGGCGTGTCCGGGGTCAGTTGCGGAAACTCGCGGTCCCCCTCGGGATCGAACACGGCCAGCAGGCGAACCAGCGCCTCGGCGGGCCGGCCCTCGCGCTCGGCCGCCAACGCCCAGGCAACCAGCAGGAGGTCGGCGTACAGACGCAAGCCGTTCCCGGGTTTTGTCAGCTCCTCGACGCCGAGGAATTCCCGCTCGGCCGCCGGCAGGTCGTCGCGGTGAACCGCGATCAACGCCCGCACCCCGCGGCCGGCCAGCCGATACGTCATGTCCATCGGCAGGTCGGTAGCAGCCTGCAGCTCCGCCAGCGCCTCGTCCCACCGCCCCCGGTAGAAGCTGTAGTCTGCGATCTTCGCCCGCAGATGCGCCAGCCGGGGCGGAGTGCCGGCACGTTCGGCGAACACCATGGCCTGGCCGAAGGCGTCGTCGGCCTCGGCGGGCCGTCCCAGGTTGTCCAAGCCACCCGCGCGGTTGATCATCAACAGCAGCCGCAGGTCGGCGACCGGCAGTTCGTCCCCCAACACCGCCAACGCCCGATCGATGAGCGCCACCTGCGCCGCCACGTCCCGCCGCTGGTTGTGCTCGATGAGGGCCAGGGCGTGCAGGGCGTATCCGACCGCCAGCCGGTCACCGGCCTGGTGCCCCTCGACCTCGGCTCGTGCGGCGGCCGCCCGAGCCTCGTCGAAACGCCCGACGCCGATGAGCGCAAGGGCGCGCAGGGCGTACAGCCGGGCGGTCCAGACCGCTAGCAGTTCCGGCCGCTTCAGCGTGTGCTCGGCGACCTCAACGGCCTGCTCGTACCGCCCCATGCGCATCAGCGCGTACCCGAGCGTCCAGGCCACCCGAGCGGCCACCACGGGATCGCGGCTGAAGGCCAGCACCGGACGGGCGAGCTGCTCGACCTGCTTGTTGTCGCCAAGCTGCGACAGTGCGACCGACAGGTCGGCATCCAGCCGTTCCCGGCGCGGATCGTCGTCAACCGCCCCGCGGACCCGGGTCAACAGGTCGACTGCCACCCGCGGCGCCCGGTAGGTCAAGGCTGCGGCTTCCCGGGCCACCCAATCGATCATCCACTCGTCGGCTGTCACCGGTCCGGCGAGCAACTGCTCGGCCACCCGCTCCACCGGCGCCCCCGCGCCGGCCAGCGCCTGAGCCGCCTGCCGATGCAACGCCGCCCGCAGACTCGCCGGCATCGCCTCGTACAGCGCCTGCCGGATCAGTCCGTGCCGGAACACCAGCCGATTCCCTGACGGCGCCAATACCCCGCCCGTCACCGCCTCATCCACCACAGCCATCAACTCGGTCGCCGGCTGCCCGGAGACCACCGCCAGGTCGTCGGCCGTGAACGCGGAACCCAACACCGCCGCCAGCCCCAGCACCGACCGGGGCCGCTCCGGCAAGAACCCCAACCGCCGCCCGATCGCCTCCGGCAACGACCCCGGCCACTCCCCCGCACCCGTCAACTCGGCCACTCCCGCCACCACGGTGATTCGGGACTCCCGGATCAACGCATCGACCGCCTCGCGGGCATAAAGCGGATTTCCCCCCGCCTGCCCCGTCAGCGCACCCAACGCCCCACTCGGCACCGCGCCCACCAATTCGCCCACCACCTCGATCACCTGAGGTGCCGACAACGCTCCCAGCGGCAGCACCGTCGCCCCCTGCTCCACGAGGTCCCGCCGCGTTGCGGCCACTTCCGGCCGGCGTGGCAGCGGCCGGCACGCCGCCACCAGCAGCAACGGCGCCTGGGCGGCGGTCCGACCCAACCGCGACCACACCGACAGGCTCGCCTCGTCCGCCCACTGCACGTCATCCAGCACCAACACCACCGGTGCCGCCGAACACAACCGATCCACCAACGCCAGGACCTGCTCGGCCAACAACGCCGCCACGTCTCGCGGCGTCACCAGCTCCGTCCTTCCCTCCCCCCGCAACAACCCCACCAACGGCGCCCGCAACGGATCCACCGAATCCCGCCCCACCAGCAGCGCGTCCAGCAACACCTGCAACGGAAACGGTGGCAGCAACTCCGGCGCAGACCCCGCGTACACCACACACCCCAACCGCGCTGCCTCATCTATCGCCGCCGAGATCAGGGTCGACTTCCCGATCCCGGGTTCGCCGTCCACCCACACCATCCCGCCTCGGCCCTCAGCCACCCCCGCAATCAGCTCTCGCAAGACCGCCAACTCGACATCCCGACCGACCATTGCCGAGGCAGGTGAACGCATGCCGTCACGATAGGGCGACCAGCGGCGCAACGCGCCCCGAGGAGCAGTCCTGGGCGCAGGATTTCACCTGAACGCCCACGCATCTCCACCGATGGTGGGAAACGATCCCGGACACCCATCCCGACTCAGAGGCCCTCCACCGTGATCATGCTGGTCGGCCGGTAGAGCAGGGCGGGAGATCGATGAGGGCGAGCTCCAGGTAAGACAGCAGCCCGACCAAGATCTGTGAGGGCTGGTGTCAAGAGGCCGAATGAATGATTCGCCGGATTTGACAGGCTAAGTGACCAGCTGCGGCCTCGGGCGACGCGACCCTGCGGCGGCCGTCGCCCCGGGGCGCCGCACAGCCAAGGTTGCCAGCGGCCCGGCAGCGACGGCGTGAGGCGGCAGCCCCATCGGCCCTGCGCCAGGCTGCAATGCGGAGACGGTACAGCCCCTACTTGACTTCGACGAGCCGGAATCGGCCGGTGCTCCGGCGGTCGACAGCATCACGTTGTCGCCGTATGCTGCGTGGCGTTTGGTCGCATGTAGACGCAGGCGCGAACGTCATGTCAAACCTTAGTGGCGCCCTCGACAGCACCGCATTCGAGGACTTCTACCGGAGCGACACCGTCGCCGCCCCGAAAATTCCGTGGGTTCTCGGCGCGCCGCAGCCGATCGTCGTCGCAATGGCCGACGCCGGCAAGTTCACCGGCGACGTGCTTGATGTCGGCTGCGGACCCGGCGACAACGCCACGTTCCTCGCGTCGCGCGGGCTGCGGGTCGCCGGCGTCGACTTAGCCTTGCCGGCGGTGCAAGCGGCCAGGTCCAGGGCTGCGGAGAAAGGGCGTCGACGTCACGTTCGACGTCGCCGAGCTCGACGGGTACGAAGGCTGCTTCGACACGGTGCTGGACAGCGCTCTCTACCACTGTCTCACGGAGCAGGAGCGGCATCGGTACGTCGCCGCCCTGGTGCGGGCTACGCGGCCCGGGGCACGGCTGCACCTGCTGTGCTTCTCGACCGGGATGCAAGGCGTCCTCCCCGACCAGTACCTGGTCAGCGAGGACAACCTGCGGGAGATCATCGGGCGCCGCTGGACGATCGAACGGCTGGAACCGGCGCACTTCACTACGTGCTGCACCCCCGCCCAGCTGGGTGCGAGCGTGCGGATGATCCAGGGCGAAGGGGTCGACACCTCCGGGTTCGCAAGCCTCCCCGCTAACGACGACGGGCACGTGATGATGCCGATCTGGCAGCTCGAAGCGGTGCGGACGGCCTGATCCACGCCGGACCGCGCAATCGACGACCAGCGCCCTGATTGACGATTGACACCGGGCCTGTCTGGCCAAGGCGAAGTCCAGGACGGGGGCAGCGGCCCCCGAGATCTTGGGAGTTCCCGAGGGGACCATCAAGTCCCGGACCTGGCACCCACTATGGGCGCTGCGAGCGGCACTGCTGATCCGGGGATTCATCGGTAATGCGCCGGAGTAGCGGCCCCTTACCCAGCACGGCGCCGGGCTATTCGCACCCAAGTTGGCGCATGTCGTCCTCGGAGAGCAAGGCCAAGCCAGCGACAACGTCCCGGAACCCGTCGTACTCCGCGCGACACCGCCGGCATCGCGCGATATGAGCCTCCATCACCCGACGCTCGTCGTCCGACAGAGCGTCCAACGCGAAGACACCGAGCGCCAGCTTGAACGGATCATTCGAGCTCTCGGGCTGGCTCATTCGCTCTCTTCCTGGCCGTTGACGCGTGCTGACTTTCCTCGCTCAGATTACGTACCGTCGGCATGGACGGTTCAGCCCATGGCTGGTTCTGCCGGTCGTCCGCTGGCTGATCCAGCATCGGCTGACTATCGGCGCCCGCCGGGATGTTCTATGGACCAGCGATCGCGTCCCGGGTTTTCCCGACGAGCACAACGATGGGCGTGTTCGCCCGCGAGACCGCGCGACGCATCACCGGCAGGTCGGGATGACGCGCGCGTTTACGAAGATGTCCTCGACCGCCCGGCGACCGATCGTCGGCCAACTTCGTCGTACGCTGTCACCGTTGTCACCCGCAGGCGGCGGAAGCTCCCGCCGCACCAGTCGCTGATAGCCGGCCGGAGATGAACGCCGACAACGACCTCTTCGAGGTGATCTCGGTAACGGAGCAAGCCAACGAGATCCCCGATGCGATCATCGGCTCCTGCCCCGACGTGACCGCGGCACAGATCGTTGCCGCTCGTCCGCGGCTGGTGTCCGCGGCCGGGTCGACGCGGCTGGCTCGATGACTGCGTAGTAGCCGGATGCGGCACGGGCGTGTCCTCAAACATCCGTGAGCTACCCGATGTCTCTCAGTGCCCGACGAACGAGCCTTGCCTCAAGAGAACCGGGTATGGAGGAGGGCAGCCATGGCGCTTGCGACCGGAACCGTCGCGGTCGGCGACCTAACCACCGAGGAGCGGATGCAGGCCCTGTATGACGCCCACGCCAAGCCGGTCTACTCGTTCCTCCTGCGGCTCACCTTCGGCGAGCGCCAAGCGGCCGAGGACCTGCTGCAGGAGACGATGGTGCGGGCCTGGCGCAAAATCGAGGCCTTGAACGAGGACATCGCAACGCTCCGCCCCTGGTTGCTTACCGTCGCGCGACGAGTGGCCATCGACGCTGGTCGAGCAAAGCGGGCCCGGCCGGCGGAAGTCGGACTGGTCGACATGACGGTCCTGCCATGCGGCGATGACGCCATCGAACGGATGCTCGCCGTTCAGACCATCAAGCGGGCGCTGGCTCGGCTGACTCCAGAGCACCGAAACGTGATCATCGAAGTCTACTATCGCGAACGGACGGCCGCGGAGGCAGCCGCGGTGCTCGGCATTCCGGAAGGGACGGTCAAGTCGCGCACCTACTACGCGCTCCGCTCGCTGCGAGCGGTCATGGGCACCGCCGCGAAGCGCCGGCCCGAATAGCCCGAGGATCGGGCAGTTGTGCGGACCGGGGCGGCTCGCCGGTCGCCTCATACCGGCCGGACGGATCACCGAGTTACGAGATGTGCGCTGGTCATCCCGCGCCCCAGACATCCTTGAGCAGACCGCGCTGCTGATCGTTCATGCGGCCCGGTTGGGCGGTGTAGAACACCGGAACACCAAGCTCCACGCACCGCTGCCGCAGACGGACCACGTTGTCGATCAAGAACCGTTCTCGCGGGTTGGTCCGGCGGGAAGAGGCGCCGCAGTTTCCTCACGTGTGCGGCCGATGGTTGTCGCGCTCTGGTGCTCGCACATCGGCGTCTCCTCTCGCTCGCGTGCATTGCGCCACGAACGCCGGCGCTTCCGGGATTGAGATTGAACTGACCCACGGGCCGGGCCAGCCCGGGGAGAATGACGGCACTTCAAATCACGAAGCCTCACCGGTCGTGGTGGGAGCAAGCCGAATGCAGGGGGCTGGACCCATCGTGGTGGTTCGAGTCACGCCTGATGGGGCAGAAGGCCGTGCACTGCTGCATCGTCCGTTCCCTACGCGATCAATGCCTCGCGAACGCCATCCACTCTCGTGACGTCGGCGTGGTCCGGGGCGCGTCCTGGTACGCCGACAGCAGGAAGTAGCGGTGCCGGATGCGATGAGGAACTGCCTGGAGCAAGATTCGCACAGATCGGGGGTGTTCAACGACGGCGGCTGCCGGGTAGTCGCAAGGAGGAGGCGGGCCCGCCCGTGAGCGCGACGGCGAGCGGCACGCCAGGCACGTCGGCTGTGGACGTCGGCGTCCGGCCGGGATCGGCGACCAGTGCGGCGACGGAGTCTCGGTCAGCCCGACGGGCGGCGCGGAAAGCAGCCACAACAGCCTCCAACGCGGTGTCGATGTCGGGCAGTGCGAGGTTTGGTCGTGTGGGCGCCGCCAGCCGGTGTCTTGGTCATGGCTTGGTGGTGCTGGCGGCGGCGATGTCGGCTACGAACGCGTCGACTTGGCCCTTGCTGATGCCAGGCATGCAGATGATGTGGCTGATGTCACCGTCGGTGGCCAGCAGCCACTTCTTGCGTACCTGTTCCGGTGGGGTGGCAAGGACGACCGTGAACGCGTAGGGATGCCGCCACGTGGGCCAGCCGGCGGCGGTGAGCTGGTCGACTGCGTAGGCGGCGAGGGTTCGGGCTTCGCTGACCCGCCAGCGGTGTCCTTCGCGGCCGTGGGTGGCGATGGCGTGCCACAGCAGTGCGGCAGCCAGGCCGCAGCGGGAGCCGGTGATGGTGGTGTCGACGGTGTCGGTGTAGGCGACGTGGCTGCTGTGGCTGCGGACGCCGTCGCGGATGAGGACGACTCCGCATGGGGTCGGCACACCGAGAAACTTGTGACCGGACATGGCGATGCTGCCGATGCCGCTGGCGTCGTCGAGGCGTAGCCGGCCGTCGAGGGCGAGCGGGATGCCGGACAGTGCCGCGTCGACGTGCAGGTGCCCGTCCGCGCCGTACTCGTCGAGGACGGCGCGGATGCGGGTGGTGTCGTCCACCGCCTCGGTCATGGTGGTGCCGGCCGTGGCCACCACGATGGCGGGCCAGCGTCGCCGCCTGCGGACCTGCGCGGCGAGATGCGCATAGTCCATCTCCCCGTCTGGCCGTGCGTCGATGACCACGCTCCGCGCGCCCAGTATCGCCGCCGTCTTGGAGATCGAGTAGTGCGCGGCGGTCGAGTAGTAGATCCGGGCGGTGGGATAACGGCGGTAGGCGGCGTGCAGCGCGGACAGGTTGCCTTCGGTGCCGCCCGTGGTCACGTATCCCCACCGGTCATCGGCCGGCATGGACAGGATGTCGGCGACCCAGGTGATAACGGCCCGCTCCAGCACCCGCGTGTGGGCTGTCCCGCCCGGGTCCGCCGGATCGCCGATGTTGTTCCACAACCGGCTGCCCAGGCGGGCCATGACCTTGCTGTGGTCGAGGTCCACAGCCCCGGGAAACCCGATACTCGTCGCCGCGTCGGCGTCGGCCTGCTGCACCAGGCGGTCGAGGACGGCCGTGACATCGATCGGCGCGAGGCTGAGGTCCGCGGCACCGAGGAGACTGAGGGTGGAGTTGTGGGTCATGCCGGCCGCCTGGCGGTCAGGTGGGCGGTGAGGATGTCGTGCAGCGCGGCGAGCTGCCGCCACACCTCCCGGGTGGCGTCATCGTCTTCCTCGGTGAGGTGCTGGTGGGGGTTGTAGTAGGTGATCCGGTCCGGGTCGAGGGTTTTGTTGCAGCGGATTCCGTCCACGCCGATGCGGGCGTGGGGGTCACGGTCGATGTGCAGGGCGGTGCCGTCGGTCAACAGCGCGTAGCACTGGCCTTTGAGGTCGAACGCCGACCGGTAGCGGCCGTTGGCCGATCCTTCGCGCAGGGTCCGGGCGACCTGGTACCAGCGGCCCTGATCCGAGTCGAGGGTGGTGACGCCGATGCCAACGTAGGTCGCGTCGTTGGGCAGGGTCATGTCTCCGCCGTTGACCATCGAGCCTTCCGGCCCGAGAGGATGCCACCGGCGCGCAGCGGAGGCGGCACGTGAGATGTTGTCGGTGGCGACGACCGCCAGGTCGCCGAGCAGCCGAGGTAGGTCATCGGATTCCGGTGAGGCCAGCCACAGCCGGTGGGCCATGTGCAGCCGGTAGCCGTGCGGCTCGGCCGGGGCCTCGGATCTGAAGAACAGCATCACCCCGTGCGGACCGAGTGCATCGCGCTGCCCGAACCGCTCGTCGGCCTCGACCAGGTGGCCGGTGTTGGCCCGCTTGGACCGATACGCGACTTGCTTGCGCAGGTCCGCCCAGCGGCGGTCCCTAGCCGGGACACCGTCACCGTCCTGCCTCTGCGAGGGCGCAGGCGGGGGTGGTGTGGGGGGAAACGTGGTGCCAGCCGGTCGGTGGTAGTCGCCGGGCACTGGGACCGCGCCGTAGCCGGGTGGTGGTGCGTAGTCGGCTGGCCTCCGGGAGGCAGCGGGCGGTGCCGCCGGTGGGCGCTCCGGTCGCCAGCCGGGGTGAAAGGGATCGACACCGTAATGCGCGCCGGGTGCGGCAGCATGGTTTCTCATCGTCGCATTCCCCTCCTCAGATCGAGACTTTGATGGCGTCGGGAACGGCGTGCGCCGTCGGGGTACCGCGGCCAATGCCGGCGTAGACCTCCGGACGGGCTCGCCGCAGGATCCCGGCCCACACCCCGCCCGCAACGGCGGTGGCGCCGAGGATCGCGGGCAGCAGGAACGGGTACAGCGACCCGGGCGCGGCCCCGAGCAGCGAGCCGACATTGCCGAGCATCAGAGCCAGCACCACCAACCCGCCGAGCACGCCCAGGGCGGGCGCGAGCCGCCACTCCCACACCCCCGGCTGCGGCCCGCGCACGCTGTCCGGTGCCCTGAACGCGGCCACCGACGCGGCCAACAGCAGGCACAGCAGCCCCATCGCACCCAGCGTCGACAGCCAGGTGAACATCGCCGCGATGGGGTCAGCGCCGCTGAACGCGAACGCGCCCACCACCACCGTGGCGATACCGGTCTGCGTCAGTGACCCGCCGCGCGGCGCGCTGACCCGAGTCGCGCTGCCGCCCTGCGCGAGCCCAGCAGGCAGGACGCCCTCCCGGGCCATCGCGAACACATACCGTGCGAGCACGGCGTGGAACGCCAGCATCGACGTGACGATCGCGAAGACCAGCATCAGGTCCGCGAGGACAACCCACCCGTCTCCAAGACGCTCCAGGACTGAGAATGGCAGCCGGCCGGCAGGATCAGCGGCGACCTCGGCGACGGCTCCGGGGCCGACCGCCACCCCCATCGCCCACGCGGCCACCGCATACACCCCACCGAGCACCACCACTCCCGCGCTGGTGGCCCGGCTGACCGACCTGCGGTCGATGGCCTCCTCGACGAACGATCCCGGCGCGTCGATGCCCATGAACGCGGCCACGCAGAAGGCAACCGCGCCGCCAAGGCCGCTGACCGCCAACCCCGAGGCGTCGAAGCCCGCCCAGGACAGCCCACCGCCCGCCGGTTGTCCCACACCGGCCAGCACGAACGCCGTGACGACCAGCAGCGAGACGGCCAGCACGGCGGCCAGGACCCGGGTGGACAACACGATCGCCCGCAGACCCAACACCCCGACGACGGCCAGGGCGATGCCCGCCCACACCCACCACGTGCCGCCGAGCTGCGCGGCGATCGTCGCCCCGAACAGCCCGTACAGGCTGGTCTGGATGGCGTTGTAGGCCACCAAGGCGACCAGGCCGGCGGCGACGCCCCAGCCACGGCCCAGCCCGTTCGCGAGGATGCCGTAGTAGGCCGCCGGGTGCCGGACCTGGCACGCCATCGCCGTGTACCCGACCGCGAGCACCGCCACCGTACCCGCGACGAGCACGAAGGTGAGGGGCAGAGCCGTCACCTTTGTGGTCGCGTACGTCGCGACGATGCCTCCAGCGAGCACCACCATGGGCGCCGATGCCGCCGCCCCGATCACCCACAACCCGAACGGAGTCAGCGTCCGCCGCGCGAGAGCTACCTGCACATGCGTTGACTTCACCGCCACTCCCCCCGCTCCGGAGAATCCGGGCACGACGAGCGCTGGCAGCCATCCGCTGGATGCCGGTGCGCGTCGTCGGCGATTGCCGCCATCAGGTACACCGCCGCCGGCCGTACCGGGCCGCCGTGCCGATAGCCCTGGTCATCGTCGAGCCGCCGCTGCGTGGTGTCCACGTCGGGCGTGAACCTGAACGGGTCGTGGTGCCCGTCCGGCCACGCCCGCCGGATCGCGTACCCCCACGCGTACTCCGCCGACGTCGCGTCTCCCACGTCTGTGACGGCGGCACCGGTGCGGGCGGCGGGCGGCCGTGTCGGCAACCGCCGTCCGGCATTGAGCGTTCGGGGTGGGGAAGCGGTAAGGGAATGGGTGGCCAGGGTCAGCATGAGGGGGTGCCTCCTTGAAAATCGGGGCGCACAGGGTCGGGACTCCGGTCAAGCAGTTCGGACGAGTCGGCGCTTGTGCGTGATCAGTGGCGCCGGGCCGCCGAGAGGAGACTCCGGCTGGCTGGTATCGCCGATGCCACCCCAGCAGGGCACCGCGGCGTGTCCGGCTCCCTGGTGAGGGCAGCGGGGAGCTCTGGCGGCACGGCGTGATCCGCCATATGTGGGGAGGTGACCGTGCGGGGTGTGAGGAGTTCGGCCAGGAGGTTGGCGACGAAGCCCTGGCGGTCGGCCCCGAGGCGTTCGACCCTCAGCGGCGCGTACGGGGGCCTGTACCTGTCGATGACCGATTCGGGCAGGTCCGCCGGACCGAGCTGCGCAGCGCCCTCGGCGAACGCCGCGGTGATGTCGAAGTGCCGGTTTGGCGCGACGGGCGTGGGGTCCCCGATCATCGCCTTCCGGCCGAGCCAGGAAACCGCGAAGCGCATCCTGCTACTCCTTGATCGCTAGCTTCAGCCGTTCGCTGGCCTCACCAGCGGCCTCTGCGCTGGCCAGCATCTGCTCAGACTGATCGGCCAGGTACGACTGCCACTGGGACAGGTTCTCGTGCGCGGCCTGACTGGCCGTTACCAGCGCGTCATACCTCTCTTGCAGGTCCTGTAGCTGCCGCTGGAGTTCGGCGACCTGCGGGCCGGCGTATCTGGTGCTCTGGGTGGCCTGCTGGTGGGCATAGACGATGATGTCCTCGGCCTGCCGCCGCGCTTCGGCGAGGATCTCCGCGCCCTCCACGCTGGCGTCGCCGATTGTGCGGTTGGCTTCCTCCTGAACGCGCATGGTCAGCTCGAGAGCCATTGGGTCAGCTGCTTGCGGTGCGGCGCTCGGCAGGGTTCCGTAGCGGAGCATCTCGACCTGGTTGAGCAGGCCGGCCACCTCTCGTCCCCGACGGTCGATCTCGCCGCGCAGCAGCGCGATCCGATCGTCTGCGAAGCGCGCCACCGCGGCCACTTCGGCCGCCGGGTACCAATCCTTGCGACGGGAGCGGCGGGTGGCTACCAGGCTGAGGCGCTGGGTGACCTCGCCGGACTGCGGTTGCTCCGCGTCCGGTGCAGGGTGTCGGGCACCGTGGTCAGTCATCGGACTCCTGTCCAGGTGGTGGGGTCACGCGGCGTCGGCCCGGCCGGCGCCGACAGAGGTGGGTAGAGCGAGTGGTCGTAGCTCTCCGTCAAGATCCGGGCAGGGTCCACACCGGAGGCGGTCAGGGCGGTGATCGTGGACCGGGTCATCGCAGGAGACCCGCAGACGAGGATGTCTGCGTCTGCCCACGAGCCGAGCCGCAATGCGGTGTGGACGGCGCGGCCCACCTCGCCGTCCCACCCCCACCCGATTTCCACAGTGGGGACGTAGCGGAGCCACTGCTCGTCCTGGGCGGCAGACCATGCTTCTTCCGGCGCCGTCGCGGCCAGCTTCAGGAGCGCCTGGTGGTCGTACAGGTCGTCGGGTGTCTTGCCCCCCACCACCAGAGTGGTGGGACGGCCGGAGCCTCGCTGGAGCTGTTCGAGGATGGCTCGCAGCGGCGCCACGCCGGTGCCGCCAGCGATCAGCAGAAGCCGTCGGTGGGGTGCGCGGTCGTACGACGACAACGCGGTGCCCACGGGGTGCCCCAGCAGGAGTGTGTCGCCGGCTGCCGTCCGGCGCACCAAATGGGTGGAGAACCGGCCCGTCGCCCGGACGTGGAACTCAAGCGTTCCGTCGGGGCGGGGAGCGTTGGCGGGTGACAGGTACCGCCAGGTGCGCATTGTCGGCACCTGTATCGGCAGAGACTGCCCCGGCAGGTAGTTGCACAGGTAGTTCGGTCGGACGGTGAACACGCAGATGTCGGCGCGGCGGCGCTCCGTGCTGATCACCTCTGCCTGCCAGAACGGGGGCGCGACCCGTTCGGATCTGGCGGCGCCGGCGAGCATCAACTTCGCTACCGCCTGGTACGCCGTGGCCCAGTCAGCCCTCAGGGTCGGCGTCCACCCTGGCCCGACGAAGTGCTCCAGCGTTGCCAGGAGTGCCTGGCCAACCCAGATGTAGTGCCGCTCCGCCAACTGCACCGGTCGACCCTCGTGGTCTGATCCGTGGAACCGCCTGTGATCGGCGCCGAGACGCTGCGCGAATGCCGTGAGCGCATCCGGGTCGTCGATGTTCGTGATGATGTGCCCGAGCGCGGCGAGTACCTTGTCCTCCTGATACCGCATGTCGGCTGGGAACATGGCCCGGGTCTCAGGGGCGGTAAGGAACAGAGTGGCGTAGAAGTATTTCGCTGCTTCGGGGCCGGCGACGGCGAGTTGGTTCCAGCTCCGGCGCAGCGCAATAACGTCCATGTGTCAGCCCTCCTGCCGGGAGGCGAGGTAGTGGCGCTCACGCAGAGTCGGCTCGGGAGAGTACGGCGTGCGGGCACCTGGCCAGAAATTCGGGTCAGGCACCCGGGTGTCGTAGTAGCGGAGCACCTGATCGTTGGGTTGCCACCCGCGGTACCGGATCAGCTGGTCGTTCCAGACGTGGGCTCGTGGTCCTGGCAGCGGGTGACCGGGGGCGAACACCGTGATGACGGATTGGATCCGCCCGCCGTTGTCGGCCACGCGGCGGTGCTCGGCCAGATCGCTGGCGATGCTGTCAGTGGTGGTGACGGTGCGCCGGTCACGGACCTTCAGGCCGGCCCAGCGGACTCGGCCAATACGCCGGCTAGCTGAGGGTGGGATGGGGTAGCTCACGGGGCACCCACCCGACTGTCACCCGTGGCAACGCTGCCGGTCGTCAATGTTGGCTCGCTCCCGATCGTTGGGCAGGTGCCGCCGCGTTCCCCGCGTGTCCTCCGCGTGATCGTCCAGCCGGGCGGGCATCGTCGCAGTGCCACGTCTCTCCCATCCCGTTGATGTTTCGCCTCTGGTCTCTGCCATACGGCCCGCACCGGACGGGAGTTCACATCGTTGACTCAGGACGGATCGCCGCTCGTAATACCGAGTGACGGCGAAAGACCGGGACAGGGCCGGCTTGGCAGGGCACTTGTCCGACGGCCTGCTGCCTGTCGATCGGGTGACTGGCCGCCCGAGCAGAGCCACCTCGCTGCCCAGCTGGTTCGACGTCGTCGGTCGCCGAGTCAAGCCCCGGACGGGGACCGTCGCGGCCGCACTTCGCGCCATCTTCCACAGCGAATGAACCAGGCCACCGTCGATCCGTATTAACAGTGAGGTTGCCGCACGCCAATGGGGCTGCGGCCGCGGACCCACGAGTTGTGCCGACCCGCGCGGGTCGGTTCCTGTGAGAGACGGTGATCGGACGTGAGTCAGCAAGCGACGCTGGACCGGGCCGGTTGGTGGCGGTACGCCGCATGCGCCGACTGGGAGACCGAATGGTGGACCGACGGAGGACCGGACCGCACGCGGGCGGTGCAGGGATCCGGAGGCGGCGGAACCAGTGCGACAGGGCGACGGTCTGCTCCACGACCCAGCGTCGGGTGCCGAGGCCGGAGCCGTGGCCGACTCCGCGTCGGGCGATGACGGGTGCGATGCCGCGCCCGTAGCTACCGCGGGTAGTGGTGGTACCACGGGTTGCGCTGTTCGTAGGCAGCGGTAGCGGTAATAACCTCGTCATCCCGCTTCATGCGACCGATGACCTGCAGACCAACCGGCAGCTCCGGGCCTCCAGGGGATTCGGCGCGAAGCCAGCCGGCAGACTCATCGCGGGATGACCGCTAAAGTTGGCCGGAGAGGTCAAGCACCAACCAATCTGCGGATCGACGGCGACACCGTTGAAGCCCGCCGAACCCGCCTTGCTAATTCGCATTAGCATCTTGACGCCGCCGAGATGGCCCGCACAGACTCGTCAACCAACGAACCCGTCCGCGACGGTCGTCCACACCGTACGGTCGCTCAGCGAAGGTGAACGACACCCGCTGACTCGTCACGGCCGGCCCGCTCCCCCTGCCCCCATCGGCCCGCCTCGTGAACGGAGAAAACGCGATGGCGCGTACCCCTGAAGGCTCATTCTCCCGACGCACGCTGCTGCATGGTGCGGCGGCCGTCGGTGTCGCGACCACCGGCGCCGGCCTTGCCGCGACGCCCACGCCGGCGCTCGCCGCACCGGCCGGCTTCCCCAACTATCGGTACGTGCGCGACGCGTTCGCCAGCCCGTTGCGCTACAGACCGACCGGCGAGTTCATCTTCCCGTGCGTGCGCGGAGTCTACGACAAGATCAGCGGCTATCTCGGCCGCTACTACCTCTACTACGCGCCGCACGACGCACCCGGCGGCATCTGCCTCGCCTACGCCGACCGACTCGAGGGCCCCTACACCGAATACGCCAACAACCCCATCATCGACCGAGCGCTGCCGACCACCACGGTAAGCCACGTGTCGTCCCCGCACGTCGTATGGGACGCACCAACCAAACAGTTCTACCTCTACTTCCACGGCGAGAACTACACGACCCGGGTCGCCCGCTCGACCGACGGCATCCACTTCACCGACGAGACCCCGATCCTGTCGACGAGACTGGTACCCAACACGACCGAGACCTCGTACGCACGGGTCTTCGAGCACACCGTGGCCGGCAAGGGCAACCGCTACGTGATGGTGTTCATGGGCTACCACACAATCGGACCGGGCACCCGGAAGATCTTCTGGGGCTGGTCACCGAACGGCTGGAGCGGCTGGCAGTTCGACCCGAACCCGCTGGTGTCACCGTCGGGCGACGGACTCACCGACATCTCCGCGGCGCACCTGTTGAAGCGCAACGACACCGCGTATCTCGCGTATCACGGCAACAGCGGCAACATGTATCTGACCGAGATCGGCAACAACTTCGACCGCGAGGTCCACCTCGGAGTGTTCCACCGGCCGATCGCGTCGGACAACGGCCGGGTCGCGGCACCGACGTTCGGCACCGACGGCGGCGTGAGCTACATGCTCTACGAGGCCGGGCCCCGCCTCGACGCCAGGATCTGCGTGGCCCGCGCGGTCTAGTGCTGTTTCCACTAACGTTCACCGGGTTTCCGGTGGGTGTTGTGGATCCTCGCCGAATTGGCGAGCGACTCCCCACCATGTGGTGGGGCGGGCCACAGCGGGCCATCTGGACCCTTGCGCCGCCCGGGTGGGCGGCGGGGGTCACGTCGGGACCGGCCGGTGCCGGGGAGGTGCCGGCCGGCTCGACGGTGCGTGACCACCCCAGGCAACACCACAGGTGTGGGGGTGGTGGGTCCGCCGCCCGGGGTGCGGGTGGCGATGCTGGCCGCCGCGACGAGGTCGCGGTGGCCTGAGAACTGGCAGTGTGGGCAGGTCAGGGTCCGGCCCCGCGGCTTCGGCACACGACGCCGGCAGGCCGGGCAGGTCGACGAGGTGCCGCGTTCGTCGACGAGCCGGAGGGTGATGCCGGCGAGGGTGGCTTTGTCGGTCAGGATCTGCAGGAGTCGCCCGATCTGCCATTGCCGTAGCCGCAGGTTGTGCCGCCGCCCCGCCGACAGGTCCAGGACGCCGCGGGCGTCGCCGACGTGCAACACCCCCACCCGCTGCCGGACGGCCCAGTCGACGACGGTGCGGGCGGCTTCGTGTTGGGCCTGCCGCACCCGCCGCCGATGACGGGCCTCCACCCGACGGGCGCGAGCCCGGTACTGACGCCACCGCCGTGACCCCCGCTGGCCCGGCTTCGGCGCCCGGCGGGCGACGGCACGACGGCGAGTCTTGGTGTCGGCCAGGTGCATGCGGTGCTCGGCGCGGATCGCCCGCCCCGACACCAACAACGCCTCCCCACCAGGACCAGCGACCGCGTACGGGTGAATCACACCGACGTCGACGCCCGCCACCCGGCCGGGATCCGGCCCCTCACCAGCCGGATACACCGCAACCGGGACCTCGGCGGTCACATCGAGGAACAACCGGCCGCCCTCGCACAGCAGAGTGATCGAGCGGACCTGCTCCACCGGATACGGCACCTCCCGCGCCAAGCGCACCCACAGAGATGCCGTGTCTTTCGCGGTCGGGATGCGCACGCGGTGGCCGTCGAGGGTGAACGTGCCGTGGTACCAGCGCACCGGCACCAACCCCCGCCGCCGACGCGGAAACCGTGCCGACGGATCACCTGCCTTGCGGTGTTTCGCCGCCGCGAACCACGCATCCGAGAACCGCCGGAACACCGACCGCGCCCCGGTCGAGTCCAACTCCGCGAACGTGCCCGGACCGGAGGCCGACAACTCCCGACACAAATCCTGATAGCTCACCAGCGGAGTGGCTCGGCGGCGGCGTCGCCAGGCGTTGACCTCCAGTACGCACGCCCATACGTCGCCGGCCGAGCGCAGCAGACCGAAACACCGCCGCCGCTGGCCCGCCGTCACCCGCACAGCGACACGGGCGGTGCGGTGCACCACCGCAGGCGCCGCAGGATCCCGACGACGAGGCACAAACCGAAGCCAACACCACCCGTACGACAATTTTCAGAACCAACCGATTACCCGGCCAACGTTCAAAGACGGGGCACTAGCAATACCTTCCCGTCACCGGCCAGACGAGCATCTCGGCCTGGAACGGGGCACCATCCAGCCGACGCCAGCGGCCCCGGAGCTCCTGCCCCGGGGCCGCCAGCCGCTAACGATCGTCAGTCGTTGGTGGTGTCCCAGCCGTAGTCGGGCAGGTCGAAGAAGTCGTCACCGTCGACCCGGTCGACGGTGCCGTCGGCCAGGCCGTTGAGCAGCGACTCCACGCCGGTCTGCACGCTCTGCACGAGCATGCCGTGCTGCTTCTGGCCCAGGTCGTCCTGCTGGCCGCGCACCTCGAACAGCACCGTGCCGGTGCCGTTCAGGGCGAACGCCGAGCGGCCCTGGCCCGCGTACTCCCGGTTGTCCGGGTGGTAGTACCGGCCGATGGCGGCGAGCTTCGACTGGTCGCCGTACTTCGCGGTCATGCCGTTGGCGACGGTGAGGGCGTAGCGGCGGGACTTGTCCTGGTCCAGCGCCGGCCACGTCGCCTTGTACGCGGCGCCGTCCTGCACGCCCAGCGGCGGGTAGTCGAGCGAGACGGAGATGAGGTTGCCGTCCTGCTCACCGCCGGTGATCCGGTCGCACGGCCCCATGTGGTGCAGGTCGATGTACGCGTCGACGGCGCCCTTCTCCTCCCGCAGACCCACGTAGACGTCGCGGATGGCCCGCGACTCCGGGGAGAGGAAGAACCCGGCGTCGGTGTCGCGGCCCGGAAGGTCGGCGGCGCGCGGAACGTAGTCGAGGTCGGGGTTGAAGTCGCGGTTCAGGTCGTAGCCGGGCAGGTTGATGCCGTCCCCGTTGAGCCGGTGGTACCAGGCGCGCGGGGCGCCGGCCAGCTGCGGGAACTCCGCGACCGTCGCGTCCCAGGACCGTACGTTCATGCGCCGGTTGAGCTCGCCGCCGTCGGGGTTGACCATCGGCATGGCGACGAAGGTGACCTCGGTGAGGATCTGTCGCGTCTGCGCGTCACCGGCGCTGCCCAGGCGCTTGAGGATCCCGAGCAGCGCCTCGGTGCCGGTCCGCTCGTTGCCGTGGATCGCGCTGGTGACCAGCAGCACCTTGTCGCCGGTGCCGACCCGGGCCGTGTACAGCTCCCGGCCCTCCGGCGAGCGCCCGACCACCTCGACGTCCACCCGGCCGCCGCTGGTGCGCTCGATCTGCGCCAGCTGGTCACCGACCTGCTCGTGGTTGCTCCAGCCCGACCAGGACGGGTCCTCGGCGATCTTGCAGCTGCCCTGCCCCGGTCCCTCGGGAGCGGCGGCGGAGACGGCCGGAGCGGTGAGGATGGAGCCGGCCAGCGCGGCCGTCACGGCGGCGGCCAGGGCCCCGCGGGAGCGAAGGATCGTCGACTTCGTGTGTACCTGCACGCGTACTCCTCTCGTGGATCCACCGACCACCGAGCGGGGCGCGGAAGAGCGCTGGTGACGCCCGGGGAGCGGACCACCTCTTGCTTTGGAGGATCTTGACCTGCGCGGACGGCGGACGCAATAGAGAGCTGCGCTTTTCTCGATGTGCGGGCAGGTTCCGGCCGACGCGGGGGCCCTGCCACCCGGCGCGTGGTCTGATCGTCGATCACCTGCCTGCTCGGCGCTGGGTCCGATGGCGATGCACGGCGTCGTGGTTGCCGCACCGGGTCGAGCAGTATTCGCGCCGCCCGTTGCGGCTGGTGTCGACGAACACCGTCACGCACGTCGACCGGGCGCAGACGCCCAGCCGCCGCCCTTCCGCCTCGACCGCGAAGATCGCCAGGCCGCCGGCCGTGACCGCTCGGACCCGGCCGACGGCATCATCGTCCTCGGGCGTGAAGTGCAGGTGCGGACGCAGCCCGTCGTGGGTGGTCAGAAACGCCCCGGCAGTTCCCTCGACCAGCAGCGCGTTGATCGCCGCGCAGCGCTCGTCGGTCCCGGACGCCTCGAACACGGCTCGCAGTCGCACACCCCACACCCGCAGGATCTCTGCCTGCCGGGCCGTGAGCGCCGGTCGGCGGATCTCGTGCGTACGCAGGACCGCCTCGATCTCCCCCGCCCCGGTCCCGCCCACGCCGGACCGGCCCTCGACCACGAGGTTGGCGAGATCGGCGGCGAGACGGACCCCGGTCATGTTGTCATGGTTGAACTGCACTGAACCATTGCAACACAGTCGTTGACATGCATCTCGTCGTCATGGCGGTCGTCCCGATCGTGCTGCTGCTCGGACTCGGCACGGTGCTGCGCCGGCGGCTGGTGACCGACCCGGGATTCTGGCGCGGCATCGAGTGGATGAGCTACCGCGTCTTCACGCCCGCGCTGTTCGTCACCTCGATCGCCGCGACCGACCTGGCCGCCGCCTCGCCAGCGGCATTGCTGCCCAGTCTGGCCGTCCCGGTCGCCGTCGTCTCCGTGCTCGTCATCGCCCTGCGTCGTCCGCTCCGCGCGAACGGCCCGCAACTGACCTCGCTGGTCCAGGGCAGCATCCGCATCAACACCTACATCGGGCTCGTGTTCGCGTCCGCCACTTTCGGCCCGGAAGGCGTCGCCACCTTCGCCCTGGCCGCCGCGGTCATGGTCCCGCTCGTCAACGTCATATCGGTGAGCGTCCTGTCGAAACACGGCGACCGGGACGACCGCCACCCGCCCAGGCTCTGGCGCGAACTCCTCGGCAACCCCCTCATCCAGGGCTGCGTGGCCGGCCTCGCCCTGAGCCTGCTCCACATCGAACTGCCCGCGTTCCTGGCCACCACCCTCGACATGCTCGCCGCGCCCGCGCTGGTGAGCGGAACGCTGGCGGCAGGTGCGGCAATCACCTTCCGCCTGCGACGGCGCGATGTCGTCGACGTCCTCTCGACATCCGCGCTCAAGCTCGTCGCCCTGCCCCTTACGGCGGTCGCCATCGCCACAGCACTCGGCGTCAGCGGCGCGACGCTCACCAGCATCGCGATCATCTGCGCTGTCCCGACCGCACCGTCCGCCTACGTCCTCGCCAGGCGGATGGGCGGCGACACGCACCTCATCGCGTCCATCACCGGCGCGCAGACGCTGCTCTCGATCGCCACGCTTCCGTTCATCGTCGGCCTGACCACCGGATGACCATCCCTGCGCCCGGCGGCACACCCCCCGCGGCCAGGTCCGCGGGGCAGTCTCGACCGAGCGGCGTTTCGACCCAGGCCGTCCGCTAGGAAGTCGACGCGTGAGGGGTCACCGCTGGGTGAGGGCCGGTCGTCCCATCTCAGCGAGGATTCCGGTGCCCTGACCGAGTTCAATGAGGTAGCCGTCCGGATCACGCAGGTAGCAGCGGATCTCCACCCCGTGATCCTTCGGTTCGGTCAGGAACTGTCCGCCGCGGGAGCGCCACAGCTCGTAGACGGCGCGCACGTCGGTGACCCGGATGTTGAGCGCGCCGCTGAGCACGTTCGGGTCCGCCGGTGCCTGCGCCCGGACGGTCGGCTTGTCGTCGGTCGGGCCGCCCTCGTCGTTGATCACGATGTAGCCGTTGTGCAGTCGGAGAATGGCCGGTTGCCGCTCGCGCACCACCGTCGCTCCCAGCACGTTGCGGTAGAACTCCCGCGAACGGTCCACGTCCCGCACGATCAACAGGTGGGTGAGCACCAGCCCGTGCTCGGGCTGGAAATAGTCGGGTGCCTCGTCCGTCACCGTGGTCTCCTCCAGGTCGGCCGGACGGGTACCCACGCGGGCGACGGGCACACCTGTCCGCCTTCGGGGAGCCCAGGGCGCAGCGCGGTGACCGTGCCGTCGAGCGCGCCATCGCCGGACACGAGATCACCCGACAGGAGACCACCACCCTTACCATTCTCATTCTCAATAGTGATACCGTTGGCTCGTGGAGTTGTCGAGGGAGCGTTGGGCAGAGTTGGCGCTGCACCCGGTGCGCATCCGGGTCCTGCGGGCGGTGGCGGGTGCGCGGCTGACTACGCACGACCTGGCGGCGCTGTTGCCGGACATCCCGCAGGCCACGCTGTACCGGCACCTGGCCACGCTGGTCAAGGCCGGCCTGATCGAGGTGGTGGAGGAACGCAGGATCCGCGGGGCCGTCGAGCGGGTCTACGCCCTGCCGGCCCACGGCGCGACGCTGGACGCCGCAGCCCTGGCCACCGCGACGCCCGAGGATCACGCCCGCTACTTCACCGCCTTCGTGTCGAGCCTGCTGTCGGAGTTCTCCCGCTACCTCGCCCGCGAGCGGATCGACTTCGCCGCCGACGGGGTCGGGTACCAGCAGCTCGTGCTCCACCTGACCGACGCGGAGCTGGCAAAGTTCGCCGCCGACCTCAGCCAGGTCATCGGCCCGCTGCTGGGCAACGAGCCTGGCGAGGGCAGGGTGCCTCGACTGCTGGCCACCATCCTGCTGCCGGCCGATCAGCCGGCAGCCACCGACAGTCCACAACAGACGCCAGAGCGGGGCGAAGGCTCCGACCCGAGGGAAGGGAATGACTGATGGCCTCAGTCACGGTTGCCATCGACCTGGTCGACATTCGGTTCACCGGGTGGGAGCGGCTCTGGATCGGGCGTGAGCGGCTGGCTGTCCCCGTCACTGCGGTGCGGAGTGTGGCCGTTGTGGCCGACCCGCTGCGCCTGGCGCGGGGCGCCCGGCGCGGAATGGTGGTGTCCGGCTTCGTCAAGATCGGTGTTTGGGGGTTGTTCGCCGGTCCCCGTCAGCTCGTGGCGGCACGCCGGGGCGAGCTGGGGCTGCATCTCGGCCTGGACCGAGCGGCCGCCGGTGGTCAGTTCGACGAGGTCGTGCTCTCCAATCCGGCTGCGCCGGAGATCGCGGACGCGATCGGACGCGCGTCGGCGGCCGGCGCGTGAACGGCGACCGCCTGACGATCGAGGTCTCGCACCTGACCAAGCGGTACGGCGAGGTCACCGCCGTACGTGATCTGACCTTCACGGTCGAACCGGGAGTGGTCACTGGCTTCCTGGGCCCGAACGGCGCGGGCAAGACCACCACGATGCGCATGCTGACCGGCCTCGTGTCACCCACCTCCGGCACTGCGACGATCGGCGGCCAGCCGTACGGGCGGCTGCCACGGCCGTCACGCACCGTCGGGGCGGTGTTCGACGCAAGCGCGTTCCACCCCGGCCACACCGCCCGCGACCACCTGCGCGTCTACGCCGCGATGGGCGGCTACCGGGACAGCCGGGTCACCGACCTGCTCGACCTGCTCGGCCTCACCGAGGCCGCCGACCGCCGCACCCGCGGGTTCTCCACCGGCATGCGGCAACGACTCAGCCTCGCCACCGCCCTGCTCGGCGACCCCTCGGTGCTTCTGCTAGACGAGCCGAGCAACGGCCTCGACCCCGAGGGCATGCTGTGGTTGCGTGGCTTCCTGCGCCGGCTGGCCGATGAGGGGCGCACGATCCTGATCTCCAGCCACGTGCTCAGCGAGATCCAGCAGCTCGTCGACGACGTGGTGGTGGTCCGCCACGGCGAGCTCGTCGCCGCTGGACCGTGGTCACGGCTCGCCGGACCGCCAGCGGTGCTGGTGAGCTCGCCGGATGCCGACCGGCTGGCCGCCGCCCTGCGAGTCAGCCGGCCAGACGGCGACGCACCGCGGGTCGAAGCCGTCGGGGCGGGCCGGCTACGGGTGTACGGGCTGGACGCGCCGCACGTCGCCGACCTGGCCGCCACGTGCCGGCTGCGGATACACGAGCTGGTCACCGAGAACCCCAGCCTCGAACAACTTTTCCTCCACCTGACCACCGACAGGGCGGCGACCACCGCATGAACCACCTGATCAAGGCCGAGTTCCGCCGGTTGTTGGCCACCCGTCTGTGGAGTGGGCTGCGGCTCGCCGCCGTGCTGATCGGCGGCGGCATGATGGGTGCGATGGCGCTGGTCGGTCCGGAGAACTTCGACCCACCCATGCCCGGACTGGACACCGAAACCGGCATCCGCTCGATCCTCGGCATCCTCGGTTACACCGCGTTCGTGCCGGCCGCCGTCGGCACACTCGCCGTCACGTCCGAGTACCGGCACCGTACCGCCGCCGTCACGTTCCTGTTCGCGCCGCGCCGGTGGCAGGTGTTGGCGGCCAAGCTCGCCGCGTACGGCGTCGGTGGACTGGCGTACGGGCTGGTCCTCGCCGGCACCGCCGCCGCAGCCCTCTTCGCGGTCGCCGCCGCCCGCGGCGTCGCGCTCGGCCTGCCAGCCAGCACGGTGCTGGCGTTGCTGGCCCGCATCGGCCTGGCCATGGTCGTGTACCTGCTGATCGGCGTGGGCATGGGCGCCCTGATCCGCCACCAGGTCATAGCCCTGTGCGTCGTGATCGGCTACCTGTACCTGGGCGAGACGCTGCTCATGATGATCCCCGGCATCAACGCGCTCTATCCAGTCCTGCCCGGTGGCGCCACCGCCTCCCTCACCGACTTCACCTACCTTGCTGACGCCATGTCCGAACAGGTCGGCAGCACGGCCATCCAGCTACTGCCACCAGCCACCGGCGCACTGCTGCTCACCACGTACGCACTCGCCGCCTCGCTGATCGCCGTCATCATCCCCATGCGCCGCGACATCACCTGACCCGACGTCCCCAACATCGAGGCCGAAGCGCAGAGCCGTCATTCATGCGTACTCGAGCGGCCCGGTCAGGTCGTGCTCCGCGACGGCTTCGGTGAAGTCGGTGAGCTGTCAGGCGCTGGCTGCGACCGCCGAGCTTCGGGGCGGTCGGCCGTTACGGCCGACCGCCCCGAAGACGTCATCAGGTGGCGGATCACGCAAGTGGCGGTTCAGACCTGGCCCGCACCGTCGCCTTTGCCTCCGGCCGGGTCGTTGTGGAGGTGACTCGGCGCTCGGCGGTGGGGCCGGTGTTGTCTGCGACGGCAACGCCTTCCGCGGCGAGCCGTTCGAAGGCGTCGCGAGTGGCGGCATCGGCACCTCGGGCGTCGTCCGTAGCGGGGTGCCGGGCGGTGGCGTTCGACGGGTCGTCGTGGGCGGTCGGGGTCGGGTCGATGGTGGTCATGGTGCTCTCCTTCACACACTGCTGGTGATCGAGGTGAGTGTGGTGGGGATTCGGGTCAGCTGACCTGGGCGGGCTGGGCGTCGGTGGTCTGTTCCGGGTGGGGTGCGGTGCTGCGCAGGGTGATCGCCGCGATGGCAGCTCCCGCGGCGGCGATGATCCCGGCGCCGATGAAGGCGGCGGAGTAGCCGTCGGTCAGGGCCGGCAGGTCGCCGAGTTGGTCGGCGCCGTAGGACGCGGCGACGGCGGTCATGGCGGCCAGGCCGAGGGCGGAGCCGACCTGGTAGCTGGTGTTGACGATGCCGGATGCCAGCCCGCCTTCCTCGGGGCGGGCGCTGGAGATCGCGGTGCCCAGCGACGGGATGAAGGCGAGCGACATGCCCAGCGCCGCGACGAGTGAGGCGGGCAGGACGTCGGTGACGAAGGTGCCGTCCGGGCGGATCAGAGCGAGCCATCCGAGGCCGGCGGCGAGGACCGCGAGGCCGGTCACGACCATGGGCTTGGGGCCGAATCGGTTGATGGCCCGCGGTGCGAGGGCGATCATCCCGACCATGATGAGGACGGTCATGGGCAGCAGCGCGGCACCGCTGGGGAAGGCGCTGTAGCCGAGGACCTGCTGCAGGTACAGGTTGAGGTAGAACCACATCGGGATCCAGGCCGCGCCGAGCAGCAGTTGGGCGATGTTCGCGGCGGCGAGGTTCGTGGCGCGGAAGATGGACAGGCGCATCAGCGGCTCCCGGCGGGCGGCCTGGATGGCGAGGAACGCCGCCAGGGCGGCGACGGCGCCGGCCAGGACCAACCAGGTCTGCCCGGAGGACCAGCCGACCTCGGGGGCGCGGACGATGGCGTAGACGGCGGCCCCGAGACCGAGGGTCACGGTGAGCGCTCCGGCGACGTCGAGGGAGCCTCGGCGGGCGCCGCCGGCCGGCATCAGCGCCGGGGCGGCGAGGACGGCGACCAGCGCGATCGGGATGTTGATGTAGAAGACCCAGGGCCAGCTGACGTACTCGGTGATGACGCCGCCGAGGAAGACGCCGGCGGTGCCGCCGGCGGGTGCCGCGGCTCCGTAGAGAGCAAGGGCTCTGGTGAGTTCCCGCGGCTCGGCGCCGAAGAGCATCATCAGCAGGGTCAACGCCGAGGGCGCGATCAGGGCGGCGCCGGCGCCCTGGACGGCGCGGGCGGCCAGCTCGACGGCGACGCTGTCGGCCAGGCCGGCGGCGGCCGACCCGGCCAGGAGGATCAGCCAGCCGGCGGTGAACATGCGGCGGGCGCCGAACAGGTCGGACAACCGGCCGCCGAGCAGCAGCAGGCCGCCGAAGGCGACGACGTAGGCGTTGAACACCCAGGACAGGTTCTCTGGCGAGAAGCCGAGGTCCGTCTGCATCCGAGGTAGAGCGACGCCGATGATCGAGGTGTCCATGATGACCATGAACTGGGCGAGCGCGATGAGGCCGAGCGCCCACCACCGCTTGGTCCTGGGTGACATCACAACCACTCCTTTATGCCCCTAGGGGGTACGGGTAAGTGGAGAATGTTTACCCCCTAGGGGTATCTGACGTCAAGTGATCCACGCCAACGACACCCGAACACACGAACCCCTTGCGCCATATACCCCCCTGGGGTAGCGTCCACTTATCCAGAAAGGCGGATCGTGACGGGGACACCGGCACCCAGGCAGAGGACGCCCACACCGCAGCTCCTCCGGGCTGAGGGAGGGGCTCCGGGTGACCAGAGGGTCAGACGAGGGTCCTTGTTGCACCGGCATCCCACGCACCGTCGCTGCGAAGCGGTCGGTGGTGGAGAGCCGTCCAGTCCTGATCCGCCGTGCCTACCCACACCCACCAGAGGAGATGTCCATGTGCAACAGCGAATCCAGTTGCGGCTGCGCCACTGCCGTTGACACCGCCCCGCCGGCCACCGCCACCCAGGACGGCGTCCGGACCACCTACACCGTGTCCGGAATGACCTGCGGGGGCTGCGCCAACTCCGTACGCAAGCACCTCAGCACCGTCGCTGGCGTCACGGGCGTCGAGGTCGATGTGACCGACGGCCTGGTCACCGTCACCAGCGACGCCGCCCTGGAGACCGCCGACGTACGCACCGCAGTCGAACAGGCCGGCTACCAGCTCGTCGGCTGACCACCTGGCCGGTCGTGTCCGTCCCGGACACGGGCACGACCGGCCGCGCCCCTGCCGCATCAACACGGTCACAGGAGTCGACATCTGGGCTTGAACGGCTGCCGTCCGGCGTCATGGCCCCTCCGAGGTGCACCGCTTGGCTTGCCTGAAGGAACGCTGACGTTCGGTTCGTGGCGTGACGGAATCGCGCCTCTTCAGCGAACCTGGTTCGCCACGGGGGCCGCAGGATGCTCAGGCGCAGAAGAGGATGGTGGTGGCGACACTGACCAGTGCCGGCGCGAGCACCGCGGCCAGCGGAAGTGCGACACGGGTCGACGCCCGGGAGCCCGGTTCCCCGGCCTGCAGGCGGTGCAGCCGCATAGGCACGTCCGCTCCGGCCATCGGCAGGGCGTGCGCGGGGTGTGGAGCACCGTTGAGGGCGATCAGCGCCGCGCGAACTGCGGGCGCGCCGCAGGCGCGCACGGCGGCCGCGTCGGCGGACAGCTCGACCAGAAGGCGCATGGCGCGCGGGGCGCGGCGGGTCAGCGGCACCCACGGTGCGGCCGCCGCCAGGACCTCCGCGAGGGCGACGATCAGATGGTGGCGGCCGCGCAGGTGGGCCCGCTCGTGACACAGCACCGCTGCGCGTTGCGCAGCGGGCAGGCCCAGGACGCCAGCGCTGACGACCAGCAGGCCCCGGCCGCCACCAACGCTGTAGGCCAGTGGCGCGCGATGCGGAACCCGCAGCACCGGTTCACGCTCCGGCGTGAGGGTTTCGCCGACCAGGGTCACCAGGTCCTGGTGTGCTTGTCGGGAGTCGCGGTGCGAACGCCGCTGTCGGGCAGCAACGACCACGCCTCGCGCGGCCAGCGCGGCGACCGCCACCACGCCGGTCACGCCAAGGACCTCGTCCTGCGCCGGCAGCCGGCCGTGGCGCACCGCAAGCCAACAGTGGTGCGCGAGATACTCTGCCCAGTCCTCGACGCTATCGGCGGGCGTGAGCAGCAGTACCACCCCGGCGGTGAAGGTCAGCAGCACTGCGGCCAGACTGCCCCACCAGGCGAGCAACACGGCGACCGGGTCACGAACCCCGCCCACGGCGCGCTCCAGCGGGGCCGGGGCCAGCCAGGCTACGACGAACGCACCGACGATGAGGGCGATGCCCGGGCTCACCGGCGATCCGACTGCTCGCCGAGCACCTGCCGCAGCACCGCCAGTTCCCGGTCAGAGGCCGAACGGGCGAAGTGCAGAAGCACCACGTCGGGTTGGAGACTTGTCTCCAGCATGCGCCGCAAGGTTCGAGCCACGAGTTCCTCCCGGCTGCCGGCGGGCCGATAGTGGTACGCCTTGCCGCTCTTGTCGCGCAGCACCCACTGCTTGCGGTGCAGGTTGTCCAGCACAGTCATGACGGTGGTGTAGGCCAGGGTGCGTCCGGTCAGTCTGTTGAGCACCTCACGCACCCGCAGGGGCTCACCCGCCTGCCACAGCACGTCCATGACGGCGGCTTCCAACTCACCCAGGCCGTTCAACGGCACACCGCCTCCCACATCCACGTCAGCCTACGCTGACCTCGCAGCGCCGTTCCTCGGTGCTACGGCGTCAGGTTGGGGATGTCGAACCAGGAGAACGGCGCCCACGGCAGGTTACGCAGCACCGTGCTGTGGAGCAGGAAGACGGCGGCGTACGCCCCGTAGGCCCAGGCGGGCAGGCGCAGCGCGGGTAGTTCGCGGTCGAGCCAGGCCGAGGCGAGGAATCGCACGCCGAGGTACGCCACGAATGGCACCGCGATCAGCGCGGCCAGGTGGTGGCGAGCGGCCTCGACGAGGTCGCCGTGCAGCAAGTAGTAGAACATGCGGGTGCCACCGCAGCCCGGCCCGTTGACGCCGGTGAGGGAGTGCCACAGGCAGGGGCCGGTCGGGTCGGCGACCCGGTCGGTGGGATCGAATCGCAGCACGAATCCCACCGCTGCAGCCAGTACCGCGGCTCCGGCAACCGATACCGCGCGTCGCAACGCCCGGTTGGGCGCCGCCATGACCTGACGCACCGACAACCTCCTCGCTGCGCCGACGCTGGGCGCACACTCGCTGGCGCGTCATGTCCGCACCGTGACGCCTGACGACACTACTACTATCCAGCCATAGTAGATGGCATACGATCCGGGGGACGGCGCGGGATGATCCCGGGCCGCCAGCGCAGGTCGCAGGGCGAGGCAAGGGAGCTTGGTGTGGCCCACAAGGGGCAGAATCGGTTGGCATGGATCGGCGTCGCGGTCGGCGTCCTCCTGCTGGTCACCGCCGCGGCCACCGCCGTCGGCCGGCGTGGCGACGCCACCTCCACCGGCTCGTCGGCGTTGGGCAGCGGCGGGCTGGGCCACGTGCACGGCCTGGGCGTGAACCCCGCCGACGGACAGCTGTATGTGGCCACCCACCACGGAGTGGTCCGGTTCTCCGGTGCCGAGGCGACCCGGGTGGGGAACGGCCGACAGGACACGATGGGCTTCACGGTGACCGGCCCCGACGAGTTCCTCGCCTCCGGGCACCCGGCCCCCGGCGAGGACGGGCCGAGGCACCTGGGGCTGATCCACAGCACCGATGCCGGCCTTTCCTGGCGGACCCTGTCCCTGGCCGGGCAGGCCGACTTCCACCTGCTGCGCTCTTCCGGCGGCGTCGTGTACGGCCTCGATTCGACCAGCGGCGCCCTGATGGCCAGCACCGACCGGGTCGCGTGGCAGACCCGTTCCACGATCGAGGCCTACGACCTGGCCGTCGACCCGCACCGTCCGAACACCCTCCTGGCAACCACGGAACAGGGCACGCGCCGCTCCACTGACGGTGGCCGCACCTGGGCGCCGGCCGGCGGTCCACCAGCGGTGCTGCTGCACTGGTCCGCGCGGGAGCTGGTGGCGGTCACGGCGGATGGCGCACTGGTGCGTTCCGTCGACGGTGCGGCGACCTGGTCGCCCACCGCCGGGCGCGCAGCGGGCGCCCCGGTCGCGCTCACCGTGCACGAGAACCTCATCTACCTGGCCACCGAGGACGGCCGGGTGTTGCGCAGCGCCGACTCGGGCGCGACGTGGCAGCCGATGACGCCCTGAACCGACGTACCCGAATCGCCTGCGCCTGTCCAGGCGGGCGGCGGCCCGGTCGGATCATCCCGACCGGGCCGCCGTTCGTGCGTGTGTCAGTGCTGTCCGGGGGTGAGCTTGACCCGGCGCAGCAGCTGGGCG
>NZ_JBEOVW010000025.1:0-88836 GCF_040295705.1 Micromonospora sp. NPDC002717 | reverse complement strand
GCGGCGCGCAGGGAAGCGGGAACCCACCCGGACGCCGCGTGTTCCACGCGCAGCGTGGAGGGAATCTCCGTCCTTTAGGGCAGAGAGGATGTCAACGATCCGGCTGTCGCCGCATCGACCCGTTTCCACCGTCGACGTAGCGTTGACGTGTGACACCGGAGATGGGTCAGTTGGCTGAGATCCGAGCTGCCCGTTGCCAACTCGACGAGCAAGAGTTGGAGCTTATCGACCGCGCCCGCTACAAGGGTGCTACGTGGGCGCAGATCGCTGCCGCGCTGGGACTCGGTAGTCGGCAGGCCGCGGAGCAGCGCCGCCAACGTCTGGCGGCAGCCCGGTGGTCCCGGCGGCAGGACCGTGATCTTCACTATTCGTCGCGGATCGCGGCGTTGCGGACCGCGATAGCGGAGCTTCAGCGCTGGATCGATGTGGATCGAGGTTGGGATACGCGGTTCCGGCGGGCGGCGCTCGTACGTAGTACGGCAGAGGTCGCCCTCGATGCCGCTCCGGGCTCGCTCTACGCGCTGGCATCGCATGTCGCCGTCGACCTCGCCGAGGCGGGGCTCGAACGGTTGCCAAGGCCCGTTCGAGCGGTCGCCGCGAACCTGAATGCGGGGCTGTCAATGAAAGCTTGACAGTCGCCAGCTGCATTGCCTTGCTGAGGCTCAAGAAAGAGGATGAGTCACCTCGGCTCAACCTTGGAGGCCTCGTGCGCCGCAATGCCGGACTGTTCGTGGCGATATCGCTGCTGTCGGGCTTTGGTAGCAGCGCCATGTCCCTGGTAGCCGGGATCTGGATCCTTGACCTCACCGGTTCCAGCAGCCTCGCGGCCCTCGCCGGGCTTTGCGTGTATACCCCTGTACTTGCCGGCCCGTGGCTGGGAGGTCTCTTCGACCGGGCGCCGGCGCGACCCCTGATCATCGCAGTCAACCTCACGTTGGCCGCCGTCCTGCTGAGTCTGTTCGCGGTGCGGGGGCCCGGCGAAACCTGGCTGATCTTCGCGGTCTCGTGCGCCTACGGGCTCAGCTACGTGTTGATTGACGCGGGCGAGACCGCGCTGCTGCCGTCATCGCTGTCACCTGCGGAACTCGGCCATGTCAACGGCTGGCGTTCGAGTGCTCAGGAAGGCATGAAGCTCGTGGCTCCACTGGCCGGCGCGGGCCTCTACGCATGGCACGGCGGTCACGTGGTGGCCGTCCTCAGCGCGGCCATGCCCGTCCTGGTCGCCATCCTGTACGCGGGGGTGCGACTGACCCGTACGCCAACCGACCTTCCGCAGGAGCGGCAGCGCGGCCTCCGCGCAGGGATTGTCATCCTTTTCGGGCAACCGGCGATGCGGGTCACCGTCGCGCTCGCAGCGGTGTCCATTGCCATGTCCGGCTTCACGACCGCGGCCGTCTACGCGATCGTCATCGGGGTGCTCGGCCTGCCGACTGCGTTCCTCGGCGTCCTGGCCGGTGCCCAGGGCGCCGGATCCATCGTCGGCGGACTGTTCGTCGGCCCACTCATCGCTCGCCGGGGCCCAGTTGCTGTCGGCGCCGCCGGCACGGTGCTGTTCGCAGCCGGTTGCCTGGCACGCTGCCTGCCCTGGTGGCCGGTCACGGTTGCCGCCTCGGTGGTCGCCGGCATCGGCCTGCCCTGGACCCTGGTCGCCGCGGTGACCGCAGTGCAGACGCACACACCGTTGGCGTTGCTCGGTCGAGTCGCCGCGACGGCCAACACCGTGATGTTCGGGCCGATCGCTCTGGCGATTCCGCTCGGCTCCGCAACTGTTCACCTCGGCAGCCGTCCGTCACTCATCGCAGCTGCCGCGCTCTGCCTGACTTCTGTGGTAGCCACCTCCTACCGCTCACCGACGCGCCGGAGCGCAGCCACGTCCACCAACCGCTCCGGCAGCCAGCCCCGCCCACCTGTGCGGTCACCGCAATAGACGTTTGTGGCGGTGGGGTGGGCCGCAGGAAGTGTCGTAGGAACGAGGCAGAATCGCGTTCGTGCTGGTGGCGGTGGTGTCGGACGAGCGGGGCGGGGGAGCCCTGCAACCCCTCGACGCTGCCGGGGCTCCGGTCGGCCCGGTCGAGCCGGCGGCCGATCTGGCCGCCGCAGTGGCCGCGCGCGAGCGGGCCGATCACCCGCGCTGGGTCTGGGCGTCCGGCGCGACGATCTATCCCCCGTTGCTGCGCGCCGGGGTGCGGGTGGAGCGCTGCCACGACGTGGAGCTGACCGAGGCCCTGCTGCTGGGCCACGCCGGCCGCTGGGGCGGGCCGCGGTCGCTCGCCGCCGCCCACGCCCGGCTCACCGGGGGGCCTGTCCCACCCGATCCGCCGCCGCGCCCGGCCGCGCCGCCCGGCCACGGCCAGGGCGCGCTCTTCGACGCCCTGCCCGGCCCGCCGGGCCCGGGCATCGAGGCGCTGACCCGGGTGTACGCCGACCAGCTCGCCCGGATCGCCGCGACCGAGCACCCCGGCCGGTTCCGGCTGCTGGTCGCCGCCGAGTCGGCCGGCGCGCTGATCGCCGTGGAGATGGGCGCCGCCGGGTTGCCCTGGCGGGCCGAGGTGCACGACGAGATCCTCGCCGAGCTGCTCGGCGAGCCGTCCCCGGTCGGCGGCCCGCCCCGCCGGCTGGCCGAGCTGGCCGCCCGGATCGCCGCCGCGTTCGGCGTACGCCAACTGCACGCCGACTCCCCGGCGGAGCTGTTGCGGGCGTTCGCCCGGGCCGGCGTGGAGCTGCCCAACACCCGCGCCTGGGTGCTGCGCGGGGTGGACCACCCGGCGGTGCCGCTGGTCCTGGAATACAAGGAGCTGTACCGGATCTGGACGGCGCACGGCTGGTCCTGGCGCGACGCCTGGGTGCGCGACGGGCGCTTCCAACCGGAGTACGTCCCGGGCGGGGTGGTCTCCGGCCGGTGGGCCACCCGGGGCGGGGGCGCGCTGCAGATCCCCAAGGTGATCCGGCGGGCGGTGGTCGCCGACCCGGGCTGGCGGCTCGTGGTCGCCGACGCCGGCCAGTTGGAGCCGAGGGTGCTCGCCGCGGTCTCGGGCGACGCCCGGCTCGCCGCGGCCGGCGGCGCCGGCGACCTCTACGCCGCCCTCGCCCAGGACGCCTTCGCCGGTGACCGGGCCCGCGCCAAGGTGGCCCTGCTCGGGGCCATGTACGGGCAGACCGGCGGGTCGGCGGTGCCGGCGCTGGCGGTGCTGCGGCGCAACTACCCGACCGCCTTCGGCTACGTCGAGGCGGCCGCCCGCACCGGCGAGGTTGGCGGGCTCGTGCGTTCCTGGCTGGGGCGCACCTGCCCGCCCGGCACGGCGGGGTTCGGCGACGGCGAGGAGGCCGACCCCGACGGCGGCGGCGACCCGCAGTCGCCGCGCGCCCGGGCGGCCCGGTCCCGGGGGCGGTTCACCCGCAACTTCGTCATCCAGGCCACCGCCGCCGAGTGGGCCTCGACCCTGCTGGCGACGCTGCGCGGCGGGCTCGCCGGCACCCGCGCCGAGCTGGTCTTCTTCCAGCACGACGAGGTGATCGTGCACTGTCCGGCGGAGCAGGCCGGCGCGGTCGCCGAGGCGGTCACCCGCGCCGGCGAGCGGGCCGCCGCGCTGCTCTTCGGCGACACCCCGGTCCGCTTCCCGCTGGATCTGTCCGTCGTCGACTGCTACGCCGACGCCGCGTGACGGGGCCTGCCGGTCAGGAGACGGCGGATCCGGGGTTGGCGGCGTCCCACGCCCGACGGGACTCGGCGATCGCGTCCTTGTGCGCCAGCGACCAGTCGGCCAGCTGCCGGACGAGGTGGGTCAGGCTCCGGCCGCGCTCGGTCAGCTCGTAGGTCACGGTCACCGGGACGGTCGGGTACGCGGTGCGCAGCACCAGGCCGTCGCGTTCCAGGCGGCGCAGGGTCAGGGTGAGCATCCGTTGGGAGATGCCGTGGATGCCTCGCTGCAGCTCCCGGAACCGCCGGACGCCGGAGGAGAGTTCGACGATCGCGAGCACCGACCACTTGTCGCCGATGCGGTCGAGCACGTCGCGGATTCCGCAGTCCGGGTGCTCGGGCAGCCCGCAGGGTGCCAGCGCGTCGGTTACCGCCGTGTGTCCTGCCGACATGGAAGTGCCTCCTTGTGCCCGGTTCCGTGGTTCCCGACGATGAGGTTAGTTCCGATTCGGTACCACGCGGAAGGCTCGTCTCATGCTGCTGGTCACCGGTGCCTCCGGGCACCTGGGCTCCCTCATCCACGCCGGTCTGGCCGAGCGGGGCCTGGCCCCGCTCGCCGGCACCCGTACCCCCGGCCGCTTCGCCGACGCCGGGCGGCACGTGGACTTCGACGACCCGGCGGGGCCGGACCTCGCGGGCGTACGCGTCCTGGTGCTGGTCTCCGCCGGCTACGGCGAGGACGACGTGGTCATCGCCCGCCACGAGCGGGTGGTCGCGGCGGCGGAGCGGCACGGGGTGGACCACGTGGTCTACACGAGCCTGGTCGGGGCCGGCGACCACCTGGCGTTCGCGTTGGCGCACCGGTGGACGGAGCGCCGCCTGCGGGAGAGTCGGCTGGGCTGGACGATCCTGCGCAACGGGCTCTACGCGGAGCTGTTCGGCCAGTTGGCCGCCCCCGTCGGCGGCGCGGTGACTGCCCCGTTCGGCGCGGGCGCGTTGGCGGCGGTGGCCCGGCAGGACCTGGCCGACGCGGCCGTGCGGGTGGCCGCCGACCCCGCCGCGCACCGCCACCGTACGTACGAGCTGACGGGGCCCGTCGCGCTCACGGCAGCCGGTCTCGCCGCCGCGCTGGAGGTGCCCTACCGTCCGGTCTCGCTGGGCGAGCGTCGTGCCGCGCTGGCGGGCCCGGGCCTGCTGCCCTTCCAGCCGGCGATGCTCATGTCGATCTACTCGGCCACGGCGGGCGGGTTCCTCGCCGAGACCCACGGCGACCTTGCCCGCCTGCTCCCGCGTCCACCCCGTGACCCGATGCCGGTCGCGGTCGCCGCCGCGAGGGCGTCGTCCTGACCGGCCGGACAGTCCGTGGCGGGCGGTCCGGCGGGGTTGCCGGTTGGTAACAGTTGCACGATTTTCCCCTTTCGCCCCGCTACCCGGCTCGCCTCGTCCTCGTTGCTCCCGATGTCCGTACGACGGAGCGGGCCGTGCCTCGCGGCACGGTCCGCTCCATGGTGGAGGGGGCCCAGCTGAACCGGATCGCAGGAATGATCATCGCCGCGGGCGGGGGACGCCGCATCGGTGGCCCGGAGGCCCTGCTGCACCACGGGGAGAAGCCGCTGGTGGACCAGATGATCGACACGATGACCGAGGCGGGCTGCGAGCAGATCGTGGTCGTGCTGGGCGCGGCGGCCGACCAGGTCCGCGAGACGGCCGACCTGAGCCGGGCCACGGTGGTGATCAACCGGGCGTGGGGCACCGGCGTCGGCTCGTCCATCCGGGCCGGCCTGGCCGCGCTCGACGACGAGGGGATCGAGGCGGTCGTGGTGGTGCCGGTCGACATGCCCGGCCTCACCGCCGCCGCCGTCCGCCGGGTGACCGCGCTGCCGTACCCCGACGTGCTGGTCTGCGCCACGTACGCCGGGCTGCGCGGCTACCCGATGCTGTTCGGGCGCCGGCACTGGTCCGGCATCGCCACCCTGGCCAGCGCGGACGTCGGCGCCCGACCCTACCTGCTGGCCCACAAGGACCAGATCGTCGACATCTCCTGCGACTCGGTCGCCGACGGCAGCCGGGTCGACAGCCCGGAACTGATGGCCCTCTACGGGCTGACGGTCCCGCCCCAGCGGGTCGGCGTCTAGGTGCCCCACCCACGACGTCGGTGACTGTGGCTGGTCAGCGCCGGAAGAGGCGACCGTGAAGGCGTTGGTGTGGCAGGGCACCAACGAGCTCGCCGTGACACGGGTGCCGGATCCGCAGCTGCGCAACGAACAGGACATGATCGTCCAGGTACGCAAGACGGCCACCTGCGGCTCGGACCTGCACCTGCTGGACGGCTACATCCCGTTCATGGAGCACGGTGACGTGCTGGGCCACGAGTTCCTCGGCGAGGTCGTCGAGGTCGGCCCGCAGGTACGCGAGCACAGGGTGGGCGACCGCGTGGTGGTCTGCTCCTTCGTCGCCTGCGGGCGCTGCTGGTACTGCCGGCAACAGCAGTTCTCGCTGTGCGACAACGGCAACACCAACCCGGCCGTCACCGAGGGCCGGTGGGGCTTCGCGCCGGGCGGATGCTACGGCTACTCGCACGCCCTGGGCGGTTTCGCGGGCAGCCACGCCGAGTACGTCCGCGTCCCCTACGCCGACCACGGGGCCTTCACCGTCCCGGACGGCGTCAGCGACGAGCGGGCCGTGTTCGCCTCCGACGCCGCCCCGACGGGCTGGATGGGCGCCGACCTCGGTGGCGTCAGGGCCGGCGACGTGGTCGCCGTCTGGGGCGCCGGCGCGGTCGGACAGCTGGCGGCCCGCGCAGCCCTCCTGCTCGGCGCGGAGCGCGTCATCGTGATCGACCGGATGGAGTACCGGTTGCGGATGGCGCGGGACCACCTGGGAGTGGAGACGCTCAACCACCAGACCCAGGACGTCGGCGGTGAACTGCGCGAACGCAGCGGCGGACGCGGACCCGACGTGTGCATCGAGGCCGTCGGCACGCAGGCCCGCAGCAGCGGCCCGCAATTCCTGTTCGACCAGGTCAAGCAGCAGCTGCGCCTCGAACCGGAGCGTCCCGTCGCCGCCCGCGAAGCGATCCACCACTGCCGCAAGGGCGGAAGCGTGTTCCTCCTCGGCGGCTACGCCGGCCCGGTCGACAAGTTCCCGCTCGGGGCCGTGACGAACAAAGGCCTCACCCTGCGCGGCGCCCAGCAGCACGGACAGCGCTACATCCCGATGCTGCTGGAGCGCATGGCCCGCGGCGAACTCCTCACCGAACACCTCGCGACCCACACCATGCCGCTCGCCGACGCCCCGCAGGGCTACCACCTGTTCAGGAACAGGCTCGACGGCTGCGTACGGGTCGTCTTCGAGCCGGCAGGGTGACCGCGACCTCCGAAGCGGGCCGGCACCGCCGGCCACCCGGGCGCCAGGCGTGACGTGCTCCTGCCCGTCGGCGACATGCCCGCGTCAGGTGGGGCCGCGACGCGGGGACGCACGACGGGCGGTCCTTCCGATAGCGTCGGCGGGGCGCGTCGTCGCCGTTTGCGGACGCGGCCGGGAAGCGCGCCGGCAACGGGGAGGTTCCATGATCGGCACGGTGGCCCGGCACGTCGCCGGGGCGGTGGCCGCCTGGCTGGTGTTCGTCGGCGAGGCGGTGGTCTGCTACCTGGCGCTGTTCGTGTTGGCGCTGGTCACGGGTGCCCCACTGGGCAGTCCGCTGGCCGGGCCGTTCTGGGTGCTGGTCGCCGCCCTGCTGGGCGCCGCGCTCGTGCCGCTGGCGGTGGCGCCGGCCGTCGTGATCGCCGACGCCGCCGCGAGCCGCCACGGGCCGGTGGCCCGCACGCTGGCGGCCTGCGCCGTCGCCGTGGTGATTGTCGGGCTGTACGTCGGCGGCGTCGCCGCGGTCACAGGGACGGCCGTCGCCGACGCGGCGCTGGCCTGGCCGCTCACGACGGCTGCGCTGCTCTGCCCCGTCGTGGCCTACGCCGCCGTCGTGCACGGCTCGCCGGCGGCGACCCGGTTCCTCGCCCGCTGGCGCCGCACCGATCCCACCGGCACCGTGCCCGCCCGGCCGTCGCCCGGCGGCTCCGAGGGCCCGGTGCCGGCGGCCCGCCGGGCCGACCACGCCGAGCGGCCCTGACGGTGACCGGCGTGCCGGACTGTCCACCGGCCGACCTGGTCCCTGCCGGCGTGCCGGCCGAGCAACTGACCCACAACAGGCTCAACGGGGTGACCGGCGGTATCTGGCGCACCCGCCGGGACGGACAAGCGGCCGTGCTGAAGCTGGTCACCCCGCCCGGCCGCCCCGGCCCGGCGCACTGGGCCGGCAGCGACGAGCCGCGGCACTGGAACTACTGGCGACGGGAGGTCGAGGCGTACCGCAGCGGCCTGGCCACCGCCGCGTACGCCGACGCGGGGCTGGCCGCGCCGATGCCGCTGGCGGTCGACGACCGGCCGGACGGCTCGGTGGCGCTGTGGCTGGCCGAGGCGACCGGCCGGCCGGGCATCGCCTGCACGCCCGCCGACCTCGGCGAGGTTGCCGCCCGGCTCGGCGCAGGACACGCCCGCTGGCTGGGCGATCCCGAGGCGCGGGAACTGCTGCCGGGCGGCCGGGCGCCGGACTGGCTGGCGCGTGACTGGCTGCGCGACTACACGCTCACCCGGCCGGTGGCCGCCCCGGTGCCGTGGGAGCACCCGGTCGCCGTCGGCGCCTGGCCGCGTCCCCTGCGCGACGCCCTGCGCGTGCTGTGGGAGCGGCGGCACGAGGTGCTGGCGGCCACCGACGCGCTGCCCCGCACGCTCTGCCACCACGACTGCTGGCCGATGAACCTGGTGTTCGGCGGCGGCGGGCCGGTGCTGCTGGACTGGTCGGGCGTCGGGCCGGGGCCGCTCGGCGAGGACGCGGCGAACCTGGCACTCGACACCTTCCTCGACGGGCTGGTCGACGTCGCCCTGCTCGACGAGGTGGCCGACACGGTGGTCGACCGCTACGTCGAGGGGCTGCGCGGCGCCGTCGCGCCGGCCGTGGTCGTCCGGGCCGTCCGGCTCACCGGGGCGGCCAAGTACTTCTGGCTGGCGCCGATGATGCTCGGCCGGCTCGGCCGGACCGCGATCAGCGGGACCTACGACGCGCGTGACGAGGCGGAGATGATGGCCGGCCGCCGGCCGGTGCTGGAGTTGCTGGTGCGCTGGGCCGCCGAGGCGCTGTCCTGACAGCCCGGGGGCCGCTCAGCCCTCGATGTTGAAGCGCTGCAACACCGACGGGGCGACCAGCCCGAGCGCCGCGAGCACCGAGACCGCCGTCAGTACGGCCCGGACGACGATCACCTCGGTCTTGCTGCCGGCCCGCAGGGCGATCTTGTTCGGCAGGCCGATCGGCGTCCACATCCGACGTTTGATCGGGATCGGCCACAGGATCGGCACGCCCGCCCGGGTGATCATGTCGCCGAGGATGTGCACGAAGCAGCCCACCCCGACGGCGGTGCCGATCAGCGGGTAGCCCCGGTCGCCGGGCAGGTTGGCGAAGGTGAACCAGGCAGCCCCGGCCGACGCGAGGGTCACGATGACCCAGCCGGCCCGCTCCGCCCACTTGTCGAACAGCCCGCGCAGGGCCAGCCCGAACATGAAGAACAGGATGCCGATCACCGCCCACTTGCCGTACGCGGCGCAGAGCGTGGTGGTGCCCCAGCCGACCAGCAGGGTGAACGGGATGGTGTGGGTCAGCGTCCGGTGGCCGTTGTTGCGGCGGGGATCCTTGCTGAGCTTGGTCGCGTAGTAGACCCCGAGCGAGATCTTCTCCATCACCTCGGCGATGAAGAGCGAGAACACGCCGAAGGTGCGGGCGACGGTGGCCCCGCCCTGGTTGCGGGTCACCTTGCCGGACAGGTCCAGGTCGGGGAAGAGCGCCCCGCCGGCGCAGACCGCGGTGCCGACGGCGAGCTCCAGCGGAGTCTGGTGGTAGTTGGCGAAGTGGTCCAGCGCCCAGGAGCCGGTCAGCCACACCGCCGCGCCGGACAGCGCGTGGGACGGTCCCATCATCTCGGCTCGCCCTCCCCAGGGATCTTGAGCGCCAAACTACGCCACTGTAGTTCGCCGCGGTGGCGCAGGGCATCACCCGGACGGTCCACCGAGGACGGTGGCGGGCAGGGGTGGGTGGCTTGACAGCCTGAGGGCATCTGATCCCGCTTGGAGGAGTATGCCCGACTGCGTCCATGCTTCGCCAGACGAAGACAGGCACGTCCCGGGGTGAGGCGGCACCTCGACGCCCGCCGCGATGAACGGTTCGACCAGCATCTCGTAGGGCTCGACCGGGAGGCTCAACCGCTTGAGGATCGCGCGTACGGCGATGACGGTCGCGCACTTCGCAGCCGAGTGCAGGCCCGTCCGCGTCGAGCATGGCGCGAACCGGTCGCCCGCCGAGGGCTTGGGGCGGCACCCGCGCTCCGGCGACGACGAAACGGTCGAGCGGGCCCTGCCTGGCTGACCGCCCACCACCGCCTCGCCCGCGACTACGAAACCCAGCCCACCACATTGGACGCCATGATCCGCTGGGCCGCCATCAGCGGCATGCTTCACCGCCTCGCCCGAGGCGAACCCGCCACCCGCCAACAACGCCGCACCTCAACACACCCGACTGACCCAGATGTGAAATGCCTTCTCAATCAACGGCTGTCGTGCTAGGTTGGCCGGATGCAGTTCGTGATGTTCATCTGACGGTCCTGGGTACCTCCCGCTCAGGTTCTGATCCGTTGAGGGTGCGGTCCTTCATGCCCTCCGGAGCTCATAAGCCGTCAGACTTGCGGCCGCGCACACGACGCCGGTCGCACATCATCGGAGTTGCTTCGTGCTCGCAGTGCTTCTACTTCCTGGCGCGCTTCGCGCCTTCCTCCCCGCCCTGATCGGTCGATCCGCTCTCGCGATGGGCGGTCTTGCTCTCCTTCTCGCCGTCCAGGACAGTACGGGTTCGTTCACGCACGCCGGTTTCGCAACAGCCGCGTTCGGAATCGCTAACGTCATCGCCGCGCCGTGGCGCGCCAGGGCCACCGATCGATTTGGTCAACGAATCGCGCTCACGACAATGGCATCAGGTCAAGCTTCGGGATTCATCGCTCTCGCGCTCATTACGGATGCCGAGGGGGTGGCGGATACCTGGTTTCTCATTCTCGGCGTGGTGGTCGGCCTGACAGCGCCACCCTTAGGCGCTGCGATGCGAATGATCTGGGCGTCGCTCACGACGGCCGGTGACCAGCGAACAAAAGCATTCAGCATCGACGCGGTGTGTGAGGAGCTCCTTTTCATCGGTGGCCCCGTCATCATCACCGCGGTCATCGTGGCCAGTTCTCCCAGCATCGGGCTCTGGGTGACCGCGGCAGCAGTTTTCCTCGGCACTGTAGCGATGACGTCCAGCGCGTCGTCGGGGGCTCTTCGCGGAAGAAGAGAGGGTGTTGCGCGAGGTGACCGGCCGCTGCGCCAGCCAGGTTTCGCAAGGGTATTGATCGTCCTCCTGGGTGTCGGTGGCGTGCTTGGCGTCGCGGAGATCGCAGCGCCGGCAGTTGCTGTGCATCATGATGCTGTCGCAGCTTCGGGCTGGCTCCTGGCGGCCTTTGCTGGTGGAAGTGCCCTCGGAGGGCTTCTCTATGGGCAGCTGAAATTTAGGGCAGGAATCGGGAATCAGCTGTTCGCCCTGTGTGTCAGCATGGGGCTCGCCGCAGTGCTCGTGTCCCAGCTGAACACACTCGGTCTCTTCGCTGCGGGTCTCGTACTCGTCGGCCTTTTCCTCGCTCCTTCCCTCATCACCGGCTACCTCATCGCCGACACCATCGCTCCAGCCGCCAGCCGAACAGAAGCGTCGACATGGATCAACACATCCGTAAATTTCGGCGCATCGCTGGCGGCTGCAGCAGCGGGAATCGTCATCGATAGATCTGGCGCATGGTTCGCTCTTATGCTCGTGGGAGTAATCGCTCTGGCGCTTGCCTCATCAGTGCCGTTCACGCGACTGCGAAAGATCGAGCCGTAGCGATCAGCTAGTGCTGTGTCCCTGACGTTCACCGGGGTTCCGGTAGTTGTGGATCCTCACCGTGAGGGCGAGCGACTCCCACCGGCTGGTGGGGTGGGCCACAGCGGGCCATCCTGGCCCTCGCACCGCCGGATGGGCGGCGGGGTCACGTCAGGGCCGGCCGGTGCCGGGTAGGTGCTGGCCGGCTCGACGGTGCGTGATCACCCCGGGCAGCGCGACGGGTGTGGGGTGGTGGGTCCGCCGCCCGGGTACGGGTGGCGATGCTGGCCGCCGCGATGACATCGCGGTGGCTTGAGAACTGGCAATGCGGGCAGGTCAGGGTCCGCCCACGGGGCTTCGATATCCGCCAGCGGCAGGTGGGGCAGGTCGACGACGTGCCGTGTTCGTCGACGAGGTGGACGGTGATGCCGGCGAGGGTGGCCTTGTCGGTCAGGATCTTGCGTCGGGTGGGGCTGGCGAGGAACCCCTGGCCCGATCGGTCGCAGGCCGCGGGCGGGTTCAGCAGGCGGCACCGTCGAGCGTGAGCAGGTTTCCCTCCGGGATGGTGATCTTCTGCCGGGGCTCGCCGAGCCGAGCGGCGGCCCGCCGGGCCCGCGCCGGGCCGTGCTCGCGGCGGGCGGTCGCGTACGTGCCGGCGGTCCGGGCCGCGATGGTGGCCCAGCCGTACCGCCGGCCGACCATGGTGCGGGCCCGCCGGGCCACCCGCCGGGCGAAGACCTCGTCGCCGACGAGCCGGTCGACCGCGACGGCGAGGGCACCCGGGTCGCTGTGCGGGAAGGTCACACCGGTCACGCCCGGCTCGACGATCTCCGCGAGGCCGCCGGTGCAGGCCACCGCGAGGGGCGCGCCGGCCGCCGCCGCCTCCAGGGCCACCATCCCGAAGGGCTCGTAGAGGCTGGGCACCACGGTCGCGTCGGTGGCGCCGAGCAGCGCCGGGAGCTGGGTCGAGTCCAGGAAGCCGACGAAGCGTACGGTCTGCCCGAGCGCGAGCCGGCGGGCCTCCTCCTCCAACTCGGCGCGGTAGGGGCCGTCGCCCGCGATCACCACCCGCAGCCCGGGGTGCCGGTCGCGCAGGTGCGGCACGGCGTGCACCAGGTGCTGCACGCCCTTCTCGTAGACCAGCCGGCCGGCGTACCCGACGAGAGGGCCGTCTCCGGCGAACCGGGCGCGGGCCGAGGCGACCGCCCCGGGGCGCGCCCGCCAGGCCCGGTCGTCGACCCCGTTGGGCACCACGTCGATCCGGTCGGCCGGCAGGTCGAAGAGCGTGGCGACCTGATCGCGCATGTAGCCGGAGCAGGCGATCACCCGGGCGGAGGCGTTGCTCAGCCAGTGCTCGACGCCGTGGATGGTGCGGTTCAGCTCCTCCGGCAGCCAGCCCTGGTGCCGGCCGGCCTCGGTGGCGTGGATGGTGCTGACCAGCGGCAGGTCCAGGTGCTCGGCGAGCGTGACGGCGGTGTGCGCGACGAGCCAGTCGTGGGCGTGGACCACGTCGTACGGGCCGGCCTCGGTGGCCCGCAGGGCGGCCCGGGTGAGGGTGTGGTTGAACGCCATCGTCCAGGCGAGCAGGGAGGAGGTGGCCAGCGGGAAGGTCACCGGGTCCTCGGCGGCGCGCAGGATGCGGACGCCGTCGGCGTACTCCTCCAGGGGCGCGCCGTCGGCGTGCCGGGTGACGACGGTGACCTCGTGCCCGGCGGCGGCCAGGGCCACCGACAGGGCGTGCACGTGCCGGCCGAGCCCGCCCACGAGCACGGGCGGGTACTCCCAGGAGAGCATCAGCACCCGCTGCTGCCGGGCGGGGTGGATGTCGATCACGTCGGCGTCAGGTGACATGCGGCCCCCTTGAGTTGTCTCCGAGCGCGCGTGCCGGCATCGCGGAGGGTGCCCGTCGGGTGTCGCGACCGGATCGGGACCCATCCTCCTGGCGGCTGGCTAACCAGCGGAGACGCCGCCGTTGCGGTCGTGTAAAGCGCTACCGGCGGGTGCGGCGCACGCGCAGCACCTCGGCGACCGACCACGCCTGGAACGGGCAGCCGGTCGCGCCGTGCGGCGGGAGGCCGTCGGCCGTCTCGCTCACCGATCCCAGCCCGTATTCGGTCAGGTGAGCCTCGATGCCCACGAGAAGGCCGTCAACCGGCAGCTTGGCCCGCCGGGCGGCGTCGGCGTACGCGCCGAGCAGCCAGGGCCACACGGTGCCCTGGTGGTAGGCGCCGTCCCGCTCGGCCGGCCCGCCCCGGTGCCGCCCGACGAAGTCGGGCGAGTCGGGGGAGAGGCTGCGCGGGCCCAGCGGGGTGAGCAGCCCGGCGGCGACCCGGCGCAGCGTGGGCTCGTCGGGCTCCAGCGGGGCGTACGGCAGCGACCAGGCCAGCAACTGGTTGGGGCGCAGCAGGTCGTCGTCGTGGTACGCGGCCCCGCCCAGCGGGTACGCCGGCGCGGGCGCGTCCACCACGTCGTGCAGCCAGCCCGTCGGGGCGGGAAACCGGTCCCGGAACGCGGCGACGGCCCCCTCGTGCAGCCGCCACAGGTCGGTCGCGTCCCGCCCGGCCAGCTCGGTCAGCTCGGCGAGGCCGGCCAGCCCGTTGACCCACAGCGCGTTGACCTCCACCGGCTTGCCGGTACGCGGCGTGACCGGCACCCCGTGCACCCGGGCGTCCATCCAGGTCAGCGCCGTGCCCGGGGTGCCGCCCTGGGTGACCAGCCCGTCGGCCGGGTCGACGGCGATGCCGAACCGGGTGCCGGCCAGGTGCGCGTCGACCACCCCGCGCAACGCGGGCAGCAGCTCGTCGCCGAGGTCGGTGTCGCCGGTGACGGTGACGTGCCGGCTCACCGCGTGCAGGAACCACAGCGTCGCGTCGACGGTGTTGTACTCCACCCGGCCGGTGTCGGCGGTGTTGGCGAGCATCCCCTCCGACAGCGTCGCCGCGTACGCCCGCAGCAGCTCGCGGCCCTCGTCGGCCCGGTTGGTGCAGAGGAACAGCCCCTCGTAGGAGATCATCGTGTCCCGCGACCAGGCGCCGAACCACGGGTAGCCGGCCACCACGTCCGGCCCGGTGCCGGCGCGGATCACGAAGGCGTCCGCGGCCAGCGCGAGCGTCGCCTCGACCGGGTCCGCCGGCTTCGCCGCCGCCACGACCCGCCGGTTACGGGCCCGGGCCGCCGCCACCACCTCGGTCGCCGGCGGCGGCTCCTGCGCCAGGTCGCCGGCCCAGGCGAGCACCGACACCGTGTCGCCCGGCCCGCCCAGCTTCCCCGAGAAGCGACCGGCGTACCAGAGGTCCTCGTCGGGGGGCAGGCCGCGCGCCGCCTCCTCGCGGTGGTGCGCGCCGAGCCACCACTGGCCCTCCGGCGTCCAGTTCGACCCGGCGAGCCGGAAACCGCCCTCCACCACCGCCCCGCCCGGCACCGGCTCCACCCGCGGGGCCGGCCCGTCGGCCCGGCGCTCGCCGTGCGCGTCCCGCCAGGTGCAGGCCGCCGCCAGTTCGAGCCGCACCGGCCCGCCGGAGACGAGCCGATGCACCACCGCCACGCACGGGCGGCCGTGCGTCATCGCCAGCTCCCGCTCGATCACCACGTCGCCGACCCGCCAGCGCCACCGGGGCAGGCCGTCGGTCAGGTCGAACCGCTCCAGCAGCTCGAAGCCGCGCGGGTCGACGTCGCCGGAGGACCACTCGTGCGCGCCCAGGCGCACCCGCGCGCCGGAGGGGAGGACCACCGTCGGGTCCAGGCTGACCAGTCCCACCCGTCGGGACGCCGGCGTCTCACCGGCCACCACCAGCAGGCCGTGGTAGCGGCGCGTCCGCAGGCCGCTGACCGTGCCCATGGCATACCCGCCGAGGCCGTCGGTGACCAGCCACTCCCGAGTCGCCCCGCCGGTCAGGTCGCCGCACACCTGCGGGCCAAAGCTAACGTCGATCAACTTTCCTCCACCGGCCGCGGCGTGCGACGGACCACGACGAGAATGGCCCGTGTGGTGAAGTCCCCCGGCGGCGTCGAAGATGTGCAAGTGATCACCGACGTGCCGCCCCCCGACGACCGCGCGCCCGACCCCGAACGGCTCCGGCTGGCTCAGGCCGACGCCGGGGAGCAGGACTGGCGCGCATGGGGTCCCTATCTGTCCGAACGGGCGTGGGGGACGGTGCGGGAGGACTACAGCGAGCACGGTACGGCCTGGGACTACTTCCCGCACGACCACGCGCGGTCCCGAGCCTACCGGTGGAGCGAGGACGGAATGGCCGGCGTCTGCGACGACCGGCAGACGTTCTGCTTCGCCCTCGCCCTGTGGAACGGCGAGGACCCGATCCTCAAGGAGCGGATGTTCGGCCTCGGCGGCGACGGCGGCAACCACGGGGAGGACGCCAAGGAGTACTGGTGGTACGAGGACTCCACGCCCACCCACTCGTGGATGCGCTGGCGGTACCACTACCCGCAGGCCGCCTTCCCGTACGACGAGCTGGTCGCGGTCAACGCGCTGCGCGGCCGGGACGACACCGAGTACGAGCTGGTCGACACCGGCATCTTCGACGACGACCGGTACTGGGCGGTGACCGTCGACTACGCCAAGGCGACCCCGACGGACATGTGCGTCGTCGTCACGGTCGCCAACCGGGGCGACCGGGCGGCCACCCTGCACGTGCTGCCCACCCTCTGGTTCCGTAACACCTGGGCGTGGGGGCTGCCCGGCTGCGACCGGGTGCCTCGGCTGGTCGGGGAGGGGTCGCGGCTGGTGGGGGAGCACCGGGTGCTCGGCCAGCTGCTGCTGGAGGGCGACGGCGAGCCCACGCCGCTGCTCTGCGACAACGACAGCAACGCCGAGCGGCTCTGGGGGCTGCGCAGCCGGTCCCGCTACCCGAAGGACGGCATCAACGACCACGTCGTCGACGGGGCCGCGACGGTCAACCCGGCCCGGGAGGGCACCAAGGGCGCGTTGCACTACGTGCTGGACGTGCCGGCCGGCGCGCAGCGGCGGATCCGGCTGCGGCTGACCCGTACCGCCCCGCCGCCGGGCGGCACCCCGCCCCCGCCGGCGGACCTCGGCGACGGCTTCGACGCGGTGGTCTGGGCCCGGCGGGCGGAGGCGAACCGGTTCTTCGCCAGCGTGATCCCGGCCGCGGCGACCCCGGACGAGGCCCTGGTCGCCCGGCAGGCGATCGCCGGGCTGATGTGGGGCAAGCAGTTCTACCACTTCGACGTCAAGCGCTGGCTGGAGGGCGATCCGGGGTCGACGCCGCCGCCCGGTCGCCGGCACGGGCGCAACAGCGCCTGGTGGCACATGAGCAGCTTCGACGTGATCTCCATGCCGGATCCGTGGGAGTACCCCTGGTACGCGGCCTGGGACCTGGCCTTCCACTGCGTCAGCATCGCCCGGGTCGACCCCGGCTTCGCCAAGGCGCAGCTGCTGCTCCTGCTCCGCGAGTGGTACCTGCACCCCAACGGGCAGATCCCGGCGTACGAGTGGGCGTTCGGCGACGTGAACCCGCCGGTGCACGCCTGGGCGGCGCTCAAGGTGTTCGAGATCGACGGCAGCCGGGACCACGACTTCCTGGCCCGGGCGATGCACAAGCTGTTGCTCAACTTCACCTGGTGGGTCAACCGCAAGGACACCGGCGGCAACAACGTCTTCGAGGGCGGCTTCCTCGGGCTGGACAACGTCGGCCCGTTCGACCGTTCGGCGGCGCTGCCCGTGGCGGGGGTGCTGGAGCAGTCCGACGGCACCGGCTGGATGGCCATGTACGCCCTCAACCTGCTCGACATCGCGATCGTGCTGGCCGAACACGACCGCACCTGGGTCGACACCGCCACCAAGTTCTTCGAGCACTTCGCCTACATCGCGGCCGCCGCGTACGAGCAGGGCCTGTGGGACGACGAGGACGCGTTCTTCTACGACGTGCTGCGGCTCGCCGACGGCACGAAGGTGCCGCTGAAGGTCCGCTCGGTGGTGGGGCTGCTGCCGCTGGCCGCCACCACCCGGCTCACCGCGCGTACCCTGCACCGGCTGCCCGAGCTGGGCGCCCGGCTGCGCTGGTTCCTCACCAACCGCCCCGAGTACGCCGACGTGGTCGGCGCCCGGCGGCTCGGCCCGGACGGCCGCCAGCACCGGCTGCTGTCCATGGTCGGCCCGGAGCAGATCGTCCCGCTGCTGGCCCGGATGCTCGACCCCGACGAGTTCCTCTCCGAGTACGGCCTGCGGACGCTGTCCCGGGCCCACCTGGACAAGCCGTTCTCGGTGACCCTCGGCGGCCAGGAGTTCAGCGTCGGCTACGAGCCGGCCGAGTCGACCAGCGGCCTGTTCGGGGGCAACTCCAACTGGCGCGGCCCGATCTGGATGCCGACGAACTTCCTGCTGATCAGCGCGCTGCGCGACTACGCCGCGTTCTTCGGCGACGACTTCCAGGTGGAGTACCCGACGCGCTCGGGGGTGAAGCGGACGCTCGACGAGATCGCCGACGACCTCTCCGCGCGGCTGATCTCGCTGTTCACCCGCGACGGCTGGGGTCGGCGGCCGATCTACGGCGCCGCCCAGCTCTTCCAGACCCACCCGGACTGGCGGGACCTGATCTGCTTCCCGGAGTACTTCCACGGCGACAACGGGGCGGGCCTGGGCGCCTGGCACCAGACCGGCTGGACGGCGCTGGTCGCCGACCTGATCCTCACCCTGCGCCGCTGACCGGGCGGTGCCCCGGGTACCCGTCACGGTCCGACGGAACCCGGATGACCGCGTCGGTGGCGGGCAGTACCGTGGCGCCGGCCGTCAACGGGAGGGAAACCATGGCAGACACGACGCGCCGGCGCGGCCGGCAGGTGCTCGTCTTCGACGCCGACGACACGCTCTGGGAGAACAACATCCTGTTCGAGCGGGTGATCGACGACTTCCTGGAGTGGCTGGACCACCCCACGCTCGACCGCGCCGAGACCCGCGCCATCCTGGACGACATCGAGCGGGCCAACACGGTCGCGCACGGTTACGGCAGCAAGGTCTTCCTGCGCAGCCTGGCCGAGTGCCTGGAGCGGCTGCGCCAGCGGCCCGCCACGGAGGCCGAGCGGCGCGAGATCGAGGGGCTGGCGGCGGCGCTGGCCGACCACCGGGTGGAGCTGATGCCGGGGGTGGCCGAGGCGCTGGACGACCTGGCCGGCCGGCACGAGCTGTTGCTGCTGACCAAGGGCGAGCCCGAGGACCAGCAGCGCAAGCTCGACGCCTCCGGGCTGCTGCACCACTTCCGGGCCGCCCACATCGTGCCGGAGAAGGACGTCGACACCTACCGGTGGCTGACCCGGGAGCACGACATCGACCCGGCCGGCGCCTGGATGATCGGCAACTCCCCGAAGTCCGACATCCTGCCCGCCCGCGCCGCCGGCATGAACGCCGTGTTCATCCCCAACGACAACACCTGGGTGCTGGAGCACGCCGAGCTGGACCCGGCCGACCGGGGTGTGCTGCGGCTGTCCGCGTTCCCCGAACTGCTGCTCCACTTCTGAGCCGTACGCTGGTCGTGGGCGGCGGCGCGAGGGCCGCGGCACGGTGGTCGCCTCGACGGGGAACAGCGTTGGCCCGCGGGGCCGTGTTACGTCGACATGCCGCTTTTTCACCTTGACATCAATCACGCTCGCTCGGACCCGGTTCGTCCTTGTCTGGCCCGCGGACGCGCGCCTAACCTGATCCGGCGCTCACGTCTCGTCGGGGTGAGTCGGGGGCGCGCCGAAGTCCGGTAGTTGGGCACCGTGGAGCTGAGTGCAGGCGGCAGGCTCGCCGTGGTGAGCCCGGCGTGGGCGGCGTGCCACGCCCGCGCGCTCATTCGGTGATGTCCGCTACCACGCCGGACGGCTGGGGGTCAGGATCGGGGAGTTGCGGACCCGGTCCTGACCCGCCCCTGCGGACACGCCTCCTCCACCCCGGCTTGACGTCGAGGGGCCAGGGAATCTGATGCCAGGGGATCACGGGGACGTGTGCCGGCTGCCAGGATGTCCGGCATGAATCGGAGAAACCTCCTAATTGCCGCCGCTGGCGCGGCGGCGTCCGCCGTCGTCGCCCCCGCGGCCCGCGCCTCCGCGGCCCCCACGGGCCCGGGAACCCGGGACGCCTGGAGCACCACGACCACCGTGGCCCGCTATCCGAGTGATCGGCGCATGTGGGTCGACCCGAACAACCGCGCCGCCAAGCTGCGGACGCTGCCGGTGGAGTGCCAGCAGGTCATCGTCGTCGGCGGCACCAGCTACACCACCACCTACGCGACCCTTGAGACGTACGCCAAGGTGCTGGGCCACTGGCGGCGGGTGTCGGGCGCGCTGCCCGCCCGGGTCGGGTCGAAGGGGTTCAGCGACAACCACGTGGAAGGGGTGCCCACCACCCCGACCGGGGTCTACTCGATCGGTCCGACCATGTACGGCATCGGGGCCAACCCGGGCGTGCGCTACCCGTACCACCGGCTGGTCAGCGGCGACTGGTGGAACGAGAACCCCGAGTCCGCGCTCTACAACACGTTCCAGCACAGCGCCACCAACCCCGGCGGCTACAGCGAGGCGCTGTGGCAGGAGACGCCCGCGTACACGCACTTTGCGGTGATCACGTACAACATGCCGCCGAACGTGGCGAAGCCCGTGCCGTACGCGGGCAGCGGCATCTTCCTGCACGAGTTCAGCACCAGCGGCGGCAACCCCACCGCCGGCTGCGTCAGCCTCTCGCACACCAACCTGGTGGCCGTCCTGCGGTGGCTCAACCCGGCGCTGTCGCCGCGCATCGTGATCAGCCCGTACGCCAACCTCGACCGTTACTGACCGTCGTCCGCGACCCGGCGTCCGCATCTCTCGCAGCCGTGCGGGCCCTTGTGGCCGGCACGGCTGCGGTCGCCTGACCCCTTTGTCAGGTCAGCACCCGAGCCCCGTCCGCCTCCATTTCCGACCCGGCCGCCGCCGGGGCCGTCGATCCTGCGGGAATCCGGCCAGGGTCTGGCCATCGCAGCAGCGGGTCAAGGAGCTGACCGGCAAGCGCACCGCCAACAACCGTGTCTACCAGCTCTCCGACGGGTGGACGCAGGCGGAGATCTCGGCGGTTCCGCTGCACTAGAAGGACGGCAAGGGCCGCTACCAGCCGATCGACACAGCGGTCCGCCCTACCAAGGACAAGGGACACGTCCAGGGCAACCGGACCAACACCTTCACAAGCCTGTTCGGGACCGCTCGGATGACCTGGTGCGTTTTGAGCGGGACAGCCGCAGCATCGAGCTGGGCCTGGTCGGCGCCGCCAAGGGCGTGACGCCGAAGGTCTCGGGTTCCACCGTCATCGATCAGGGTCTGGCCGGCGGGGATCATGGCGCAGCACGGTGCCGACGAACGAAGATCGCGCCCGCCTGTCAGACGGTGCTGAAACCGGTCCTGGATGCGGCCGGACGCCCACCGGCGTCGACTTGGCGCCGGATAGCTGTGGCTCGGCACGCCTGAATCCGAGGACGAGTTCCTCCTCTGTCAACTCGTACGCCGAATGCGGTATCTGGCAGCTGCGGCCACCAGACCGAGCACGACCGGAACGACGATGGCAACCGGCAGCGACCCCGCTGCGGTCAGGGTCCGCTTTCCGGCCACCGTCACGTGTACCGGCTGGCTCACCACCAGCGGGCCGGTACCTGCCGTGGCGTCGCCGCCGGGCATGAGCACGACGTAGACGTCGAAACTGCCGGTGTTGACGGTCTGGACCTGCCAGGACAGCGACATGCTGCTGTTCGACGCCACCGGCGGAACTTCTCGGGTCACGTCCGCCGACCAGTCCTCGAGGTCGACGTAGACGCCGTCCAGGCTCGCGACGTTGAAGTGGGCTACCAGCCGTTCGGTCGGCGCGTTACCCGAGTTGACCACCCGGGATTCAAGCGTCAACCTCTCACCAACGACCGTGTCGATTTGGCTCTGCTCCAATACGACCTCGACGGTGCCCGGCAGTGGCGGTGGAGCGGCTGCCGCCGAAGCGGTCAGGCCGACTGGAGCCGTCAGCGCCAGCAACAGCCCGGCGAGGGCCAGCTCTGTCTTCATGCTCCGCTCACCCCTCCATGAAGCTTGACTATCCGGGTGCCGGCGGCAACCAGGACGCCCCCGGCCAGTACTGCGGTGAGTAGCGGAGAGATCAGGTAGGACAGGTCCCGCGTCCAGCCGTGCCCGTTGACGAGCACAGCCGTCAGGTAGTGCAGCGCCGCGCCGATCGGGTTGAGCCGGACGAGAAGGTCACCGAACCAGCCCTTCGGCGCGCCGCCGGGCAACTGGGTCGGTGCGAAGAACGCCAACAGCAGGAAGAGGCTCACCGCGAGGCTGACTTTGTTGGAGCTCGACACGGCGCTGATCAGCAGACCGAGCGCGGCGAGCGCGATCGCCAGCAGCGTGCCGACGAGCAGGCCCAGCAGCAGCGCCTGCCCGACGATGGACACTCCGCGTCCGAGCACCCATAGATACGGCACGCTCACGACGAAGGCCGCGAGCCAGAGCGACAGCGCGGCGGCCATCTTCCCGATGACGATGGCGCGGCGGGAGACGGGCGTGAGCAGCAGGTTCTCCAGCGTGCCCCGTTCCCGCTCCCCGCTGATCGCGTCGGCGCTGACCACCAGTGTGACGAGGACGCCGACCGCGACCGTAACCTGCAGGGTGAGGTTGACTGCCTCGCGCTGCTCGAGGAAGTTGAGCACTTGGTTGGTGCCGGCAAGGTAGGTCATGACGCTCAGGACGACGCTGAACGCGAAGACCAACCCGGGGCCGCGCCCGCTTACCCACAGATCGCGGCATTCCTGTTCGGCGACAACCCGCCAACCCGGATTGTTGTCGCGCACTGCGCCCGCGCTGGGCTCGGCGTTCCGGACGCGCGTACGTGGACCCGCCGTCATCGGACACCCTCACCGGTCATCGCAAGGAAAGTGGCGCTGAGCCGCGCGCCTTCGACCTCGAAAGAAAGGACCGGCACGTCGGCGCTCAGCACCGCCCGCAACGGTCCATTCATCCCCGTCTCCGTGCCGCCCTGTGTGGCGGACGACCGTTCGTTGACGGAAAACCTGAGTATGTCGGGACGTTCGGCGGCCAGCTCCATCGTCAGGCCGGCAATCCCCGCGAGTGCGTCCCGGGCCCGGCTGGCCAGCTCGATCGGTACGCGCATCTGCGCGTACCGCTGGGTGGGGACAGCGCGGGTGACCTCGCCGCAGGGGCCGGAGGCGAGGATTTTTCCCTTGTGGAGGATCAGCACGTTCGTGCAGATTTCCTCGACGTCAGGGAGGGCGTGGGTGCTGAGGATGACGGTGGCTCCTCGGCCTGTGGCGATTTCGCGGACCATCGCCAGCATCTGACGCTGCCCGGCCGGGTCGAGCCCGAGCGTCGGTTCGTCGAGGAACACGACAGCGGGATCGTTGACCAGCGCCCGTGCTATGCCCAGCCGCTGCCGCATGCCGCGGCTGTAGGTGGAAATCCGCGACGAGCCACGCTCGGCCAGGCCGACCTCTGCCAGCAGCCCCCCGGCGACCAGCACGGCGTCTGGACGGGTGTGGCCGAACAGCCGCGCGTGGTAGCGCAGGTACTCCTGGCCCGTCTGGTGTCCGGGATAGCCGTTGCTTTCCGGCAGTACACCGATCCGTCGGCGAATCTCGCCGGGCCGGGTGCAGGGAACACCCGCCACCGAGAACTGCCCGCTCGTTGGCGCGAGCACCGTGGTGAGCAGTCGGATGGTGGTCGTCTTGCCCGACCCGTTTGGCCCGAGCAGTCCCACGATCTCGCCTTGTCGTGCCGTGATGCTCAACCCGTCGATCGCCGTGCGGTTTCCGAACCGCTTGGTGAGCTGCACAGCCTCGAGCTGCACGGTAGTCATGACCATCCCCCTCTCTCGTCGTGTGCGAGGTGACGTCGCTGCCACCCGTGGTCGGTTCGACCGGGACGTGAGGCGACTGTAGGGCGCGTTGGCTGAATACCGGCTGAACGCGGACGCAACCCCGAGGCCGGAGGTCTGCGTCGGCGGCTTCAGCGGGCAGTAGGCCGGCGAGTGGCACACTGGGGGTGTGCGCATCCTCGTGGTCGAGGACGACAAGCACCTCGCCCGGTCAATCAAGCGTGGATTGGAGGCCGAGGGGTTCGCTGCTGAGGTCGCGCTCGACGGCATCGACGGCCTCTGGCTGGCCACGGACGGCGACTTCGACGTCATCGTTCTCGACATCATGCTTCCCGGCAAGAACGGCTTCCAGGTGTGCGCGGAGTTGCGTGAGGCCGGCAACTGGACCCCGATCATCATGCTGACGGCCAAGGACGGCGAGCTCGACGAGGCGGAAGCTCTCGATACCGGAGCCGATGACTACCTGTCCAAGCCGTTCTCCTATGTGGTTTTGGTTGCCAGAATTCGGGCGCTGTTGCGCCGGGGTTCGCGGGAGCGCCCGGCCAGGCTGAATGTCGGCGACCTGCGGCTCGACCCCGCCGCCCACCGGGTTTGGCGTGGGGAAACGGAGGTCTCACTTACTCCGCGTCAGTTTGCCCTCCTCGAGTTCCTCATGCGGCGTCCGGGCGAAGTGCTTTCCAAGGGCACCATCCTCGACCACGTCTGGGACTTCGCGTTCGACGGCGATCCCAACATCGTCGAGGTCTACGTCCGGCACCTACGCAGGAAGATCGACGAGCCGTTTGGTCGTTCCGCGATCCAGACGGTCCGTCTGGTCGGTTACCGACTGGACCCCGATGGGGGCTGAAAACCTCCGGCCTCGGGCGCGCCTGGCGACGGTGCGTGCCCGCACCACCATGGCTGCAACGATCGTCGTTGGCGTCGCCCTCGTGGTCACGGCCGTGAGCCTGGTGGTGTTTCTGCGTCGTTCGCTGGTCGAACGCGTCGACGACATCGCGAGGGTGCGTGCGCACGACGTCGCGGCCCTGGCCCGCCAGGGCACGCTCCCCACGGAGTTGGCCGTCGAAGGTGACGACGGCAGCATCGTCCAGGTCGTGGACGGCGACGGCCGAGTCGTGGCCGCCACCGTCGGAATTCGGCGCGATCAATCTCTTGCCCGGTTCCGCCCTCCCGGGGCGGGGTCCGAGGTGCGCACAGTCGACGGCCTTCCGTTCGGCGAGGCCGGCGGCTATCGGGTCATCGCGCTGCCGACGGCCACGCCCGAAGGGCCGGCGACCGTCTACGTTGCGGCGAGTCTTTCCCCGGTCGATGACGTTGTTGACGTTCTCCAGGGTGCCCTTGCCGCCGGTGGTCCACTGCTGCTGGCACTCGTCGCCGTCACGACCTGGACGGTCGCGGGTCGCACCCTGCGGCCGGTCGACGCAATCCGGGCCGAGGTTGCCGACATCTCCGAACGCTCCCTCAACCGGCGTGTGTCCGTGCCGGCCACGGACGACGAGATCAGTCGACTCGCGGGCACGATGAACATGATGCTCGACCGGCTGGACGCGGCTGTCGAGCGTCAACGTCGCTTCGTCGCGGACGCCTCGCACGAGTTGCAGACTCCGCTCGCTGCGGCGCGCACCGATCTGGAGGTCGCGCTCGCCCACCCCGACTTCACCAGATGGAGCGAAACCGCAGCCGACCTGCTCGCGGCGAACCGTCGCATGGAGCGGCTGGTCCGGGACCTGCTGTTCCTCGCACGGGCGGATGCCGGCGTTCCTCGCCGCCCCGCCCGTCCGGTCGACCTCGACGACATCGTCCTGGCCGAGGCGGCCCGGATCCGGGGCGGCGGCCGCCTGCGGGTCGACACCGGCGCGGTCTCGGCGGCTGCCGTCGACGGGCGTCGCGACGACCTGACCCGGGCGGTACGCAATCTGTTCGACAACGCTGAGCACTATGCCTCGTCATCGGTCAGTGTCGAGCTCGGCAGCGATGACCGCCGGGTCACGTTGATCGTCCACGACGACGGGCCAGGGATTCCGTACGTGGACCGGAAGCGCGTCTTCGAGCGGTTCACCCGTCTCGACGACGACCGGAGCCGTCGCACGGGCGGCACCGGTCTCGGTCTGGCCATCGCGAGAGAGATCATCGACGCACACGGAGGCTCGATAGACGTCGAGGATGCGCCTCGTGGTGCACGGTTCGTTATCTGTCTACCTGCGCGCTGACCGACGACCTCGCGGTGGGAAGTTCCGACGATTTCTCACGAAATCTCAGGTCCGTGAGGAGCGCGCACCGGCATTTGGCCGGGGCTGAGTTGTGCGTATTGGCAGGCAATGAAGATTTCGGTCGGGGTGGCGGGGCGGAAAGTCTTGGCGATCCGGCGAACCTCTTGACCAGCCAATCAGCTGAGTTGCAACATAGTATTACAAAGTAGACTTAAGCTTGACGGTCCCGCGTAGGTCGTATTACAGGCCAGTTTACATCCGTTCAGGCGCGTTGATTCCGCTTACTACGTGCGGCTCGTGCGGCGGAATGCGGGGCACGTGACCAATCGGCCGATCAGCCTGATCATCACGAACGTCCACGGCGTGGTTCCGTGACCCTGCGCAGTGAGGCGGAGGAGGTGCAGACGCATCACAGGGGGTGTGGGTTGTGGAGTTCCGGCTTTTGGGGGCAGTGGAGGCATGGGCGGGGGATCGACAAGTCGATCTCGGGCCACGCCAGCAGCGGCTCATCCTGGCGATCCTCGCGCTGAATGTGAACCAGTTCGTGCCGCTCGACCGCCTCGTTGACCTGACATGGCCCGAATCACCGCCACAGACCGCACGTCATGCCATCCACGTTCGCGTCTCGCAACTGCGCACCGTCCTGGCGATGGCCGGTGCGGACCGTGAAGGCGTGGAGATCACCACGCGCGGCCCGACGTATCTCCTGCGGGCCGACCCGATGAGCGTGGACGCCCACCGCTTCCGCGCCCTCCTCGCCGGGGCTCGCCGTGAGACGGACGAACTGGAGAAGGCGGCGATGTTGCGGCGCGCGCTCGATCTGTGGCACGGACCCGCGCTGGCCGACGTGGCGACCCCGCGAGTCGAAGATCTGTGCCGGGGACTGGAGGAAGCGCGGTTGACGGCTGTGGAGGAGTGGCTGGACGCGCAGTTGCGGCTCGGCCGGCACGAGGCCGTATTGGATGACCTCGCCGAGTACGCCGGGCAGTATCCGTACCGCCAACGATTGCTCGCGCAGCTCATGTTGGCCCTGTACCGCGCCGGCCGTGCCGCCGACGCGCTGGTCGCCTACCGGCTTGCGCGGAGCCGGCTCGTCGACGAGCTCGGACTCGATCCAGCGCCGCGGCTGCAGCAACTGGAGAAGGCGATACTTCGCGGCGATCCTGGGCTTGACCTGCCGTGACCCAGCAGCCCAGCGGACCCGTCGGCAACCACGGCGACTCGTCGTGGCTGGGGTGAGGATCCGCCGGTCAGGCATGGGTTGCTCCGGGCCGCCGGGCTGCTGTCCACACGCGCGTTGCAAGCGGAGATCGCTGAGGCGTGGACGAATGCTCGTGTCGTCCGACGCGCAGATAGAGGGACGGGAGGACGAACAGGTTCAGCAGCGTCGAGGTGACCAGGCCACCCAGAATCACGACCGCCATCGGGTGTTCTATCTCGTGACCGGGAAGGCTGCCGGCGAGGACCAGGGGAAAGAGAGCGAGCCCGGTCGCCAACGAGGTCATGAGGATCGGCGAGAGTCGCTCCTCCGCGCCGCGGAGGACGAGACCTCGGCCGAATTGTTCGGATTCTTCCCTTTCCAGGTATTGGAAATGATTGATCATCAGGATGCCGTTGCGGGCGGCGATGCCCAGCACGGTGAAGAATCCCACGAGCGAGCCGAGCGAGAGGATGCCGCCACCGAGGTATGCCGCGAGGACCCCGCCCACCAGAGCCATGGGCAGCGTGAGGAGGACGAGGAACGCCAGCCGCCAGCTGTTGAAGGCGGTGGTCAGCAGGAAGAGAATCCCGATCACCGCGACGCCGGCGAAGAGCAGCAGCCGGTCCTGGGCGGACGTCGCCTCCTTGTACTCACCGAGCAGTTGCGGGTGGTAACCGGGCGGGAAGTCCACCGTCGCCAGGCGGCGCTGAACCTCGGCCGCGACGTCACTCAGGGCCTTCCCCGCGGCCGCGTTGGCGCCCACATTGATGTACCGTGACCCGTTTTCCCGCAGGATCTGGTTGGGCGTGGGCACCATCTTGACCTCGGCGAGTTCACCCACGGGGACCTTGCGCCCGTCCGCTGCGTCCATCAGCAGGCTACGAACGCTCTCGATGCTGTACCGCGCACTCGGCACGCTCCACACGTGCACCTCGGTGTTCTTTCCGTTCCGCCAGATGTCGCCCGCCTCCTCGCTGGCGATGAACGTGGCGGCCGTCCGGCGTACGTCGCCGGGCTTGATGCCGTACCGTGCCGCCTTGCTCAGGTCGACCTGGACGTCGACCTGAGGAACTGTGGTCTGCAGCGTCACGTGCTCATCGATGATGCCGTCGATCCCGGCGATGAGCTCCTTGACCTCGTTGGCCTTGTCGCGAAGGACGTCGAGGTCGTCACCGACGATCCGGATGGTGATGGCCTCGCTGGATCCGGTAAGCACCTCCTTGGTGCGTTCCTTCAGGTAGGTCTGCACATCCCGCTGCAGTCCGGGGTAGCCGTCGACCACCTTCTGCACGGCGGCAAGAGTCTTGTCGTAGTCGACGTTCGGATCGATGCTGATCCAGTTTTCGGTGAAGTTCATGCCGACAACCTCGTCGGCCAACGTGCCCTGCCCGATGTGCGCGCCGAAGTTCCGGACTCCGGGGATCGCCCTCAGCTCCTTGCTGACCTGCTCGGTGATGCGGACGCTCTCCTCGCGCGAGGTGCCGGGCTGGGTCACCCAGTGCATCAGGAAATCCCGTTCCTTGAACGCGGGGAACAGGTTCTGCCCCAGCATTGGTACCACCATGACACCGCCCGCCAGGACGAGCACTACGGTCGCGTAGGCGACGGCGGGACGGGGGATGATGCGTGCCAGCATCGCGGTGTAGCCGCGCTGGAGCCAGCGCACCAGCGGCGATTCCCGCCGCTCGATCGGCGACCTGGCCAGCAGCAGCAGGGCGAGCGCTGGGATGACCGTCAGGGCCACCAGCAGGGAAGCCAGGATCGCCAGCCCGTAGGCGAACGCCATGGGCCGGAAGAACGAGCCGGTCAGCCCGGTGAGCAGGAAGATCGGGACCGTGCTGACCAGGATGATCATCGTGGCCTGGACGATCGGCCCCCGCACCTCCACCGACGCGTCGAGGATGATGGCCGCTGTCGACCTCGTGCTGCCCGCTCGCCGGTGCTGGCGAATGCGGCGCACGATGTTCTCGACGTCGATGATGGCGTCGTCGACGAGCACGCCGAGGGCGATCACGAGCCCGGCCAGGATCATGGTATTGATCGTGGCCCCGGTCCAGTGCAGGACGAGCCCCGCCGCGACGAGGGAGAGCGGGATCGACATCGCGCTGATCAGCGCCACCCGCCACTCGAAGAGGAAGAACACCAGGATCAGGACCACCAGGATGAATCCGATGACCATCGCCCGCCCGAGGTTCTCGACCGAGGTCTCGATGAAGGTCGCCGGCCGGAAGATCTCGGTATCGACGTCGAGTCCCTGCATGCCGGGCGCCATCTCCCTCAGCGCGGCCTCCACCCCGCGGGTCACCTCGAGGGTGTTGCCCCAGGGCAGCTTCTCGACGATGAGCATGAGGCCGGGACCGTCGTTGATGACCGCGTCCCCGGTGAGCAGGGACGGCGGCATGATGTCGTCGGTGATGTAGGCGACGTCCTTCAGGTAGACCGGCTTGGCGCCCTTCGGCACCTCGATGGGGATCTCGGCCAGTTGCTGCCCGGTCAGGGCGGGCAGTTGGTGCTGCACCTGGAGCCGCTGGTTGGCGGTGTCGACCCACCCGCCGGTGCCGATCTCGAACCCGCCGTTGAACTTCAGCTGACCCACGTCCACCGCATCTCCGGCGGCCTCCATGACCTGGGCCAGCGTGACGTTGTGCTGCTTCATGAGCTCGGGATCGACGAGCGCCTGCTTGACGTGCCACCGATCGCCCCAGATGGCCACGTTCGCCACCCCCGGTACCCGCATCAGGCGGGGCCGGACCGTCCAATAGGCCTGCAGCGCCATCTCGACATGAGCCGCATCCGACGTGTCCGCCTGGGATATTCCGATCTTCATCACCCGGCTGGTCGACGACAGCGGTTGGATCATGAAGGGCGCGTTGGCCCAGCGGGGCAGTCTCGGTGTGACGGCCGTGAGGCGCTCCTGGATCAGCAGACGGGCCGCCATGAGGTCGGTCCCGGGCTTGAAGATCAGGATGATCGAGGAGAGCTGGGAGACCGACTTGGAGCGCATCACGTCCAGGCCCTCGATCCCGGTGAGCCCCTGCTCCAGCGGGACGGAGACAAGCTCCTCGACATCCTGCGCAGAGAGCCCGATACAGATCGTCTGTATCTCCACCCGGGGCGGCGCGAACTCGGGGAAGGCGTCGACAGGCATGTCGCGAATCTGCAGGACACCGATGAACATCAACATCGAGGCCCCGACAACCACGAGGAACCGGAGCTTGAGACTCGTTCCAATGATCCAACGCATCATGGTGAGGGTTCCTAGCCTCGTAGCGACTGGATGGACTACTTGCCGACCCCGAGCTCGGCGCCCCAGAGTTCGATCACGCCTGTCGTCACGATCGAGGTCCCCGCCGGCGGTGCCTGCGCAAGGAACGCGTCGGTCCCGCGCGCCCCGCCCACGGTCTCCACCACGACCATCTCCCGGACATAGGTCAACGGTTGAGGAACCGTGTAGACCCAGGCCGCGCCGTTCGGGTCGTAGAGCACTGCCGAGTACGGCACCACGGTCGCCGGCGTACCTGGCGACGGGCTCGGCCCGACCGGCGGTGCAGTCTGCGCTGCGCCGATCGTGACCGTCGCGATGCCCACCCGGCGCGCCGCCTGCTCGGTCAGCGTCACCTTCTTGACGTCCCTGCCCGGGATCGCCTCGACCGTGGCGGGGCTCTCCTTGTGGCCACCCGAGGTGTTCGAGGCGGGTGTCGTGCAGGCCGCCAAGCCCAGCGTGATCAGGATCGCTGCCATCCACCGACCACCGTGTCGCATGTGGTCGCCTCCTTCACTGTGCATGGGACTCTCCTGGTTCCGATCAGGCCGGAGCCGGGCTTGAAGGGGTTTCCTTGCCCGCCGCACCGGGTTCTGGCCTGGGCGCGGGTATCGATCCGGCCCGAGGCTCCGACTCCGCCACGGATGGAGACCGGACGGCGAACCGCAGATACAGCACGGGCAGGACCAGCAGGTTCAGCAGCGCGGTCGTGACCAGGCCACCAAGGATGATCAGGGCGAGCGGGCTCACGATCTCGAGGCCGGAGACGCTGCCGTAGATCACCATGGGAAGCAGAGCCAGCCCCGCCGCCAGGATGCCCGTCACGGCCGGGATGAACTGCTGCCGTGACCCGCGCTCGACCAGCTCGGCACCTGGCGGGTGGCCGTCCTCCTCCATCCGCTGGTACCGCATGATCTGCAGCGTGCCGCCCCGAACGGCCATGGCCAGCACGGTGAGCAGCCCCAGCAGCGCGACGACCGAGACGGCCGACCGGTCGATGGCCGCCAGCAGCAACCCACCCGCCAGTGCCGTCGGTAGGAGCAGGAAGTACAGCGACGCCACCCGCCAGCTACCGAAGCCGGCCTGCAGCAGGAAGAAGATCAGGATCACGGCGCCGCACACGAAGGTCCACACCCGCAGGTCGGAACTGGCCCGTGCCTGCCCCTCGCCGAGCACCTCCAGATGGTGCTCACGGGGGAAGGTCACCTGCGCGAGCCGGTCCTTGACCTCGCTGGTGACGGCATCCAGACCACGCCCGCGCACGTTCGCGACGACGTCCATGCTGCGGGAGACCTGGTCGTGTGTGATGACCTCCGGCTTCGCCACGATCCTCACGTCGGCAACATCAGCCAGGCGCACCTGGGTCGGGCCGCCGCCCGGGCCGCCGCCCGGCGCGTCGATCAGAAGGTTCTGGATGGTGGACATGTTCTGGCGCACCGCCGGGACACCCCACACGACCACCTCGAACACCTTCTGGTCGTCGAAGAGGTTGCCCGCGACCGTGGACGAGACGAGGGTGGCGGCCGCCCGGCGCACGTCGCCCGGCTTGAGGCCGTACTTCGCGGCCTTGGCAACGGAGACCTCGATCTCCACCGTCGGCGCGACCTCTGCGGTCCGTACCCGTGGTTCGGTGACGCCGTCGATGGCGGCGATGATGCCGAGGACCTCCTGGGCCTTCTCGTCGAGAACCGTATAGTCGTTGCCGTAGACGCGCACGACGAGGTCCTCCGTGGCACCGCGGGTCACCACCTCCCGGATCCGCTTGTCCGAGTAGGTGATCACGTCGCTCTGCACCCCGGGATAGCCATCCACGACACGCTGTACAGCGGCCAGGGTTCTGCCGTAGTCGGCCTCCGGCTCGACACTGAGCCACACCTCGCCCGAGTTCATGTTGACGACCTGGTCCGACGCCAGTGCCCGCCCGGTGTGGGCGCCGACGTTGCGTATTCCCTGGACGGCCCGCAGTTCGGCACTGAGCGCGCCCGTGATCCGGTTCATCTCCGGTCGGGACGTGCCGGGCGGCGCCTCCCAGGTGATCAGCAGGTCCCGCTCCTGAAGCGTCGGCGACAGCGGCCGCGCACCGAGGAACGGCAGAGCAGCCAGGCCCGCCACCACGAGGAGGCCGACCAGGGCGTAGGACCAGACGGGCCGGCGAAGCAGCCGGGGCAGCAGCCCACCGTACGCCTGCTCCAGCGCTCGGGCGAGCGGCGACGGACCGTGCTGCAGTGACGACCGGGAGAGCAGGAGCGTGGCCAGCACGGGGGCAACCGTCAGCGCGACCACCAGCGAGACCACCGTGGCGGCCAGGAAGCCCTGGGCGACCGGGGTGAGGAACGCGCCGCGCACCCCGTCGAGGATGAAAAGGGGCACGACCGAGATAGCGGCGACCAAGGCTGCGACCAAGAGCGGGCCGCGTACGTCGAGGACGGCTCGCTGGATGGTGTCGGAGAGGGGCTCGTCGGAGTCATCCTCGCGGCGCCGCCGCAGCCGTTGCCTGACATTGTCGACGGCGACCACCGCGTCGTCCACGACGATGGCGAGGGCCATCACCAGCCCCGCCAGGGACAACATGTTGAGGGTCACGCCGAACCAGGACAGCACGAGCACGGTAACCGCCACGGAGGCTGCGATGGTCACGAGACTGACCAGCGCGGTGCGCCAGCTGAACAGGAAGGCACCGAGCACCAGCAGCAGGAGGATGGCGCCGAGGACCAGGGTCGTGGTCAGGTTGTCGACCATCTTCTCGATGAAGGTGGCCGGCCGGTACACCGTCGTGTCGATCTCGACGCTCGGCATCGCGGGTCGCAGCTCGTCGAGTGCGGCCTCCACGTCCCGGGTCACGTCCGCCACGTTGGCGCCCGGGAACCTCTCCACCACCAGCATGAGGCTCGGAGTGTCCTTGACGACCGCGTCGCCGATGAGGAGCTGGTGGTCCTCGACGATATGGGTGACGTCGCCCAGGAGCAGTCCTCGGTCCTCGGCGCCCTGAATGGTGACCTTGCCGAGATCCTGTGCAGTCTTGATCGGCTGGTTGTGCTGGATCTCGATCCGCTGGTTGGCGGTGTCGATGAAGCCACCCAGTCCAGGTGTCGACGCCTCCACAAAGGTGAGCGGCGAGACCCACAGCGCGTTCGCCGATGTGCGCAGGACCTGGTCCAGCGTGACGCCGTTCTGCATCAGCCTGGAGGGATCGACCTGCACCTGCAGCTGCCGGTCGCGGAACCCCCAAATGGCGACATTGGCCACGCCGGGGACGCTCAGCAGGCGGGGCACGATCGTCCAACGCGACAGCAGCGACATGTCGATCAGTGAGCGATCCTGGGACGACAGTCCGATCATCATGAGCCGACCGGTCGACGAGAGCGGTTGTACCACCAGCGGCGGCCTCGATGATGCGGCAGGCAGCATGGCGACCATGGTCAGGCGCTCCTGCACGACCTGCCTTGCCCGGATCGGATCGGTGCCTGGCTCGAACGTCATTTCCATCGACGACAATCCCGGGAGCGTGCGGGACTCAAGCTTGGCCAGCCACGGGATCCCGTTGAAGAACTCGTTCTCCATCGGATTGGTGATCAGATTCTCCACCTCCTCGGCGGAGAGCCCGAGCGCCTCGACCTGCACGTCCACCCGCACCGGCCCGAACTCCGGCAGGGCCTCGACCGACGTGTTGCGAAGCTGTACGAAGCCGACGGCCATCAGGGCGACGGCGATGGAGAGCACCAGCCGGTGAAATTTGACGCTTGACCCGACGATCCACCGCATCATGGCCCGAGACCTCTCAGTTGGAGTTCAACGGTCTGCCGACCAGGGTCGAGATTGACGCCGCCGGCTCACGCTCTGCTCACAGTGGGCTCACACGCTCACAAACTGCGCGGGCTCGACGCGTTCCTCTACGGCACGCCCCCGGTGATCCGCGAGCAGACAGGTAGCGGCTGGGGACCCCGCGAGACCTGGTTGATCGGTGCTGGACGCAGCGGCGAGGTGGCGATCCACATCGCGGTACCGGTCGAGCTGGAGGTCACCTCCCTCGACAGTATCGAGGCCGCGTTCGGCGCCCTCGAACAGCAAGGCCGCGTCCCCGACGTGGTGGTGAACAACGTCGGCGTGTCGCTGCGCAACAGCGCGCTGAACGCCACCGCCGCCGAGTTCGACCTGCCCCTGGGGGTCAACCTGCGCGGCATGTACCTCGTGGCCCAGCGCGCCGCACGGGCCATGCCGCCGCGCGGCGGGGGGCCGGCACCGTCGTGTTCCTCGCCTCGAACTCGATCGCGTTCGTGCGTCCCGGCGGCGGTGAGCCGGTCTTCGTGATGCCGGCGCCGTTCATGTACGACGACAAGGACGGCGCGTCCTCGCCGTACGGCAAGGTGTGGGCGACAAGGTCACCCAGAAGGTGACCCAGTCGGGTGGCACGTCGACCATCACGGTGACGGCCGACGCCGGCTGGCTCGCCGACCGTGCGCGCGTCTACCCGGTGGTCATCGACCCGACCATCAAGCTCCAGCCCGTCCCGGACGACGCACAGGACGTGACGATTTACTCGGGCAACACCACGAAGAACTACAACGACACGTACCAGCTGAAGGTCGGCACCGACGCCTCCCAGACGTGGCGGTCGCTGCTCAAGTTCAACGTGGCGGACACGATCCCCGCGAACACGCCGATCGACGACGCGCAGCTACAGCTGTACTACTCGCAGACCCACACCCAATGGGGCTACGACGTGCCGATGGAGGCGCGGCGGGTCACCACGGACTGGAGCGAGGCCAGCGCGACCTGGGCGAACATGAACGCCAACATCGCCGGCCCGGCGGGCAACGTGGTGACCAAGGACGACGGTGACTCCGGCACCTCCGTGGTCGGCAGCTGGCCGTTCTCGGGCAACACGGCGCTGACCCCGAAGGCGGTCGGCAGCGACTACCGCTACCACGGCAGCTCGGCCTCGACGGACACCCACACCTGGGTTCCGACCATCACCGAGTCGGGTGACTACCAGGTGGAGGTGCACTACGTCGGGGCGGCCCTTGACCGGCCGGACAACGCGCCCTACACCGTCCACTACAGCGGTGGATCGAAGACCTACTACGTCGACCAGACCACCCCGGAGAGCGCCGGAGACTGGGTCACCCTCGGCACCCACCCCTTCGTGGCCGGCACCACCGGCAAGGTCGTCCTCAACGGTGTCCCAGGGACCTCCGCGATCGCCGACGCCGTGCGCTTCACCAAGGCCGGCGCGGTCAAGAAGTACGCCAAGTCGAGCGTGTGGAACTCGTTCCCGGTCCGCAACCTCGTGCAGGACTGGGTGAACGGCACCCACACCAACCACGGCTTCATGATCAAGGCGCTCGACGAGTCCACGAAGAACCGCGGTGGGCCGATCTACGAGGCGTCGGAGTACGCGTACGCCAACGACCGGCGGGACTTCAACCTGCCAAAGCTCGTCGTCACCTACGGCCGCCCTGGCGTGTCAGTCAACCCGCCGACCACCATCACCTCGACCGGCGCCGTGCTGGACTGGCCGACCTACACCGACCCGTCGTCGGCCACCGCCGACAACATCGTCGAGTACCAGGTGCACCGCAGCGTGCACCAGAACTTCGAGCCCACCGCGGCGACGCTGATCGCGCCGGTCTCCTCGGCCACCCAGACCTACCAGGACACCACCGCGGTGCCCACGGAGGCGGACAACACCGACCCGATGGCGCGCAAGTTCTACTACTACATGATCGCGGTCAAGACCCAGGACGGGCAGCTGATCGCCGGCCCCACCCAGCCGGCGATGCTGCCGAAGGCGGGCCAGATCACCCGGATCTACCGCACCGACGTCACCGACACCACGCTGTCGGCGACCCGGCCCACGGAGAACGTCGACGTCTACGACGGCGACCCGTACGTCGGACCGGGCAACAACTCGCCCTACTACGGCGACAGTCGGGGCCTGGTGAAGTTCCCGACCCTGACCGGGATCCCGACGAACGCCCAGGTCGTCGGTGCCGAGCTGCGGATGTACAACACCTACCTCTACCCGGGCACCGACACTGACGACTACGTGGACGTCTACCGGCTGACCCGGGGTTTCACCGAGACGAAGGCGACCTAGAACAGCTACGACGGCACGAACGCGTGGACCACGCCGGGCGGTGACTACGACACCACCTGGAAGGCCGGCTTCAACGGCTTCACCAACGACCCGGAGTGGTCGACGTGGGACGTCACCACCCCGGTCAAGGGTTGGGTCACCACCCCGGCGAGCAACAACGGCTTCCTGCTGCGCATGCGCGACGAGGTCGGCGCGACCGCGCGGGCCATGCTGCTCTCCTCCGAGGGTGAGGAGCCGCTACTGCGGCCGACGCTGGAGGTCACCTACCTCGAGCAGACCGCCGAGTCGACCTACTACGCCGCCTCGACGCCGCAGGTGCTCACGCCGAACGCGACGTACACCCTCCCGGTGACCGTGTCGAACCCGACCCTGGCGGCGTGGGACACCAACGACTGGGAGTTGTCGTACGACTGGCAGCGGCGGAATGAGACCGGCGCCCTGGTCGACGCCACCGACGAGAGTTTCGAGCTGCGCACCGCGCTGCCGAAGAATGTGGTGCCGGGCGGCACGGTCGACATTGTCGCCCAGCTGAAGACCCCGCCGTCGTCGACGGAGGGCAACAAGCGCACCGAGTACGTGCTCAGCTGGGACCTGCGCAACAAGCACGACGGCCGGAAGCTGTCGGCCACCGCCCCGATCAAGGGGCTGCCGCAGAACGTGGCGGTGGAGGAGCCGACCTCCGACCAGCTCGGCCTGGAGAAGTTCTACTCGTACGCGGGCAAGAACACCGGCGCCGGCGGCACCCTGATGAACAACCTGTACGCCGGCAACACGGTCTGGTCGTACAACGCTTTCAGCAACCCGTCGCGGGGCCTGTCGACCTTTGTCCGGCTGGCCTACAACTCGCTGGACACCAGCGACACCGTCGCCGGCTACGGATGGTCTTTGCAGGCGTCGTCGATGATGCGCCTGGGCACGCCGCTGGACTTCCGCCCCAACCCGAACCCGACGAAGGTCACCCTGACCGACGGCGACGGCACCAGCCACTGGTTCACCTGGGACACCGCCGCGGGGGAGTGGAAGGCGCCCAAGGGCGTGCACCTGCACCTGCAGAAGGTGACCAGCCTCGACTGCAAGCCCAACACCCAGGAGCCGAAGGCATGGGTGCTGACCCGGCCCGACCGGACGCAGTTCTTCTACGACTGCGAGGGCTTTCTGTCCAGTGTGGTGGACAACAACGGCAACGAGATGCGCTTCGTGTACGAGGAGCGCAAGTCAAACAACAAGCCGACCAAGTTCCTGAAGTACCTGCTCGACCCGACCGGCCGGCAAACGCTGACGATCGACTACTACGCCAAGGGTCAGGCGTTTTACTACATCGACGATACGGACTGGACGCGGAAGTCCGCGACCAACCTGACCAACCCGAAGATCATCGACCACGTCTCGCAGATCACGGACGCGTCGGGGCGGAAGCTCACCTTTACCTACACGGACAAGGGTCTGCTGGGTGAGCTGGTCGACGGTGTCGGCTCCAGCGGCGCCATGGGCGACCCAGAAAGTCTTCAAGTTCGCCTACGACATGACGCAGGGGAACAAGAACGTCAAACTCGTCAAGGTCACCGACCCGCGCGGCAACGCCACCGGGCTGACCTACAACTACCCGCAGACCGGCGACGACCCGAAGTGGCACTGGACCACCAAGTCCTACACCGACCGGCTCGACCACCTGACGCAGTTCGCCTACGTGGACCCGGACGGCCCGCAGGAGAATGCGATCCACACCACCGTGACGGACGCGGAGAGCCACGCCAGCCAGTACCAGATGGATGGCTATGGCCGGCCCACGCAGGTCACCAACGCGAAGAACGAGCAGCTCGGCATCGAGCCGGGCGAGGAGCTGTCCACCCTGCACCGCGCGATGCTCGACAGGGCGCCCGAGCTGACGTACGCCCCGCCGCCCGCGCCGGTCACGACGTCGGCTGCGCCGGTCGCCCCGGCGGCCGTCGTCGGCCTGCCGGCCCCGCCCCTGCCTGCCAGGCCCATCAGGGGCCCGGGCTGGGCGGTTCCCCGTGAGCTGCCCGCGAACCCGGTCACCTTCGTCGGCCGGGGCAGGGAGACCACGGAGGTGGTCACCGCCCTGCGCGCCACGAGCCCCGCCACCGTGGTCGTGACCGGAGCCTTCGGCAGCGGTAAGACCGCCCTGGCGGTACGCGCCGCGCACGCCGTCGCCGCCGACTTCCCCGCCGGCCAGGTCTTCGTCGACCTCGGCACCCGGACCTCGGTGAGCCCGGGCGAGGTGCTGGCCCGGGTGCTCCGGGCGATCGGGGTCGCTCCGGGCGACGTGCCGGAAAGTACGGAGGAGCGGGCCGGCATGTTCCGGTCGCTCGTCGCCGGACGACGGCTGCTGCTGGTGGTGGACGCGGTCACCCGGGCCGCCCAGGTCCGCCCGCTGCTCCCGGCCGGGCCCGGTCCGGCCCTGCTCGTGGTCGGCCAGCGCCGGCTGGGCAGCCTAGACGGCGTGCGGCGGGTGGCGCTGCGCCCGCACGCCGCCGGCGACGCATGTGATCTGCTGGCGGCGCTCGCCGGTCCGGAGCGGCTGGCCGTCGACCCGGCGGCCACCGAGGAGCTGGTACGCCTCTGCGCCGGGTCGGTGCTCGCCCTACGTGTCGCCGGCACGCGCCTGGGTGCCCGTCCGCGCCTGTCGGTGACTGCCCTGGTCGGCCAGCTCGCCGACGGGCGGGAGCGGCTGGATCTGCTGGACTACGAGGACCTGTCGGTGCGTGCCAGCCTGGCCACCGTCGTTGCCGCTGTCCGTGCCGACGATGAGGTGGCCGGGCGGCTCCTCGCCCTGCTCGGCACGGCGCCTGACGTCCTGTTCCAGCCCGAGCGGGTGGTCCGGCAGGTCGGCACCTCCGCCGCGCGGCTGCGCCGCGCTCTGGACAACCTGGCCGACGCGTACCTGGTTCACCGGGACGAGCCCGGGGGTTACCGACTGCCGGCACTGGTTCGGGAGTACGCCGCCGAGCTGGCCGCCGAGCCGACGCCGGCTGCCCCGCTGACGGTGCGGCGGGTGGACCCACTCGTTGCCTGACCGATGGACGACTGTCGTGCGGGCTGTGGGGCCGGCTGGACGAGTCCACCCGGCCCGGCCCAGCGCCTCGCTGGCGTACGCCGAAGCTGAAGTGCGTCGGCCACGTCGGCCGGGAGTGCGCCGTCGCCGACTGCCTCGTTTCACAGGCATGTGGCAGGCGCTGATTATCAGGGGTGAGCCTCAATGGAGATCGACGCACTGGAGACCGCGCGATGAGATTGGAGCGCGCTCCGATGCGGGTGTGCAAAACGTGCTGACCATCTCGCGCATGACCTGCGCGACCCGGCGGGTGCCGGCGATGAGGGTGAGATCGCATTCGACGTCGCTGCCGGCCATGTCATGCTTCCGTCAGTGCTCATGGAGCCGTCGCTGCCAGTGGTTTCGGTAGCTTTCTCGGCCCTGGCGGACGATGTCTCCATGCCGGCCCGTCACCGGTTCCTGGAGTCGTTGCTCTTCATTCTCTCGGCAGACGCCCAGGCATGGGGGCCGGCGAATCAGGTAGGGACCTTCTTGAAGAGTGCCGCGGGGCGGCGCGCGCCGGCATCTGGCTGCTCTACCGAGAGGTCTTCTCGGGGGCGGCCGTAGGCGCGTCGAGCCTGGCTTTCGAAGCTCTGACGCTCATCGACGATGACGTCGCTCGGCTCAAGCGCGTGCAGGCTGCTCCCGGTGCGAAGCTGGGGACTCACGTGCGCAGCGCCGAACTGTGAGTGCCCGTTGAGGCGCGGCGCGAAAGGGCCGGTCGCCTGCGGCAACCCGAGGGCAGCCCGAGACCGGTCACCCGACACCTCGGTGCGCTGCCCGGCGTGACGCTCGCCGGGCAGCGCACCGAGGTGTCTGCGTCGGTCTCGCGTTCAGTTTGCCTTGGCGGCGAGTTCTGGTCTGTCGACAGCCTGCGGGTCCGGGGCCGACGCGGACGATGTTGTTGTGCTGGTGGCGCGTGTCAGGGCTGCGCCTTCGACATCGAAGGCTGGTAGCCAGCGCAGCCAGCGGGGCAACCACCAGGCGGCGCGTCCGAGCAGGGCGAGGGCTGCGGGCATGGCGATCATCCGGATGATGAAGGCGTCGAAGACGATCCCGAGTGCGAGGGCGAAGGCGATGGGTTTGAGGATGGCGTCGCCCTGCGGTATGAAGCCGCCGAACACGGCGAACATGATGCACGCGGCGGCGAGGACGACGGGGGCGGCCTGCCGGAATCCGGTGATGATGGCGTCGCGGGGTTGTGCGCCGTGGGCGTGGTTCTCGTGCATGCGGGAAACGAGGAACACCTGGTAGTCCATGGCGAGGCCGAACAGAATTCCGATGACGATGATCGGGGACAGGCTGAGCAGCGGCCCGGTGGTCTCAGCCTGGACGATGTCCTTGAGCCAACCCCATTGGAACACGGCGGTGGTCGCCCCGAGCGAGGCGCCGATGGTCAGCAGGAACCCGATCACTCCGGCGACGGGCACCAGGATCGAGCGGAACACCAGGACGAGCAGCACCAGTGCCAGGCCGACGACGAGCCCCAGGTAGACCGGCATGGCGTCGTTCAGCTTCTGTGACACGTCGACGCTGACGGCGGTGCTGCCGGTGACGTAGACCCGGGCGCCGTCGGTGGTGCCGAACTTCTCGCGTAGCGTGTGGACGAGGTCCATGGTTTCCTGGCTACTCGGGCCGGACGTCGGGATGATCGTGACGAGTGCGGCCGAGCCGTCTGCGGTCACTTGCGGCGGCGCCGCGAGCGCGACGCCGGTCAGCGCGGGCGCCTGCTGGGCGACGGCGGCGGCGCGGGTGGCGGCGCCTTCGCCGTCGACGAGCACCAGCAGCGGTCCGGTGAGGCCAGCGCCGAAGCGGTCGGAGAGGATCTGTGTCGCCTTGGCCTGGGTGCTGCCGTCTGCAGGCGCCTGGACCAGGGTTGTGCGCATCGAGAACACCGGGACCGCGATGACGCCGAGGGCGAGCACCGCCGCGAGCAGGCTGGTCCAGCGGCGGCGGGTCACGGTACGGGCCCAACTGGTGTAGAAGCCGCGGTCGGCCTGTGGCGTGGCGGCGGGATCGTTGGTCTCCGGCGCGTTCGGCCGTTGTGCCAATTGCTGACGGGCGCGGCGCGGCAGTGCGCGGACGCCGATGAAACCGAGGACTGCTGGTACGAGGGTGACGGCGACCAGGACGGCGACCACGATCGTCGCCGCGGCGGCGAGCCCCATTTCGGTCAGGAACGGGATGCCCGCGATGGCGAGCCCGGCCAGGGCGATGACGACCGTGGCACCAGCGGTGACGACGGCCGAACCGGCCGTGCCGACGGCCATCGCGGCGGCATCCGCGGTGGTGTGCCCTCGCAGCAGTTCCTGCCTGAACCGGGTGACGATGAACAGGGCGTAGTCGATGCCGACCGCCAGACCGAGCATCACGGCGAGGATCGGCGTGGTCGACTGAAGGTCGACGAAGCCGGTGAGTGTCGTGATGCCGAGCGCGCCGATGCCGACGCCGACGACCGCGGTGATCAGGTTCATGCCTGCGGTGACGAGCGAGCCGTAGGTGATCGTGAGCACGAGGAGGGCGATGATCACACCGATCACCTCGGCCGAGCCACCGACCTCGGTTGTCGCCTGTGCGGCTTCGCCGGTGACCTCGACGGTGAGGCCGGCGGCGCGGGCGTCGGCAACCACGTCGAGCAGCGCCTCGCGTTGCGTATCGGTGATGTCGGGTGCCTGGGCCGAGTAGGTGACGGTGCTGTACGCGGCCCGCTGGTCGGCCGACACGACAGGGGACGCCGGGTCGAGGGGATTGGTGGCGTTCGCCACGCCGGGCAGCTTCTCAAGTTCGGCCACGATCTTCGCGACCTGACCGGCCGTCTCCGGGGCGGTGATCTTCGCTGTGCCGGGTGCCTGCAGCACTACCTGGGCGGTGGCGCCGTTGGCGGTCGAGCCGAAACGCTCCTCGATCAGGGTGAGGGCGGTGGTGGATTCCTGTCCGGGGATCTCGAAGGTGTTCATCGTCTTGCCGGACATGGTGCTCGCGCCTACGGCAGCGGCGAGCAGCACGACGATCCAGGCGACGGTGACGCCGAGCCGGTGCCGGACCGAGGCCAGCCCGAGGCGGTGCAGGAAGGTGGCCATGCCTGTTCCTCTCAGTTCGCGGTGGGGCGCGGGTACCCCAGCGCGTCGTAGCTGACGGCGGCGAGCAGCGGGCGCACCTCGCTGGGCGGGCGGTCGTGACAGGTGACCGCGGCGACGGCGAGCGCGCCGAGGGCGCCGACGATGCGCACCGCTCGGGCCAGGTCGTCGGGTGCGCTGGCGAACGCCGAAGACAGGGCATCGCCGATGGCCGCCACGTACGGGGCGACGTCGCTGGCATCGAGGCTGTTGAGGATGCTGAGCAGCAGCGCCATGAACCCTGGCCGGCGCAGCGCGAGATCGACAAGCGCTTCGATCGTCTCGCGGTCGCGTGACGGTCCGGGTGGCAGATCGGCGACCGCTGTGCTGATCGCCCGCATCTCGGCGACGCAGCCGTCGAGGACCGCCTGTTGTAGTGCTTTCTTGCTGGGGTAGCGGTGCAGCAGGCCGGTCTTGGAGTAACCCACGGCGTCCGCGATTCGCTGGATCGACGTCTCTTTGAAGCCGTGACGCGCGAACAGCGTGGCGGCGCAGTTGATGATCTCGTCGTCGAGTTCCTGTTTCGTCTGCCGAGGCATGCGGACCAACATAGTCCGCGCCGGACCAATCTGGTCCGGAAGTGACCGTGATGGTCCTCACGTGGGTGAAGCCCGGCCGGGCAACCGGGTCTACGCGGCCAGCGCCAGTGAGCTGTCGGCCGCGTTGAAGAACCCACGGCGTGGTTTCGAGAATCGTCAAGGCCTGCGGGTGAGAGGTCGCGCGGACGGACTCGTCCGCGCCACCCAGGTCCGCCCGCTGCTTCCGGCCGGGCCCGGCCCGGGCCTGCTCGTGGTCGGGCAGCGCCGGTTGGATAGCCCTGGACGGCGTACGGCGGGTGACGCTGCGCCGCCCGCGCCGACGATGAGGCCGGGCGGCTCCTCGCCCCGCTCGGCACGGCGTCCGACGCCCTGCTTCAGCCCGAGGGTCGCGCGGCAGCTCGGGTCTACGCCGCGCGGATGCGCCGCGCCCTGGATGAGCTGGCCGACGCCCATCTTGCCCAGACCCACCGCAACGCGCCCGGGCCTGGGCGCGCGGCCCCAGCTTGGACGTGAGCTGTCAGCGTATGCGTCGAATCGGAAGACGTACGCCTGAGCGGACGCGCGCCGACCGTGCCGGCACGATCGGATGTCGCCAGTCTCAGGAGACCCCGCCGCGGACAATCGCCACCGCCACCCGGCAGAACTCGTCCATGTCCGGCTGGAAGCCGGCCGCGATGTCGGGGTGCAGGCCGCCGCGCGTTTCGTCGAGCAGCCGCTGGCAGACCTGCTCGACCGGCTCGCCGGCGTAGCTGGCGCGGACCCGTTCCGTCGCGGCCTGCAGCGCCGAGGTCAGCTGGTCCTCCAGCGGGCCGCGCAGCTTCTGCTGCACGGGATCGAGCCCGCGAGGGTCCAGCGTGACATGTGGCTCCGACATCGGCGCTCCCTTCGTCGGCGTCCGCGGTACCCCACCGCGGCCGTCGGTCAAACCACGTTCGGTACGGCGGCGACCCGCACCTGGTACGAGAATTCCTCGGCCGGTTCCTCCATGTACGACAGCCGGCGGATCTGCCGGTCGTCGTCGTAGAGGGCGACGTCCACGAGGACGCCGAGGTGCGCCAGGCCGATGCTGGCCACCCGCTTCTTGTCCTGGAGCACCGCGCACACCCCGCCGAGCAGGGTGCTGGCGTCGGAGGTGCGGTGCCCCGGCGGGCAGCGCAGCACGAGGTCCACCTCGACCGGCCCCGACAGCGGGGTCCAGCCGGTGCGCTGGGCCGCCTCGCAGGCCGCCAGGAGCAGGGCGCGGACCCTCGTCGCCTGCCGATGCCCGGCGGCGAAGATGGACAGCGCCTCGGTCTTGACCGGTGGCAGGCCGCTCACCTCGAACGTCAGGGCGAGAGCGCGGGTGTCCTGCACGACGGCACCTCCTCGTTGGGGACGATCCTGCCCAACCGGTGGAGCGGCGCAGGGGAGTTCCCGCGAGAACCAACCGATCGGACAGGCTGGGGTCGGCCGGAGGCGTGTCGACGTCGGCGGCGAACGCGCTGGCTGCGGAGCTACGGAAACGCTAGTCGACCGGCCGGCCGCTCGGTAGCTCCACCGCTCACTGGGTGGGACGCGGCGCGAAGGCGCAGAACTCGTTGCCCTCGGGGTCGGCCAGGACCCACCAGCGGACCGCGTCGTCGGGCTCGCGCAGCAGCGTCGCGCCGGCCCGGAGCAGCGCGGTGGGCTCCGGGTCGGTCAGGTCGACGTCCCAGTGCATCCGGTTCTTGACCGTCTTGCGCTCCGGCACGGGGTCGAAGACCCACCAGTCCCACGGGAAGCCGGCGGCGCCCACGACCGAGGCCGCGCCCGCGTCGCCGGCCTCGACCTTGCCGCCGGTCACCTTGGCCCACCAGGCGGCCTGGGCGGCCGGGTCGACCGCGTCGACGATCAGCTCGAACGGGCCGGGTCGGGCGCCCTCGCGGGGCGGGAACGCGCAGAACAGGTTGCCGTCGGGGTCGGCCAGCACCCACCAGCCGATCTCCGCGTCCGGCTCGCGCACCAGCCCGGCGCCGGCCGCCAGCAGCGCCGCCGGGTCCGCCTCGGCCAGGCGCAGGTCCAGGTGTACGCGGGTCTTGACCGTACGCGGCTCGGGCACCCGGTTGACCCAGATCGACTCGGCCCCGGAGCGGGCGGCCCGGGGGTCGACCCGGGTGTCCCCGTCGCCGAGGTTCACGAGGTCGCCGTCGAGCACCCGCGCCCAGAAGGCCCCCGTCTCGCGGGGGTCGGCGGCGTCCAGGCAGAGGTCCTTGAAGCTCGCGATCACGCCCCCATCATTCCGCCCCACCCCGCCCGCCCTCCTCCCGCCACGCCCGCCCCGCCCCGCCCGACTCGATCCGCCGACCAGCCCACCCTCCGCCCCAGCCCCGTTGATCATGAAGTTAGTGGCGGCGAAGCGGACAATCCGCCTCAACAACTTCATGATCAACGGGGGAGGCGGGGAGGCGGGGAGGCGGGGAGGAGGGAGGAGGGAGGAGGGAGGGTCAGTGGCGGGCGCGCTTGATCTCGTGGAAGGCGGGCATCCGGATCAGGGGAAGCAGGGAGTCCCAGATGGTCAGGGCGTCGTCGGTGCCGGGGACCTCGGTCAGGATGGGGCCGTGGACGCCGCGTTCGGCGCCGGGCAGCATCAGCACGGGTGAGCCGACGTCCGGGCCGGCGGAGGCGTACGCCAGCGCGTGCGACTCGCGTACCGCGTCGTCCCAGCGGTCGTCGTCGAGGGCCGGCGCGGCCTCCTGAAGGTCCGCCGCCTCGACGGCCGCGTCCACGATCTTCGGCGACAGCGGGTTTCCGGCGTCGTGGCTGCGGGCGCCGACCTCGGCGTAGAACCGGGCGACGTCGTCGTGGCGGTCCTCGGCGCGCAGCGCCTCCACCAGCCGCAGCGCCCGGCTGGAGGCGGCCATCGCCTCGGCGAACTGCGGCGCGACGTTCCCCTCGTTGAGGATGGCCAGGCTGAACGACCGCCACTCGAGGTGCAGCCCGCGGGCGTCGGCGACGGCGACGAGCCACCGGGACGTGCGCCAGGTCCACGGGCAGGCGGGGTCGAAGAAGAAGGTGGCGTCCATCGGCCGAGCCTACGGGCGGCCCGTCGGACCCGCACGGTGGTGACCCGCACCACGCCCGGCCCCTGTCGGGTCGTCTCACCAGCGTCAGGTTTCGCGACTTCGCAGGTCGGGCAGTGTTGGGGCCACGAAACGCCGGGGCGGCGGATCCGCAGGTCAACGCCCTGGTCGTTCCGCCGTGCGCCGGGGCACGGAGCATCACCCCGGCTTGGCCGACACGAGGGGAGGGGCTATGAGCGACCCTGACAAGGCCCGACGCCGAGGACGGCCACGCGCACGCGCGGTGGCCGCGGCCGCGGCGTTGACGCTGGTGGCGCCGATGGCGGCAGCCTGCGGCTCCGGCGGGGACGGCGGTACGCCCACGATCAACCTGTACTACCCGCCGGAGCAGAACCTGCAGAAGGTCGTCGACGACTGCAACGCGCAGGCCCAGGGGCGCTACAAGATCGCGTACCGGGTGCTGCCGCGGCAGGCGGACGACCAGCGGGTGCAGCTGGTTCGCCGGCTGGCGGCACAGGACAGCGGCATGGACGTGCTCGGCCTCGACGTCACCTGGACCCAGGAGTTCGCCAGCGCCGACTGGATCCTGGAGTGGACCGGCCAGGACAGGGCCGAGGTGGAGCAGGGCACCCTCGCCGGCCCCCTCGAGACGGCCCGCTACCAGGACAGGCTCTACGGCGCGCCGAAGAACACCAACGTGCAGCTGCTCTGGTACCGCAAGGACCTCGTCCCCGAGCCGCCGAAGACCTGGGACCAGATGATCTCCACCGCCCAGGAGCTGAAGCAGCAGGGCAAGCCGTACCAGGTGCTCACGATGGGCGCGCAGTACGAGGGCCTCGTCGTCCTCTACAACACCCTCGCCGAGAGCGCCGGCGGCAAGATCCTCAGCGACGACGGCGAGCAGGCCGTGATGGACGCCGGCACCGTCCGGGCGCTGGAGCAGCTCCAGCGGTTCGCCACGTCGGGCGTGACGTCGCCGTCGTTCAGCAACGCCACCGAGGACCCCGTCCGGCTGGAGTTCCAGTCCGGCAGCGGCGCGTTCCAGGTGAACTGGCCGTTCGTCTACCCGGCGATGCAGGAGGCCAACCCGGAGCTGGCCAAGCAGGTCGGCTGGGCGCGGATCCCGGGCATCGACGGGAACACCCCGAGCAAGGTCACCATCGGCGGGGTCAACATGGCCGTCAGCGCGTACTCGAAGCACCCCGAGGAGTCCTTCGAGGCGGCCAGGTGCATCCGCAACGAGAAGAACCAGAAGTTCTCCGCGATCAACGACGGCGTGCCGCCGACCATCGAGAAGGTCTACGACGACCCGGAGATGGCCGAGGCGTACCCGATGAAGGAGACCATCCTCGAGGAGCTCAAGGACCCGGCGGTCCGGCCGCTGACCCCGGCGTACCAGAGCATCTCCACCGTCATGTCGGCGATCCTGTCGCCGCCGTCGGCGATCAGGCCGCAGCAGACCGCCGACGAGCTGCGCGACGCCATCGCCGACGCCCTCGACTCGAAGGGGGTCCTGCCGTGAGCGTCAACGCCACGCCCGCCGGCGCCGACGCCACGGCGCAGGCCGAGCGCCCCGCCGGGCGGCACGCCGCGGTGCCGGCCCAGCGGGGCGGTCGCGGCCGGAAGGCCCCGCTGAGCGAGAACAAGAAGGCCGAGCGCCGGCTGGGCTGGCTGCTCTGCGCCCCCGCCGCGCTGGTCATGGTGCTGGTGACCGCGTACCCGATCCTCTACTCGGTCTGGCTGTCGCTCCAGCGCTTCGACCTGCGCTTCCCCGACGAGCGCGAGTTCATCGGGCTGGAGAACTACGTCACCGTGCTGACCAACGAGTTCTGGTGGACGGCGTTCGGGGTGACCGCGCTGATCACCGTGGTCACCGTCGCGGTCGAGCTGGTGCTCGGCATGGGGCTGGCGCTGATCATGCACCGCACGCTGGTCGGCCGGGGCATCGTCCGCACCGCGGCGCTGATCCCGTACGGCATCGTCACGGTGGTCGCGGCGTTCTCCTGGCGGTACGCGTGGACGCCCGGCACCGGCTACCTGGCGAACCTGTTCAGCGAGGGAGCGCCGCTGACCGAGCGGGCCAGTTCCCTGGCGATCGTCATGCTGGCCGAGATCTGGAAGACGACGCCGTTCATGGCGCTGCTGCTGATGGCCGGCCTGGCGCTGGTGCCGGAGGACCTGCTCAAGGCCGCCTCCACCGACGGCGCGACCGCCTGGCAGCGGTTCACCAAGGTGATGCTGCCGGTGATGAAGCCGGCGATCCTGGTCGCGCTGCTGTTCCGCACCCTGGACGCGTTCCGGGTGTTCGACAACATCTTCGTGCTGACCGCAGGCGGCAACGAGACCTCGTCGGTGTCGATGCTCGCCTACAACAACCTGATCCGGGGCCTGAACCTCGGCATCGGGTCGACGATGTCGGTGTTGATCTTCCTTGCCGTGGCGATCATCGCCTTCGTCTTCGTGAAGCTGTTCGGTACCGCTGCTCCGGGCAGCGACGACGGGGAGAGGCGTTGAAATGGCTGACACCACCACCCGGGCGAAGCTGCGCTGGGGCCTGCTGGACGCCATCGTGGTCGTCTTCGCGCTGGTGCCGGTGCTCTGGATCATGTCGTTGTCGTTCAAGACGCCGGCGACGCTGACGGACGGGAAGTTCATCCCGCGCGAGTGGACGCTGGACAACTACCGGACGATCTTCTCCACCGACCAGTTCGTCCGGGCCCTGGTCAACTCGATCGGGATCGCGTTGATCGCCACCGTGATCGCCGTGGTGCTCGGCGCCATGGCCGCGTACGCGATCTCCCGGCTGGACTTCTCCGGTAAGAAGCTGCTGGTCGGTGTCTCGCTGCTGATCGCGATGTTCCCGCAGGTGTCGCTGGTGTCGCCGCTGTTCGAGATCGAACGGCAGCTCGGCCTCTTCGACACCTGGCCGGGGCTGATCCTGCCGTACATCACCTTCGCCCTGCCGCTGGCGATCTACACGCTGTCGGCGTTCTTCAAGCAGATCCCGTGGGACCTGGAGAAGGCGGCGAAGATGGACGGCGCGACGCAGGGCCAGGCGTTCCGGCGGGTCATCGCCCCGCTGGCCGCGCCGGGGCTGTTCACCACGGCGATCCTGGTCTTCATCTTCTGCTGGAACGACTTCCTCTTCGCCATCACGCTGACCTCCACCGAGCGGGCCCGCACGGTGCCGGTGGCGCTGTCGTTCTTCACCGGCGAGTCGCAGTTCGAGGACCCGACCGGGGCGATCTGCGCCGCCGCCGTGGTGATCACCATTCCGATCATCCTGTTCGTCCTCTTCTTCCAGCGCCGCATCGTCTCCGGCCTGACCTCCGGCGCAGTCAAGGGATAGGTGGTAGTCATGGCTGACATCGTGCTCGACAAGGTGAGCAAGAGGTTCCCGGACGGGACCACGGCGGTGCGGGACGTCGACCTGGAGATCGCCGACGGCGAGTTCGTGATCCTGGTCGGCCCGTCCGGCTGCGGGAAGTCCACCACCCTGAACATGATCGCGGGCCTGGAGGACATCAGCTCCGGCGAGCTGCGCATCGGCGGCGAGCGGGTCAACGACAAGGCCCCCCGGGACCGGGACATCGCGATGGTGTTCCAGTCGTACGCCCTCTACCCGAACATGACGGTGCGGGAGAACATGGCGTTCCCGCTGCGGCTGGCGAAGCTGGACAGGGAGACGATCAACCAGAAGGTGGAGGAGGCGGCGAAGGTCCTGGAGCTGTCCGCGCTGCTGGACCGCAAGCCGGCGAACCTCTCCGGCGGCCAGCGCCAGCGGGTGGCGATGGGCCGGGCGATCGTCCGGCAGCCGAAGGCGTTCCTGATGGACGAGCCCCTGTCCAACCTGGACGCGAAGCTGCGGGTGCAGATGCGCACCGTGGTGTCGCGCCTGCAGAAGCAGCTCGGCACCACCACCGTCTACGTCACCCACGACCAGACCGAGGCGATGACCCTCGGCGACCGCGTGGTGATCATGCGGGGTGGCGCCGTGCAGCAGGTCGGCCCGCCGCAGGAGCTGTACGACCACCCGCGCAACCTCTTCGTCGCCGGGTTCATCGGCTCGCCGTCGATGAACTTCCTGCACGCGGTCGTCGAGGACGGCAAGCTGCGTACGGCGTTGGGCGACGTGCCGATCGGCGAGCGGATCCAGCGCGAGCTGTCCGGCGGCGACGCCCCGCGCGAGCTGATCCTCGGCATCCGGCCGGAGCACTTCGAGGACGCCGCGTTGATCGACGACGACACCCGCCGCCGGGGCATGGAGTTCGAGGCGCCGGTCGACATCGTCGAGTCGATGGGCTCCGACAAGTACGTCTACTTCAGCGTCGAGGGGGAGCGGGCCAGCGCCGCCGAGCTGGAGGAGTTGGCGGCCGACGCGGGCGCCGACTTCAGTGGCGGCGGCGCCAGCCTGGTGACCCGGCTGTCGGCCGAGTCGCCGGTGGCGGAGGGTCAGCACCGGCGGGTCTGGTTCAACCTGGAGAAGATCCACCTTTTCGACCCGTCGAACGGGCGCAACCTGACCCTGCACGAGGGACGCGCCGCCGGTGCGCTCGCCGACTGACGCGGCGACGTGCGGGGCGGGTGGGTCGCGCTGACCCACCCGCCCCTTGCCGTTCGGCGGTCAGCGGCGTCGCCGGCTGGCCTCCGGGATCTCCGCCTCGATCCGCTCCCGCCGGATCTGGTCGTCGACGGGCTGCTGCTCGACGACCTCGTCCTTGGCGAGGTGGACCCGCTCGACGGGCACCGTGTCCTTGCCGACCACCGGCCGTTCGGCGCGCAGGGTCATCTCCTGCTCGGCCTCGCCGATGTCGGCGCGGACACCGCGGGCGTCGCCGGCGGCAATGGGCTCCCGCTCGACGTACACCTCGTCGTGCTCGACCGGCACGGTGGTGTGCACGTCCTCGGTGACGACGTACTTGCGCAGCCGCGCCGTACCGGCCGGCTGGCTCTCCGTGCCGACCCGCAGTCGCTCCTCGGACCGGATCAGGTCCTCGCCCGCCGCCGGCGCCCGCCCCCGGGCGGCGCTCGGCGCGCCCTGCGGCTGCAGGTGGTAGTGGGCGTAGAGCTGCTCGATCTGGGCCGTGTTCAGCGGCTCGTCGGTGCCGGCGTCCACCGCCGGGGCGTTCTTCACGGTGGACGTGTCGTAGTCGACGGCGAGTCCGCCGTCGGTGATCCGGGCCTTGTCCAGCGGAGCCATCGACTCCTTCCGGCCCGCCACGCCGGTCTTCACGCTGACCCAGGTCGGCTCGCCGGCGGCGTCGGTCCAGATCTGACCCACGCTGCCGATCTTCGAACCCGAGCGGTCCTTGACGTCCTGTCCGTACAGCGAACTGGCCTGCTGTGCGCTGAGCTTCATGGATCGTCTACCTCCCTCTCGTGTCGCCGGGTAGATACCCGGGCGGCCGGAGCGGATTCGTCGGTGGCCCGGTGAATAGGAGCAGTACGGTGCGGTCGGGGCCGCCGGGGCCGCCGGGGCCGCCGGGACTGATGGGGACGGTGTGACTCAGGCCGCCCAGTCGACGTGGAGCGCGCGGTCGAGGAAGGCCGCGTAGCGGCCGAGGGCGCGTTCCACCCCGGCCCGCTGCGCCGCGTCGAGCGGTGCCAGCGGGCGGACGGTCACGGCCACCCGGTCCCGGCCGATCGTCCGTTTCCAGGTGCCCACGACCCGGCCGCCGTGCACGACCGTGGCCTGGAAGACGCCGTTGCCGCCCGGGACGATGGCGTCCCGGTGCGCGGCGTCGAGCATCAGCGAACGGTCCTTGTAGCCCAGCAGGTATTCGTCGAAGCCGGGCAGCACCAGCGGGTCGTCGTCGACCGGTGCGCGCGGCGCGTCCGGCAGGGCCGCGTCGACCAGCGCCTCCTGCCCGTCGACCCGCACGCGGGCCAGGGCGTCGCCGGCCGCGGCGAGGCCCCGGCGGGCGTCGGTGAGCGTCAGGCCCGTCCAGCCGGCGAACTCCCGGTCGGTGACCGGCCCGTGGCCGCGGACGTAGCGGCGGGCGAGGATCGCCAGCGCCTGGTCCCGGTCGGGTCGGTGCGGCGCGGGTGCCCACTCGTCGAGCAGGGCGAAGGTCTGCTCGGTGCCCACGTTCGGCGCGAGGCAGGTGACGCCCCGCACGCTGGCGTACCAGAGCAGGTGGTAGCCGCGCTGCCCGGCGGTGCCGATGCCGGCCGCCTCCAGCGCGGCAAGGCACCGCGCCCGGGTGAGCCGGCCGCCGCCGGCCAGCGCGGCGCCGAGCACGTCGACCGCCCGGTCCGCGTCGGCCTGGGTCAGCCCGAGCTGCGCGCGTCGCGTCGCGGCGGCGGCCAGCGAGCGTACGCCGGTCAGCTCCAGCATCCAGCGGGCGTCGCGGGGCGGCACGAGGTGCACGGTGCCCCGCATCGGCCAGGTGCGCAGCGCCTCCCGGCGCTCCAGCGCGTCGTGCACGTCGGCGTGGCCGAGCGCGGGCAGCCGGACTCCGAGCGACCACATGCCGCTCGCCAGGTCCTGCGCCTGCATGGCCCCGAACCACTCCACCACGTCGGCGACCCCGCCCGGTTGGGCGGTGGGGTGCGGGCGCAGCAGCAGGCTGGTCATCCGCAGCGCGAGCGCCTCACGGCCGGTCAGGTCCACGGGATCGGGCTCCTCGGGTCGGGGCAGGGCCACAGCTTAGGGCCGGCCCCCGACATCCGACGCATGACGGCCGCCGCAGCGGGAAACCGGCCGCCGGCGGGCGCGTCACGCGCCCCGGAGGGAGCGACATGACTGCGTCCAGCGAGCCGGCCCGGGGTGCCGGCGCACCGACCCGGGCCGGCCGGGTGGGCCCGTCGGCCAAGACCAGCGCCGCCGCGGCCTTCGCGTTGGTCTTCGGGGTGGCCGCGCTGATCAGCGTGCTGACCGTGATCCTGTCCTGGATCGGCCTGCTGCTCGGCATCATCGGCGTGATCCTGGGCATCGTCGGGCTCAAGATGGCCCGCCGGCCCGGGGTGACCGGCCGGGGCGTGGCGCTCGGCGGCCTGGTGCTCAGCGCCCTGGCGGTGCTGATCGGGCTGGCCTTCGCCGCCGGGATCACCACTTTTCTCAACAACGAGAGCGCCGTGGACCGGATCCAGCGGCAGGTCGACGACCTGCGCGACCGGTTGGACTGACCCGCTGGGGCATCTTCCCCTGATCATCATGCGTTCGGCATCTCGCTGGCCGGGTGGGCCGGGGCTCTCGCCGGCCGTTTGACGCCGCAAGTAGCGGGTAGTCGCCGGAGCTGACCCGACATGAGGAGGGAAACACCTGATGGCTGCCCAGACCAAGGTCGCGGTGATCTACTACAGCGCGACCGGCATCACGTACCAGATGGCGCAGGCGGCGTGCGAGGCCGCCGGTGAGGCCGGCGCCGAGGTGCGCCTGCGCAAGGTGCGCGAGCTGGCGCCGGACGAGGCGATCCGCTCCAACTCCGGCTGGCACGCGCACCGCATGGAGACCCAGGACGTCCCGGAGGCCCAGTTGGACGACCTGTCCTGGGCGGACGTGGTGATCTTCGGAACGCCGACCCGGTACGGCGTGATGGCGGCCCAGCTCAAGCAGTTCATCGACACCACCGGGCCGCTGTGGTCGCAGGGCGCGCTGGCGAACAAGGTCTACTCCGCGTTCTGCACGACGGCCACCTCCCACGGCGGCCAGGAGGCGACCCTGCTGTCGCTGTTCACCGTCTTCTACCACTGGGGTGGGGTGGTGGTCACCCCCGGCTACACCGACCCGAGCCAGTTCGTCGCCGGCAACCCGTACGGCGCCTCGCACACCAGCAACAACGGCGAGACCGCGCCGGACGACATCGCCCTCGGCGCCACCGCCCTGACGACGAGGCGGGCGGTGCAGATCGGTGTCGCGCTGAAGGCCGGCCTGGCCGGTTGAGCCGGCGGCGACCGGCGGCCCGGACGGGGGCTCTCGACCCGCCCGGACCACCGGTCGCACCCAGCCCTACCCCCGATCGGCACGACTATGCACGCTCGGCTGCCGCCGCCGACCGCTCGCCGGTCGCGGACGGGTCCCCGGCAGGCGACCGTTTTCCGACCGCCGACAGTTGCCCGGCGGGGCAAGGCAGCAGCCCGGACAGCAGGTCGGCCAGGACCGCCAGGCCGTCCGGGCTGAGCACCGATTCCGGGTGGAACTGCACCCCCGCCACGCCCCGCCCGCGCAGCGCGTGCACCGCGCCGTCCGCGCCGTCGCGCGCCACCTCGACCGGCCCGTACGGGGTGGTCAGCCGGTCGGCGTCCGCCCGGGCCGTGAACGTCGAGTAGAAGCCGACCCGGCGCCGCGTGCCGAAGATCCGCACCTCCCGCTGGAGCCCCTGGTAGGGCGCGTCCCGGCGGTGCAGCGCCAGCCCGAGCAGGCCGCACAGCAGCTGGTGGCCCAGGCAGACCGCCAGGGTCGGCCGGCCCTCGGCGAGCAACCCGGCGAGCAGGCCGCGCATCGCGACCATCTTCGGCTCGGTGGTGCTGCCCGGGTCGCCCGGACCGGGACCGACCACCACCAGGTCGTAGCCGTCCACGGGGCCGGCGGCGTGCCACGGCCGCAGCGTCACCGCCAGGCCCAGCGCGCCCAACTGGTGGGCGAGCATCCCGGTGAACGTGTCCTCGCCGTCGACGATCAGCACCCGACGCCCGGCCAACCCGGGCAGGCCGGGCGCGTCCGGGGCGCGCTGGTCCAGCCAGAACCGGGCCAGCGGCGCGTTGCGGGCGGCCAGCGCCGCGCGGACCTCGGGGTCGTCGGCGAGGCGTACCGCCGGGCGCGTGCCGGCCGCGGGGGCCTGCGGGCCCAGGCCCAGCGCGGCGAGCACGCCGGCGGCCTTGGCGTGCGTCTCGGCCACCTCGCCCTCGGCCGTGGAGTGCCGGACCAGGGTGGCCCCGACCGGCACCCGCAGGTCGCCGGCGGGGGAGATCTCGGCGGTCCGGATCAGGATCGGCGCGTCCAGGCTCTGCCGGCCGGCGTCGTCGCGCCCGAGCAGCGCCAGCACCCCCGCGTAGTAGCGCCGCCCGGTGCGCTCGTGCCGGGCGATCACCCGGCAGGCGTTCTCCATCGGGCTGCCGGTGACGGTGGGCGCGAACATCGTCTCGCGCAGCACCTCCCGCACGTCCTTCGTGCCCCGGCCGGCGAGCAGGTACTCGGTGTGCGCCAGGTGGGACATCTCCTTGAGGTACGGCCCGACCACCTGGCCGCCGTGCTCGGCGACGGTGGCCATCATCTTCAGTTCCTCGTCGAGCACCATGTACAGCTCCTCGACCTCCTTGGGGTCGGCGAGGAAGCGCAGCAGCGCGCCCCGGTCGGCGTCCGCGCCGGTGTGCCGGAAGGTGCCGCTGATCGGGTTCATCATGACCAGCCCGTCGTCGACGCTGACGTGCCGCTCCGGGCTGGCGCCCACCAGGATGCGGGTGCCGGTGTGCACCACGAACGTCCAGTACGCCCCGCGCTCGCCGGACAGCAGCCGGCGCAGCGCGGCGAGCGCGGCGACCAGCGGCGGCCCCTCGACGGTGGCGCGCAGGCAGCGGTGGATGACGAAGTTCGCGCCCTCGCCGCGCCCGATCTCCTCGGCGAGCACCCGGCCGACGGTGGCCGCGTACGCGTCGTCGCTGACGTCGAAGCCGGCGCCGGCGGTGTGCACGGGCACGTCGGGCAGCGCGGCGAGGGCCTCGGCCAGACCGATCCGCTCGTGCCGGGTGATCTCCAGGCACTCCAGCGGTACGCCGTCGTCGACGCAGGCGAAGCCCCGCTCGGTGACCTGCCGGTAGGGCACCAGCGCCAGCGTGCGGGGGCCGGGCGGCCCGTCGGGCAGCGGGATGTCGGCGAGCCGCTCCGCCACGCGTACCGTGCCGGTGAACAGCTCCAGGTGGTCGGCGCCCTCGCGTCGGACGAGCGCGAACGGGCCGGGGTCGGCGCCGGCGGCGACGGCGGCCAGCAGCTCGGGCAGGTGGGTCATGGGGTCTCCTCGGGCCGGGCGGCACCCGGGCGGGGCGACCGGGAGGGCCGGGGAGAGACCGGCGGCCGCCTCGTCGGGCGGCCGCGTGGGAAGCTACGCGCGGGGGATGGCCGCCGGGTCGGCGGGCCACCAGCAGGTCAGGTGCGCGAGCATGGCACCACCCTACGCGGCGGCCCGCGGGCCGGGAAGCCGATCGGGCGTACGGCCCACCCGCTGGGACGCCGCGGCGCGGCGCAGCGGGTAATTTGGCCGTTGATGAACATTCTCGCGCTCGACCTGGGCACCTCCTCGGTACGCGGGCTCGTGCTGGACGCGGACGCCCGCCCGCTGCCCGGCGCGCTGGCCCGGCGCAGGGTGAGCCTCGTCGTGCACGACGACGGGACCGGCACGCTCGACGGCCCCGGCTACCTGGCCTGCCTGGTCGAGTGCCTGGACGAGCTGGCCGCGGCGGGGCACCTGCGGGACGTGTCCCTGGTGGCGACCTCCGCGCAGTGGCACTCGGTGGTCCCCCTGGGCGCCGACGGCGCGCCCCTCGGGCCGGTGCTGACCTGGTTGGACACCCGGCCGGTGGCCCTGCCCGGCGCGCCGGGGCCGGCCGATCCGGGCGATTTCCACCAGCGCACGGGCACGTGGTGGCACCGCTGCTACTGGTCGATGCGGCTGCCCTGGCTGCGGGAGCACACCGGCGGGCCGATCGCCCGGTTCGCCGGCTTGGCCGAGTACGTGCTGGGCGAGCTGCTCGACGCCGCGCCGATGTCGATCTCCCAGGCGTCCGGCACGGGGCTGCTGGACCTGCGGACCCTGGACTGGGACGCCGAGGCCTGCGCGCTGGCCGGCAGCCGGGCCGAGGAGCTGCCCGAGCTGGCCCCGGCGCGGTGGCGGGGCCGGCTGCGGCCCGCGTACGCGTGGCGCTGGCCCCAGCTCACCGACGCGCCGTGGGCCGGGCCGGTGGGCGACGGCGCGGCGTCGAACGTCGGCACCGGCTGCGTCGCCCCGGACCGGGTCGCGGTGACCGTGGGCACCTCGGCGGCGGTCCGGCTGATGCAGCGCGGCCCGGCGGGCGAGGAGCTGCCCCCGCTGCCGGAGACGCTCTGGCGCTACCGGGTCGACCACGACCACGTGGTGACCGGCGCCGCGTACTCCTCCGGCGGCAACCTGTTCGCCTGGGCCAACCGGGAGCTGCGACTGCCCGAGGGCGCGGAGCTGGACGCCGCGCTGGCCCGGCTGCCACCCGAGGGCCGCCTGCCGGTGAACGTCCGCTTCGGCGGCGACCGGCCACCCGGCCTGGTGCCGGCCGGCTCCGGCGAGCTGCGGGGGCTGAGCTTCAGCAGCAGCGCCGTGGACATCCTGGCCGGGCTGATGCGGGGCCTGTGCGACCTGGTCGCCGAGGACCTCACGGTGCTGGAGTCCACCGTCGACAAGCCGGTCGAGGTGGTGCTCGGCGGGGGAGCGGTGGCCGCCTCACGCTGGTGGCGTTCGGCGTTCGCCGCCGCGCTCGCGCCCCGGCCCGTGTGGCACAGGCGCAACCCGGAGGTCGGGGCGAGCGGTGCGGCGCTGGTCGCGCTGGGTCGCGTCGGCGACGCGACCCGGCTCGCCGACATCGGCCGGACGGACGAGCCCGCCTCACCCTCCTGAGCCGCACCTCAGCCCGGCCCGTTGACACAGCTCGCGGGCCTGATTGGATGGACTCCGTTCCCCGGGTCGCCGCGGCGGACGCGAGGGACGTAGGAGGCAGGTGTGGGCGCAGGTCCGGGCCCGGCACGGGGCGAGGTGCCGCACCACCGCCGGCGCCGGTTCGACGTCCGGGTCGTCCCGCACCGGCGCCGTTCGCCGTTCCGGATGCGGGACTGGCGGATGCGCACCAAGCTCGCCACCGTGCTGGTCATCCCCTCGGTGGCGTTCCTGGTGCTGGCCGGCGTGCAGACCCACGCCCTGGTCGGGCAGACCACCGCGCTCGGCGACTTCGCCCGGCAGGTGGGCATCGGCCGGCAGATCACCGCCGTGGTCCACCAGCTCCAGCAGGAGCGGGACCGGGCCGCCGGTGAGCTGGGCGAGCTGCGGCGCAGCGGCGCGAGCGCCGACCGGGACGCGGCCATCGTCGCGCTGAAACCGTTGCAGAGCGCCACCGACCAGGCGCTGCGCGAGCTGCGCCGCGCGGCCGAGCCGCTGGCCGACGCCGACGCGTCCTGGCGGGTCGCCTACTCCGAGGCGCTGGAGGCCTACCAGCAGGTCGTCTACATCCGGGCCGCGATCCCCCCGGCGGTGCTGGGCAGCGACACCATCCTCAGCAACTACCACCGCGCCGTCGACGCGCTGCTCAGCCTCCTCGCCGAGCCGTCTCCCGGCGAGGACCAGCCCGCCCTCAGCGACGCGGTGCTGCGCTACGTCCAGCTCGCCCGCGTCAAGGAGCTGTCCTCCCGGGTCCGCGCCCAGCTCTACGAGGCCGCCCGGTCCGGCCGGTACGGCGTGGAGGACCAGGTGGTCCTGACCGACCTGCGGGCCCAGCAGCTCACCGCGCTGGGCGCGTTCCGGGTGGCCGCGACGGCCGCGCAGATCGGCCGCTACGACGAGACCTCCGTGGACCCGGCGTTCCTGGCCGCCACCCGGCTGGAGGAGCAGAGCCTGCCGACGGGCGGAGTCCAGCCGGCCGTGCTGCCCGCTCCACAGTGGTGGGCGGCCAGCGAGCAGCGCCAGGAGCTGCTGCGCGGGGTCGAGGCGTCGGTGCTCGACGACGCCGTACGACAGGCCGACGAGGTGAGCGCCGCGCAGCTGCGCACGACGCTGCTGGTCGTCGGCGTGGTCGTCGCGGTGCTGCTGGTGGCCCTGCTCATCTCCGTCCTGGTCGGCCGGTCCATCGCCCGGTCCATGCGGCTGCTGCGCGGCCAGGCCCTGCGGATCGCGCAGCTCGAGCTGCCGGAGGCCCTGGACCGGCTGCGCACCGTGACCGGCGGCGTCCCCACGATCGAGGTCCCGCCGGCGGTGGTCCGCTCGCTCGACGAGATCGGCGAGCTGGCCGAGGCGTTCGTCGCGGTGCACCGCAGCGCGGTCAGCGTCGCCGTGGAGCAGGCCACCACGCGGCGCAACGTCAACGCGATGTTCGTCAACCTCGCGCGGCGCAGCCAGGTGCTGGTCGAGCGCCAGCTGGAGCTGCTGGACGACCTGGAACGCGAGGAGAGCGATCCGGACCAGCTGGAGAACCTGTTCAAGCTCGACCACCTGGCCGCCCGCATGCGGCGCAACGACGACAGCCTGCTGGTGCTGGCCGGGACCGAGTCGACCCGCCGGTGGAACCGGCCGGTGGGGCTCGGCGCGGTGCTGCTGGCGGCCAGCGCCGAGATCGAGCAGTACCAGCGGGTGCGGCACGAGGCGGTGGCCGACCTGCACGTCGTCGGCCACGCCGTCGGTGAGCTGGTCCACGTCCTCGCCGAGCTGCTGGAGAACGCCACCTCGTTCTCCCGCCCCGACACGGTCGTCGCCGTCACCGCCCGGGCCGAGGGCACCGGCGCGGTCGTCGAGATCGCCGACGAGGGCCTCGGCATGAGCCCGGCCGCCCTGGCCGACGCCAACACCGTCCTCGCCACGCCACCGGCGGCCGACGTCGCGACCGTCGAGCGGATGGGCCTGTTCGTGGTCAGCCACCTCGCCGCGCGGCTCGGCGTCGACGTGCGGCTGCACGGCGGCGCGACCGCCGGCCTCGTCGCCCGGATCAGGCTGCCCAGTGACCTGCTGGCCCCGGCGCCGGCGACGGAACCGGGCGCGTCCGCCCCGGCGCGGATGCTGACCTCCGCGGTCGCCTGGGCCGGCGCGCCGTCGCCCGACGAGATGCCGGTGGCCGGCCGGCGCCCGGAGGCCGCCGTGCCCCACCAGACCCGGCCGGTGCGGGCCGAGGAGGTGCCCGCGCCAGCGGCCGGGCCGCCCACGGGCGGAGGCTGGTGGTCCCGCCAGGGCCCGGCGTCGGCCCCGGCGCGGGAGACCTCGCCCACCCCGCCCGTCGTCCCGGTGACCGGCGGGACCAACGCCCGCGGGCTGCCCGTACGGGTGCCGATGGCCCAGCTCTCCGCCGTCACCCAGCCGACGCGGCCGCAACAGCCGGCGGCACGCCACGACCCGGACCCGGAGGCGGTCGGCGGCATGCTGTCCCGGCTCTACAGCGGCGTCCGGCGGGCCGAAGCCGAGGACACCACCGAGATATTCATGCCGCCCGGCGGCGTGCGCCCCGAAGGAGGAGATCGATGACGACGTTGAGCCAGGAGGCCCGCGACCTGAGCTGGCTGGTCAGCGGATTCACACAGCGGGTGCCGGGAGTGGCGCACGCCATCGTGGTCTCCTCCGACGGCCTGCTGGTCGCGATCTCCGACCATCTGCCCCGGGACAACGCCGACAAGCTCGCCGCGGTGACGTCGGGGCTGATGAGCATCACCGCGGGCGCCGCCCAGATGTTCGACGGCGACGTAGTCAAGCAGACGGTCGTCGAGATGGGGCGCGGCTACTTCCTGGTCATGCAGGTGCGCGACGGGTCGATCCTGGCCACGCTGGCCGGCGCGGACGCCGACATCGGCGTGGTCGGCTACGAGATGGCGCGGCTGGCCAAGCAGGCGGGGGAGATGCTCACCCCGGCGCTGCGGGCGGAACTGCAGCAGGCCCTACCGCGCTGACGACGGCGGACGGCGTGACGCGGGTGACCTCGGGCCTCGTGTCACGTCGCCGGCGGCGCACCCTTCCCCAGCTCCGCTCCCAGCCGGATCCCAGTGGACCGGCGGATGCTGCCCGTTGGGCACCCCCGCCTGGCGGTGTCCGCCCGGCAACGAGGAGAGGAGGTGACGCATGCGGAGGTTGTTGATCGTCACGATGGTGGCCGCCACCGCCCTCACCGCTGGCTTGGCGCCGCGCGCCGACGAACTGCCGAACGTGCGGTACAGCGCCGACGTACGCGACCCACCACCAACCGGTCCACCCGGCCTGGCCATGGACGAGATCCCGGATCCCCCACCGGAGAAGGACAAAGGTTAGTGGGTGTCGGGGGCGCCGGTACCGGGTGCCCCCGACACCATCCGTCCCTCCGTCAGGGGCCGGTACGCACCAGCGGTGGGTGTAGATAGTGGTTGCCCGAGGGCACCTGGAAGTGGTGCAGGCTCACCGTGGCGCTGATGTCCAGTGCCCGTACCCAGTGCCACCATCCGGCCGGCACCAGCAGTGCGTCGCCCGGCTCCAGCACCCCTTCCAGGACGGTGGCCTGCCCGTACAACGGGTGCTGGTCGAGGTCGGGCCGCGCGGCGTCGACGTGGCTGTACGTCCCGCCCCGGGGATACACCCGGGGACGCTGGTACGACGGCACGAGGCGGACGTGTTTGCGGCCCATCACCTGGCACAGCAGGATGTTCATGTTGTCGTGGTGCAGTGCGGTGACCGTGCCGGCCGGCCCCAGCAGCAGGGTCACCGTCTCCGGCAGCAGAGCCGGATCGATGATGCCGGGCACCGGCTTGATGTCCTGGGTCAGCGGTTTGAGACCGTGCTGCCAGTTGTCGTTGCGCGCGACCATGTAGTAGTCGTTGGTCTCCCCACCCGTCTCGACCATGGTGAGGTAGTCGGCGAACGCCATTCGCGTCCGGTGTGCGTCGTGCTGCCAGCCATGCTCCGGGTTGCTGTCCCGTCCGGTCATCACCTCGACCTCGACCTCACCCAGTCGGTCCCGCAGGCTGGTCGGCGACCACTGCTGTCGGGCCGGCCAGTCGTCGATCGCCCCGGCCAGGATCACCGGTCGGTTGGCAAAGTAGTACCGGTCGAAAAACTCAACAGCGGAGAGGCCGACCCGGCGCTCCAGCCCGCCGGCCAGCTGCGCCGAGCGGAGATCGCTGTAGAAGTCCAGGAGCGACTCCAGCCAGGCGTACTCCCGGGCCAGCCGCAGGCAGGCCTGGAAGTACGGGTGGTCGGGCGCACGGGTCAGTTCCTCGTCGACCGCCGATCCGGACAGCCCCGCCGCCAGCAGTGCCTCCCGGACCTCCCCTGCCGGCACACCGAGGGCCAGGTTCTCGGCCGTCCAGGCCCGCCACTGCGGAGGGAGCCCGGCCGGCTCGGCCGTCCGGGTCACCGGGACTCCGGCAATCGGGACGGTGACCGGTCTCGGTGCGCCGCGGCCGGCTCGGCGGACGCGGCTCCGTCTGGCAGGGGAAGCCGCTGCCGGGTACGTCCCTTCGACAGATCGACGCAGTCGACGTAGTTGTTCTTGACGTTGACCTCGAACTCCGGTTCGGTCGTGGTCATCGGTCGCAGCCCACGCATGGCGTCTCCCCTCACAGTGGATGGTCGTGTGGTCGACGGTGCCACGGTCCGCTTGGATCCCACTGGGATCCTCGGCGGTGCGAGGTGCCCACCACGGCCGGCCGCTGCCGTAAGGCACCCCCAGCGGTGCGGCCCGGCCGGCCGGAAGGTCGAGGGAGGTGTCCTGACCGAGGATCGCCGCTTCCAAGCGAAGCAGTCCGGCCCCGGGGTCGACACCGAGGTCCCGGGCGAGTCGGGTCCGGGCCCGGCGCACCACGGTCAACGCGTCGCCCTGCCGACCAGCCCGGTACAGCGCGATCGCCAGCAACTCCCAGCCGCGCTCCCGCAACGGCTGTTCGAGCACAAGGGCCTCCAGCTCACCAAGTACCTCGGCGTGCCGGCCCAGCGCCAGCACGGCGGTCAGCCGTGACTCGGCGGCAGCGGCCCGCAACCCGTCGAGGCGGGCGATCTCCGGCAGCACGAACGGCGCCTCCGCCAGATCGGCGTACGCCGGGCCGCGCCACAACCCGAGCGCGCCGGTCAGGGTCGTGACGGCCGCAGCGGGTTGCCCCCGTTCCAGCATCGTTACGCCGTGCGCGACCAGCGCGGTGAACCGTTCCGCGTCGACCTGCTCAGCCGGCACCCGGACGGCGTACCCGGGGCCTTCCCGGAGCAGCACCGTACTCGGTGAGCGCGGTGGTCGGTCCGGTTCGAGCGCCCGCCGCAGTCCGGCCACGTAACCGTGCAGGGTCGCCGGGCCGGCCGTACGCCCACCGTCGCTCCAAACCAGGTCCCGCAGCCGCTCGGCGGGCAGCATCCGACCCCGGGCCGCCAGCAACGTGGCGAGCACCATGCGCTGCCGCCGGCCACCGAGCGCCACTTCCGCCCCGCCGCGGTGTGCGGTCAGTGGCCCGAGTACGCAGAGCTGCACGTCGGCCATCCCCACCCACCACCTTCACCGGGTCGCCGTGGTCAGGCGGGCGGGTCACCGAGAGCGACGCAGACGTTGTCCTGTCGGCCGATCCCCAGCGTCAGACGACGGGTGCCGGCCGGATCGATCGAGATGACATGCAGCCCGTCGAGGATGTAGTAGCCACGTGGGTAGCGGTCTCCCAACCGGAAGCCGAACCCCGCCGGCCCGACGATGGTGTACCGCAGCCACCCGCCGTCCGGGCGGTATTCGAGCAGCCCGGAGCCGCCCGCGTCCCGGCGTACGGCTTTCCCGGTGTCGGTGTTGACGAAGTCCACGGTCAGCGGGCCGGCGTACTCCTCACGTCGGACGGCCCCGGTGCCATACCGGGCGAGCACCCGGACCCGTACGTCCTGGGAGACGACGCGGACGTGGAGCGGAAACGAGCAGTAGCGGCCGGCCGGCCCGGTCCATTCCTCCTGGATCGACGGACGCCAGGGCTCGGGGCGGTTGCCGGCCCAGCCTCGCCAACCGGACACGGTCACCTGGGATCCGATGTCCCGAGCGGCCACCGGGCCGGCGGGAGCGGTCACGAGGGCCGTGGACACCATCAGCATTCCGAGCAGAGACCGACTGACGATCTTTCCCAGGCGCATGTCATCACCTAACCAGTAAATGTCAGCTAACCGGTGTTGCTGACAGTACTGGTTAACTGCGCCGAGTCAAGGCACACTGTCGACATGCACTGGGTGAACGTCGAGGGCTATCCGATGCCCGCCCCGGTCGGCGGGCATCCCGCCCTGGAGCTCTGCAACACCTGGGCCGGCTGGGCGGCACCACCCAGCCCGGAACGGGAGTGGCTTCGCGACTACGACCGCCTGGCGGTGTGGACCGGGCACGTCCAGCTACTCACCCCGACCACCGTCGGTCGACTCCGGGAACACGGTCGCCGCCACCCGGCCGCCGCACACGACGTACTGGTGGCGACCCGGCTGCTGCGCACCGCGCTGCACGACGTCCTGCTCGACCCATGCGACACCGCGGCCTTCCGGCACGTCGCCGAGCAGGCACAGCGGGCCGCCGCCGTGGCAGTGCTGGAATCGGACCAGGACGGACTCGCCCACTGGACGCTGCCCGACGACGTCGGTCTGCTGCTGCCGCTGCTGGCCGCTGCCCGGGCCGCCGCCGACCTGCTCACCACCCCGGCCCGCACCGAGGTACGCGCCTGCCCGGCCGTCGACTGCGGATGGCTCTTCCTCGACCGGCGGGGCCGGCGTCGCTGGTGCAGCATGGCCAGATGCGGCAACCGGGCCAAGGTGCGGGCCTATGCCGCCCGCCAGCAGTCGGACTGACCAACCGTCACTCCACCTGAAGGGGCGGGGCGGTGGGCCGGCCCTCCGACCGACGCGGCGGAACGGATCGATCCACCCCACCACCCGGATACGCAACGGGCGCGAAAAAGCCCGCAAAAACAGGCCGTCACGGGATCACGCGCGGGACCGCGACGGAGTAACGTACGTCACCGGAGAGGCCGCTCCCCCCGTGGCGGCCTCTCCCTCACTTCTCCGCCGCGACCACGACGGCCGGAACGACCGGATGCCGCAGCCCCGGGTGACCCGCCGGCAGCGATCGGCGCACCACCACCCAGCTCACCGCCAGCGCGGTCGCCACCAGCGGCCAGGTCATCGCCACCCGGGCGACCGTCAGCGCGACCACCTGGCCGCCGAGCCACAGCGGCAGGAACACGAGCACCCGCAGCACGTAGGTCGCCGCCCACACCCAACTGCCCCGGCCGTACGCGCGCAGCAGCGCCGGATCGTGCCGCCACCGGCTGCGCTGCCCGAGCGCGACGCCCACCACCACCCCGAGCAGCGGCCAGCGCACCGCGATGCTGACGACCCAGGCCAGCGCGCTCGCCGCGTTGGAGAGCAGTTGGACGAGGAAGAAGTCCTCGGCGCGTCCGGTGCGCAACGCGACCAGCGCGGCCACGCAGACCGCCAACAGCCCGACCAGCACCGAGCGCGGTCGGTCGCCCCGCCGTAACCGCCAGCCGGCCAGCGCCGCGCCCGTGACGACCGCCGCGCCGACCCCGGCCCACAGCGAGTGGCCGCCGACCAGCCAACCGACCGCGAACGCCACCGGCGGCAGGGTGGCGTCGACCGCGCCCCGACGCCCACCGAGCAGGTCGGCGAGGCTCTCCGGCCGGTCCGCCGAGGTCGTCCCGCGCTCCGGTGTGCTGACCACCCGCCACCTCCTCACGTCCGCCCCCAACCTATCCGTCAGTGGTGGGCAGGCCAGCGGGTGGCCGGGGCGGGCTGGCCGCTACGGTGTGCGGGTGCGAGCGACGCCGAGGGGTTGGACCGCAGTCTGGTTGGTCGTCCTGGCGATCGTTCAGGCGGCTGCCTTCCTGGCCGTGTGGCGGGTCGCCCTGCACATCGAGGCGGGCCAGTGGGTCGACACCGTCGCACTGACCGGCAACCGGATCGGTCAGGACCGCATCGACGGCCCGGTGGACCGGATCCTCAACGCCATGTCGGTCGTGTCGCTGCTGGCGGCGACCGCGGTGATCGGCTTCATCGCGCTGATCCGGGGCCGCATCGCGCTCGCCGTCACGGCCACCCTGCTGATCGCCGGCGCGAACGGCACCACCCAGCTGCTCAAGTACGCACTGGCCCGGCCGGACTTCGGCATCGACCCGGAGCGGATCTACGCCGGCAACAGCCTGCCCAGCGGGCACGCCACCGTCGCCGCGTCGGTCGCGGTGGCGCTGGTGCTCGTGCTGCCGCGCAAGGTGCGGGCGCTCGGCGCCTTCCTCGGGGCCGGCTACGCCGCGGTCGCCGGGGTCGCCACCCTCTCCGCCGGCTGGCACCGGCCCAGCGACGCGGTGGCGGCGTTCCTGGTGGTCGGGGTGTGGGCGGCGCTGGCCGGGCTGCTGCTGGTGGTCACGCAGCGCGAACAGGCGCAGGTGGAGTCGGCCGACGCACACCGGGTCGCCGCCACGGTGCTCGGCGTGGGCGGCGCGCTGGCGGCGGTCGCCTGCGGGCTCGCCCTGGCCTGGCTGCTCGACCTGCGCGCCACCCCGCCCGACGAGTTGGCCCGCCGACCGCTGTTCGTCGGGTACGCCGGCAGCGCCGCGGGCATCGCCGGAACGATGGGCATGGTGATGGCGCTGGTGCTCGCCGCCGTCCACCGCCTGGTGCCCCGCGTCAAGGGCTGAGCCGGGCTCGCCGCCTCCCGGTAGGGCTGAAGCGGCCCTGCTGCCTCCAGGCACAGGGTTGGCCCCGGCTTACCGCCTCCCGGCAGGCGTCGCGCCCGCGTCAGCGGGAGTAGGTGCCCACCATCGTCGCGCTCGCGATGTCCCGCTGTACGAGCGTGCGGTGCACGTCGTCGGCGTGTGGCGTGTCGGGCAGTTCCAGCGGCCGGTCCAGCGCGTAGAGCCGGAAGAAGTACCGGTGGGGATCGTCGCCCTGCGGCGGGTGCGGCCCGCCCCACCCGGTCGTGCCGAAGTCGTTGGGCCACTCCCGGCCGCCCAGGGGCACCCCGCCCTCGGGCACCCCGGCGGCGGTCGGCGCGATGCCCGTCACCAGCCAGTGCAGGAACGGGGTCTTCCCGGCGTCGGGGTCCTCGACGAAGAGGACCAACTCGGTCGCGGACTCCGGCACCTGCGACCACTCCAACGGCGGTGAGACGTTGCCTCCCTCGCGGGAGAAGCGGGTCGGCAACACGTCGTGGTCGTTGAACGCGGTGCTGCGGATCATGATCCCGGCCATCGGTGGCGCTCCTCTCCTCGACCCGGCCGCGCGTACCCGCCCGGCGACCGCCGAAACGGCCACGCCGCCGCCGATCGGCGGTGTGAGAGGGTCGGGGCGGCAGACGCGGACGGGGGAGGACCGGTGGAGCGGGTACGGGCGGCCTTCCGGGACGAGTGCGCGCGGCTCGGCGAGGTGCTGCGCGGCGTCGACGAGGCGGATCTCGACCGCCCCACCGACTGCCGCCCCTGGACCGTGCGGGAGCTGCTGGCCCACGTGCGCACCGGCGCCGGGCGGCTGGTCGACATGCTCGCCGCGCCGGCCCCGCCCCGCGCCGAGGTCGACGCCGCCGCGTACTACGGCGCCGCCAAGTTCACCCCGCCGGTGGACGCCGCCCGCATCGACAGCGGCCGGCGGGAGGCCCGGGAACTCGACGGCCCCGCCCTGGTGGCCGACTTCGACCGGGCCTGGCGGGACGCCCTGGCCGCCGTCGACGCCCAGCCGCCCGGCCGGGTGGTGCGCACCCGCCACGGCGACGCGATGGCGCTGGCCGAGTTCCTGCGCACCCGCGTCGTGGAGGTCGGGGTGCACGGCCTGGACCTGGCGGCGGCGCTGGACCGGGAGCCGTGGCTGACACCCACCGCGGCGGAGATCGTCGCCGGCCTGCTCACCGGCGGGCGGCCCGTCCCGGCGGAGCTGGGCTGGGACCGGCTCACGCTGATCCGCAAGGCCACGGGCCGGGCGGACCTCACCGCCCGGGAGCGGGCCGTCCTGGGCGCCACCGGCTTCTGCTGGCTCTCCTTCGGCGGCTGACCGGTCTCCTCCCGCCGACCGCGCGAGCCGCCGCCGCGTCCGCGCGACCGGCGAGGCCGGGGGCCGGGCTGCTCGCGGTCTCCCCGCGCGGGTGTCCGCCCCTTCCGGGACGGTCGTCGCCGGGCGACGCGGGTCAGGTGGTGGCGAGGGGGTCGCCCGCCGCGCGCGGCGCGGGCACCCGCGGCACCGCCTTGCGCAGGTGGTCCAGCACCACGGGGTCGATGCGGCCGGGCACCAGCCGCTCCTCCAGGTTCTCCATCCCGGCCCAGGCGAAGAACGCCTCTCCCGGCCGGTCCGGGTCGACCGGCAGACCCAGCGCGGCCAGCAGCCCGCCGACCTCCGTCGCCACCGCCCCGGTCAGGTCGAGCAGGGTGGCCGGATCGGGCCGGCCGAAGAGCAGGGTGTGTAGCCCGAGCAGCCGGCCCAGCTCGGTCACCGGATCGGGGTGGTCGTCGACCCGCAGGTCGACCAGGACGTCGCTGGTGCCGCCGTACCCGCCGCCGCGCTCGACTACCAGCAGCCCGGCGCTCTGCCGGCCGCGCCGGTCGCCGCCGGCCTGGTCCCCGGCGCGTAGCGCGGCGAGCAGCCGGTCGGGGAACGGCAGCGCCGCCCCGCCCAGCCAGGCGTCCCGCACCGCGTCGATCACCTGCGGGCCCGCCAGGATGTTGCCCTGCGCTGCCCAGCCGTCGCCTGCCTGGCCGCCGGCCCACGGGTGGCAGGCCGGGCCCGTCCAGGTCGCGCCCGCGCCCGTGGCGGCGACCACGCCGAGTTGGCGGTGGTCCCGGTCGGGGTCGGCGGCGACGAGGCCGGCAACCACCTTGGCCGCGGCCACCCCGGTGCGCAGCAGCGTCAGCCCCTGCGGCCGGTACGCGAGGTTGATGTGCGCCTGGGTGGCGAGCGCGCCGACCTCGGCCTCGGCGGCCGGGACCAGCGCGCCGGCGGCCAGGAACCTGCTGGCCACGACGACGCCGTGCAGGCGGCCGTCGTCGGAGCGGGCGACGAGCGAGAAGGTCATGCGAGGAGGTTAGCTCGCGGCCGGCGGCCATCGTCGGTGCTGGATGCGACCCTCCTGCCGGGGCGGCTCCGGCGGTTCACCCGGTGCTCAGAAGGGCGGTGCCGCGGCCTCCGGCGGCGCGCCCCGGGCCCGGCGGGCGTCGGCGACCGCGACCGCGGCCAGCAGCACGGCGGCGACGGCCGCGGCCACCAGCGACACGGTGCGCAGCAGCACCGGCATCAAAACCAGCAGCACGACGGCGGCGATCCAGCGCGACGGCGACACCCGGCTGAACACCTCGTACTCGAACCGGGCTCGGCCGGCGAGGAAGAGCACCGGCCCGCCGAGCACCATCGCCAGCCAGGCCGCCTCGGGGCGGTCCAGCGGGTGTTCGATCACCAGCTTGTAACCGATCGCGGTGGCGGTCAGCCCGACCACCATGACCAGGTGGGTGTCGGCCGCGGACCGGCCGATGCTGGCCGGGTGCCGGGCCCGCACGACGGCCTCGGCGAGGATCTGCCCGGCCCGCTGCACGTAGATCCGCCACAGCACGATCGAGGTGGCCAGCGCCAGGGCGAAGGCGAACGTGTGCCCGACGCCGGACGGGCCCTCGCTGTAGGCGAGGCCGGCGACCAGGATCGTCTCGCCGAGCGCGACGAGGAAGAACTGCTGGTACCGCTCGGCCAGGTGCTCACCAGCGATGTCCCACCGGGAGACGGTCGAGCGACCCAGCCCCGGCACCGGCCAGCCGAACCGGGCGGCCAGGTACTCGGCGGCGAGCGCGGTGGTCCACAGCAGCACCCGCGGATTGGTCGGCACGAACGCACCGATGATCCAGAGCGTGCCGGTCGCGCCGTAGACGAGCAGCATCCGCAGGTTCAGCCGTCGGTACGGGTGCGAGCCCAGGGCGAGCAGCAGGATCAGCGGGCGGGAGAGCTGCGCGGCCACGTACGCCACGGCAAACGTCAACCCGGTCTCCCGGAACGCCCGGGTGATCGCCACCCCCATCACCATGCTGGCCACCAGGGCGGTGATGACGACAGCCTGCAACCACGCATGGTGCGGGTCGTACCGGCTGGTCGTCCAGGAGGTGCCCTGCCACACCGCCCAGAGCGCGAGGAGCAGCAGCAGCGTCTTGGCGCCGCCGGTGACCGCGCCCCAGCCCCGGGCGCCCCCGGGCTCCAGCGCCAGGTCCTCGAACGAGCGGACCGAGATGCGGGTGAGCGCGAAGACGTACACCAGGTCGAAGAAGAGTTCGAGGAACGTCGGCCGGTCGGCGGCCGAGGGCAGCCGGCGTCCCGCCTCGTGGGTGGCCATGGTCAGCTCGCCCCGCCGTCACGCGCGCCCATCCCGCAGTCGTAACACCGCCGACCGCCCGGCTACCGGGAAACCGGGGCGGGATCTTGATCCGGGTGACAGCCGGCGGGCACCATCGACCGATGACGACCCGATGGGGCATGACGGTGCCGCTGGACGGCATCCCGCTCGCCGACCACGCCGCGGTCTACGCCGCTCTCGACCGGGCCGGTTACACCGACGTGTGGTCCTCCGAGGTCGCCGGGGCGGACGCGTTCACCCCGCTGGCGCTCGCCGCCGCCTGGCAGCCGCGGCTGCGCCTGGGCACCGCGATCACGCCGGTCTTCACCCGAGGACCCGGCCTGCTGGCGATGAGCGCCGCCGCGCTCGCCGAGGCCGCGCCCGGCCGGTTCGCGCTCGGCATCGGCGCGTCCTCGCCGGTCGTCGTGCGGAACTGGAACGCCGTGCCGTTCGACGAGCCGTTCCGGCGCACCCGGGACGTGCTGCGTTTCCTGCGCGTGGCGCTGTCCGGCGCGACCGTCGACGAGGCGTACGACACCTTCGCCGTGCGCCGGTTCCGCCTGGAACGGCCGCCGGCCGTGCCTCCGCCGCTGCTGCTCGCCGCGCTGCGCCCGGGCATGCTGCGGCTCGCTGGCGCGGAGGCCGACGGCGTCATCCTGAACTGGCTCGCCGCCGGCGACGTGCCGCGGGCGCTCGCCGAGGTGGGCGAGCGGCGCCCGGGATTCGAGGTGGTCGCGCGGATCTTCGTCTGCCCCACCACCGACGCCTCGCACGCCCGCGCCCTGGGCCGCCGACTGATCACCAGCTACCTGACCGTTCCCGCGTACGCCGAGTTCCACCGCTGGCTGGGCCGGGAGGAGGCGCTCGGGCCGATGTGGCGGGCCTGGGCCGCCGGGGACCGGCGCGGCGCAGGCGCGGCCGTGCCCGACGAGGTGGTCGACGCGCTGGTGCTGCACGGCTCGCCGGAGCACTGCCGTGAGCAGGTCCGCCGCTACGCCGACGCTGGGATCGACGTGCCGGTGCTGGCCCTGCTGCCCACCCCCGAGGTGGCCGCCGGCGGCACGGCGGCGCTGGCTGACCTGATCACGCGCCTGGGGCGGGGTGAGCCGCGGTGAACCTCACCGACCGGGTGGTGGTGATCACCGGCGGGGCCGGCGGCATCGGCTCCGCCCTGGCGCGGCGGTTCGCCGCCGAGGGCGCGGCCGCCGTGGTGGTGGCCGACCTCGACGCCGACGCGGCCCGCACGGTCGCCGACGGCGTCGGCCCCGTCGCCCACGCCGCCGCCCTGGACGTGACCGACGAGGAGCAGGTCCGCGCGCTGGTCGCCGACACCGAGCGGCGGTACGGGAGGATCGACCTGTTCTGCGCGAACGCGGGCGTGACCACGAGCGGGGGAGTGGAGGTCGACGACGCCGGCTGGGACCGCGCGTGGCGGGTGAACGTGCTCTCCCACGTCTACGCGGCCCGGGCGGTGCTCCCGGCGATGCTGGCCCGGGGCGGCGGCTACCTGCTGCACACTTGCTCGGCGGCGGGCGTGCTGACCGCGGTCGGCGACGCGGCGTACACGACGACGAAGCACGCCGCCGTCGGCTTCGCCGAGTGGCTCTCCGTCACCTACCGGGACCAGGGTCTGCGGGTCAGTGCGCTGTGCCCGCAGGGCGTGGACACGCCGATGCTGGCCGAGGGGCTGGCCGCCGGGCACCTCGGGGCCCGGGTCATCGCCGCCTCCGGCGCGGTGCTCAGCCCGGACCAGGTCGCCGACTCGGTGGTCACCGGCCTCGCCGAGGAGCGATTCCTCATCCTGCCGCACCCGGAGGTCGCCGCGTACGCCCTCCGCCGTGCCGAGGACCCGGACGGCTGGCAGGCCGGGCTGCGCAAACTCGTCCGCCGCCTCCGGGCGTAGTGCGGCGACGGCAGCCATGGCGGGTAGCCGACCCGGAGGGTGTTCCCCAACTCCGGAACAGCCGGTCACATCGGCCACGGCCCCAGTCGTCCGTAGGCGACGAAGCCGGCCAGCAGCAGCACCACCAGGTTGCCGCCGATGAGCCGCACCGCGGGAGGTGGCGAGACTTCGATCCGTGCATGATCGAGCGCGTCGTGCTGATCCAGCACCTGCTCGCCGCAGGCTTGTGCAGCATCACCATCGGCGAGCTGCTTCCCTGCCTGGAGGCATCCCCCGAGGAACGCACCGGCGTCATGGAAGCACTTCTCACCCAGGAGGTCGCCAGGCTCGAAGCCAAGCGTCGAGACATCGACCGTGAGCTCGACGTGCTGCGGGCACTCCGACGAGATGTCACCGACACTCCCTGCGTGTCCCCCGCAGGGATCGAGGACTCGATCAACGTGGCCTAGCGAGGAATCCCGGTCGCTTCAGGGCCGGGAGGAATCGCGTCACGAGCCTGGACGTTTCTGGTTTTCGATGTACTCGCGGATGGCGGATAGGGGTGCTCCACCGCACGATCCGGCGTAGTACGACGGTGACCACAGGTGGCCGTGCGTGATGTGCTGGTTGATCCGGCCGGTGAACTCCTGCCGAAGGTAGTGCGCGGAGACGCCTTTGAGCCTGTTGACCAGGGTCGATATCGGTAGTTTCGGCGGGTAGTGGACGAGGAGGTGGACGTGGTCGTCTTCGCCGTTGAACTCCCGCAGTTCCGCACCGAGCTTGGCGCACACGCCGGCCATGATGTGCCCGCACCGGGTGAGCATGGCGTCATCGAGCACGTCCCGCCGATACTTGGTGACGAAGACAAGATGCACGTGCAGGTTGTGCACGACGCTGCGGCCACGGCGAACGTCGGGGTCTGGGGCCCATCGGGGTGACATAGACAAGAATGATAGATTGTGGACGTGAAACTGGTCGTGCAGGTGCGCCTGTTCCCCGACGCTGGCCAGGAGGCGGCGTTGCGGAACACGCTCGGCCTGTGCAACGAGGCCGCGAACCTGGTTTCCGGCGAGGCGTACCGGGGGCGGGTGTTCGGCAAGCAGGGGTTGCAGCGGCTCACGTACGGGCGGTTGAAGGCGATGGGGTTGTCGGCTCAGCCGGCGATCCACGTCGCCCGCAAGGTCGCCGGCGCGTACGCCACCCTGAACGCCAACATCCGTGCCGGGAACCTCGGCAAACCGGGGTCGAAACGTCGCCGCAAGGCTGAGGGAAAGCCGATCAGGTTCCGTCGGGACGCCTCCCAGCCGTTCGACGACCGCTGCCTGTCCTGGCAGATGCGCTCCCGCACGGTCTCCATCTGGACCACCGCGGGGCGGCAGGCCGGCATCCGATTCGGGTGCTCCGAGCAGCAGTACGCGACCCTGGTGGCGCACCGGCGGGGTGAGTCTGACCTGGTCCACCGTGACGGCAAGTGGTACCTGTACGCCACCTGCGACATCCCTGACGTCGAGGTGAAGGAGCCTGACGGGTTCCTCGGCGTGGACCTGGGCATCGCGAACATCGCCACCACCAACGACGGCACCCGGCACTGCGGCAAGGGCCTCAACCGGGTCAGGCATCGAAACCAGCGGTTACGGGCCAAGCTCCAGCGGATCGGCACCAAATCGGCCAAGCGGCTGTTGAAGGCCCGCCGCCGTAAGGAAGCCCGGTTCGCGGCCGACACCAACCATCGCATCGCCAAGCAGATCGTGACCGAGGCCGAACGCACCGGCTGCGGCATCGCCCTGGAAAACCTCACGGGCATCCGCGACCGGGTACGGCTCCGACGGCCCCAGCGGGTCACACTGCACACGTGGGCGTTCCACCAACTCGGCCAGTTCATCGCCTACAAGGCGACACGAGCCGGGCTGGCCCCACGTTCCACTTCGTCGACGGCGACCCGGCCACGGTCCTCAAGCAGGCGCAGGAGGCGGCGCAGGGCAAGGACATCCGACTCGGCGGTGGGGTCACCACCATCCGGCAGTTCCTCGACGCGGACCTCGTCGACACCATGCATGTGGCGGTTTCGCCGGTGAAACTCGGGTCCGGACTACGACTCTGGGAGTCCCGCGATGAGCTGCTCGACCGGTTCCATCTCGAGGTCGTGCCCAGCCCGAGCGGCGTGACACACCACCTGTTCTGGCGGAAGTGACACCGATGGCCGACTCGGGGATGTCAGCACGGCCGATGCGGGCGTACCAGTAGACGATCGCGTGGTTGCGGGCGAGTACCGACACACGCTGCGGTACCGTCCGCAACTATCGAACAGTCAACTGGGCAGCGGCCCGCATGGCTGCTCTGCGGTTCCGTTCGAGGGCAGCGCCCAGCTGAACAGGTGCGGACACGGCCTGCCGCCCGGTCGTCAGTGGGCCGCGCGGCGGCGGCGCGCCCTGGACGCCCGGCCGTACGCCGACAGCACCAGCGCGGTGACGCCCCAGAGGACGATCGCCCAGCTCGTCGGTGGAGTCCAGGCCGACAGCCAGCCCGCACTGTCCGCCGTGCTCAGCGGAGCACGCGGCTGCACCGACATGGCCGCTGCGGCGAAGCCGGCCGCCGCAAGGCCGCACAGCACCGGCACCACCGTGCGGCGGAACACGACTGCGGTGAGCAGAGCCGTTGCCAGCCACAAAGATGCTCCGGACAGGAGAGCGGCGGTGGTGGTGGCGTGGTCGGTCGGAGAGGGTTGCTCACCGAAGAATGCCGCGGAGGCGATGAGGCCCGCGTACAGGGACCATGCGGCGCCGGGCAGCGCCAGGATCAGCATCAACCATGGGTGCGCCCGGTGGCCTGGTTCGGGGGGAGGGGAAGAGCCCGCAACGGCACCGTCGTGCTGCTCGCCATCCCCTGCGTTGGTCATGCCCTGATCCTGGCCCGGCGCGCGCCAGGTCGCCTGAGTTACGGTACTCAACCTGCTGGCCCCCGTCAGGGAGCAAGACGTGGTTCCTCGGGCTCGTCACGACGATCGCGATGCGTGTCCCGGCTGCTCCTGAGCTTGTCGTTCAGCCGAGAGGCTGCTCACCCCGCCTCACGTTCCGATCGAATGATCCTCACGTCCACCTGATACGCCCAAGCTCGTTTCGTTGGGACCTCTCGGGTTGGTTCCCTGCCCGGCAGCCGTCACATCGGCGGCGGCGCCGGCCCGGTTCCGTCGCCTCGCGAGGACGATCGCACCCACCGGCAGCAGCACGAGCCACAGCAACACCAGCCCGGGAGCGAGCGACCGCCAGATGGGCCACACCGGCTCGGCGAGCCCGTCCGTGGCCAGGTCCGCCCAGGTGAGGCCGACCCCTGGGAGCAATCCGATCGTCGCCAGTGTGCCGACCAGCAGGGGTACGGGCGACCGTCGCCGCGCCACCGGCCAGAACAGCGCCGCGCCGGCGGCGGCACCGAGGAGGGTGCCGATGACCGTGGTGGCGAGGAAGCCGTCGGGGGCGGCCGGGGCGACCCTCAGCGTCGACCCGTACGCCCGGTGGGTGAGCGTGACCGTCAGGCCCTCATTTTCGGCCCGCCAGCCGTCGCACGGGGCGCCCGGCACGCGACGGAGGCTCTGCCAGCCCCGCGATGCGGCGTTGCGCCGCAGCTGTTCAGAGAGCGAGCAGTCGACGCGGACACCGTAGTGGAACACGGCGTGACCGGAGCCGAAGTCATCGGTGGCCAGGAACACGCCGTACCGGTAGCCGCGCTGGACCGCCGAGCTGTCTGGCTCGGTTCCGGGGAGCAGCTCTGCCGCCACGCTGCGGGCCCGCTCGGGGCTGAGCGGTACGGTGCCCCGGCCGCCGTACCAGGAGCCGACGCACAGGCCGACCGTGCCCAGCAGCACCGCGCCGAGCAGCAGCAGCGCGACGAACCGCAGACGATGTCCCACCGGCCCTCCTGTCACGGTGCGGCACATCGTAGCCCTTGCCATCTATCCGTGGTGGCCTGCGTGACAGAGTTCAGCGCGGCCAGCGGAGGGGGCCGGGGCGGACCGACCAGAGGACGCGGCGCCACCAGGGGCGTGCGGCGCGCAGCGCTGTGACGTAGTCGTTGGCGATCGTGCCGGCCCGGGTGGCCTGCTCGGGCGTGACCGTGCCCGGGGCGAAGGCCGCCTGGTTGAGCAGGTCGGCCAGCTCGTCCACCCGGGCGTCATGCTCCCCGCCACCTGCCGTGGTGCGCGGCGGGCCGGTGTCTGCCGGTGCGGGACCGGCGGTGCCGACCGGATCGGCCGGGGCCCCGGAGATTCCGGCTCGGCCGTCGGTGAGGGCCCGGCGGGCGTGGGCGGCGACCTCGGTGGCTGCCAGGTCCCCGCCGACCGGTCGGCCGGCCAGCCGCAGCGCGTCGGTGAGCTCCCGCCAGGCGCCCGCGATGCGCTGGCCGGGGTCGCCCCGCTCCAGCCGCGCCCGGGTCTGCGCCCGGCGCATAATCATCAGGACGATCAGCGCGGCCACGGCCAGCAGCAGGGTGCCGCCGGTACCGCCGCCGACGAGCAGCGCCGTGGACGGCCCGCCGGCGTCGGTCGGCTTGCCCGGCGCGGCCACCGGCTCCGGCGGGGCGGTCGGCTCGACCGTCGGCTCCGGCACCTCCGACGGGGGCGGTTCGTCGGGCGTCGGGCGGAAGTCTTCCTCCACCGGGCGCGGTTCCTCGTCGGGTCGGGGCAGCGGGTCGAACGGCACCCAGCCGAGCCCGTCGAAGAGGACCTCCGGCCAGGCGTACGCGTCGCCGGCCCGGACGGGGCCGTCGCCGGTGGCCCGGAAGCCGACCACCACCCGGGTCGGCAGCCCGGCCAGTCTGCCCAGCACGGCGAACGCGGCCGCGAACTGTTCGGAGGTGCCGCGCTGGCCGCCGGCGTCGCGCGGTCCGAAGAGGAAGAAGTTCAGGTTCGGGTATGCGTGTCCGCTCGGCGCGTCCGCGACGAGGCGGTAGTGCTCGGCGAGGAACTGTTCCACGGCGGTGGCCCGTGCGTACGGGGCGCCGTTGGACTCGGCGAGTTGGGTGGCGAGCCGGCGCAGCGGTTCGGGCACCCCGTCGGCGATCCGCAGCACCCGGGCCACCTCGTCGCCGGCGGGCACGTCCGCTGTGCTGAGCAGGTTTCCGTCCGGCGTCTCCACGGCCGAGGTCACGGTGTAGCGCAGGCCCGGTGTCAGCCCCTCCGGCCGGATCAGGGTCCCGGTTGTCGGGTCGTATGCCACCCGCGCTCCGGTGACCTCGCGGGGTGTGGCGGCGGCGGGCAGCAGTCGGCCGCTGAGTTCGGCGACGGTGATCTCCTGTCGTACCGTTCGTACGGTGCTGTCCGGCGCGGGTGTTGTTGCGGGCAGGATCCGTCCGGCGTTGCGGTACGTCGCGCCGACCCGCCAGGTCACGCCGTCGTAGTCGCTGAGCACGGCCAGCCGGATCGGTGCCGGCCGGCCGCCGGTGTCCGGCCCGGTGCCGGAGTCGGGGTCGGGGTCGGGCGCCCCGGTCGGCGCGGGTGCGTCCGGGGAGTCGGTGCGGACGTCGAGCAGCTTCTGTCCGGGGTTGAGCGCCCACCCGGAGATGCGGATGAGGGGGCTCTCGTCGAGCGCGTCCACCTGCGGTGGTTCGACGTACCGGCGCGGGTCCACCGGCCGGCCGTCGACCTGGCCGGCGAGCGCCGGGCCGAGCAGGGCGGCCAGGCTGACGACCACCGCCAGCCCGGCGGCGGAGGCGGCGGCGAGTCGGGTCCGCACGGCGGCGCGGACTGCGGGCGTCAGCCCGGCGGTCGGGTCGTCGCCGGCCGTCGCCGTGCTGCCCGGCGGTACCGCCAGGCCGAGCACCGCCACGGCCACGAAGGCCAGGGTGGGTCCGATCGCAGGGTCGGCGTTCGGGCCGACCACGTAGAGCGCGGCGGCGTAGAGCAGCACCGGCGGCAGGTAGCCGAGCAGCACCCGGCCGGCCCGCAGCGCCACCTCCGCCGCGGCGAGCCCGGCCAGCCAGGCGGCGACCAGTGGCACCAGCACCGTGTCCGGGGTCGGCTCGACCGGGATCATCGCCGTCAGCAGCCGGGGGATGCCGTTGGTGGCGGCGTCCGCGGTCACCTCGGCGAGACCGCCGGGCAGTTCGGCCCGGGTCGCGGTCAGCCGCAGCGACCAGGCCGTCCAGCCGGCCATCGCGGTCACCGAGACCGGCGCGACCAGCCACGACGGCAGCCGGCGGGCCGCCACGCTGACCAGCACCGAACCGATCGCGGCACCGAGGACCAGCCGGGTCAGCAGTGGGCCGGCGTAGACCCGGCCGAGCACCGCGCCGGCCAGGCCGATCATCGCGATCAGCGCCAGCGGCACCGGCACGGCCCGCAGCGCCTGCAGCACTGCCCGGCCCGGCCTGGCGGTCCCGCTGTCGCCGGGGCCGTCCCGGTCCGGCCCGGAGCTGCCCGTGGCCTGGCCGTTGCTGCCCGTGGCGTGGCCGCCGCTGTCGGCCGGTGGCGGCGACGCCGTGCCGTCGCGGACTCCGCCGGTCGCCCTCACCATCTGCGCACCCCGTCCCACTCGGCGGCGAACGCGGCGCCGTCCGGGGCGTCGATCACCACCAGGCCGGCCGCGGCCGACGGCGCCGGCTCTGCCGCCCCGAAGATCCCCACCACCACCGACGGGTACGCGGCGCGCAGCGCGCCCACCGCGCCCAGGTCGCCCCGGCCGCCCGGGCCGGTGAGGAAGACGAGCGTGTCGCCGAGTCGTTCCCGCCGCAGTCGGGTGGTGGCGGGTTGGAGGACGTCGTCGTCGGCGAGTTGTGTCGCCGCGAGCCGGTCCAGCGGCCCGCCGCCGTGCCCCGTCTCGTCGCCCGTCGGGTCCGGTCCGGACGGTTGCGGGGCGACCATCAGCAGCGCCACCGGCAGGTCCTCGCGGACGGCGGCGGTCACCACCGAGGCGGCGGCCTCGCACGCCGACTCGAACGACTCGGCCACCCCGTCGACCCGCTCGGGGTGGGCGGCGGCGCGGTTGTCCAGCAGCACCACGATCCGGGGCAGGCTGGTGTCGACGTTCTCCCGCACCATCAGCTCGCCGACCCGGGCGCTGGTGCGCCAGTGCACCCGGCGCAGTTCGTCACCGACCACGTACTCGCGCAGCGAGTCGAAGGTGATCGACCCGTGCGGCACCTTGTCCACCCGGCCGTCCAGGCTGCGTCCCGCCCCGGTGGGCACCGCGTGCAGCGGATGGATGCGCGGGTGCACCCAGACCGGCACCGTGCCGCCGTAGGGGCGGGCCAGCGCCACCAGGCCCAGCGGGTCGCGTCGGGTCACCCGCAGCGGCCCGACCGGCACCACGCCGCGGCGGGAGGTCGGCACGTCGTAGCGGACCGTGGTGTCGCGGCCCGGTCGCAGCCGCAGCAGTGGCACCGGGACCGACCGGTTTCCGCACCGGTCCTCGGCCACCAGGCTCGCCGCCGGCAGCCGGCCGGCGTTGCGTACGGTCAGCGTCATCGCGGCCGGTTCGCCCCGCGCTACCCGGTCGGGGTCCGCGCTGCGGGTCACCTCCAGCCGGGGCCGCCAGGCCGCGGTCGCCAGGGCGTAGCCGACGGCGGTGCCGGCCGCCGCGCCGAGCAGCGTCAGCTCGGGGTACGCGAAGCGGAAGCCGGCGCCGAGCAGCACGACGGCGGCGACGAGCAGCCCGACGCCTCGGGCGGTGAGCGTGGACACCGGCGTTGCCGGTCAGCCCTGGACCGGGGCGGGCTGGCCCGAGGGGAGCGGCACCGGCACGGAGGCGACCGCCTGGCGCAGCACCTCGGCGGCGGTCACCCCGCGCACCTGCGCGTCGGGGGTGAGCAGGAGCCGGTGCGCGAAGACCGGTTCGGTCAGCGCCTTGAGGTCTTCCGGCATGATCCAGCCCCGCCCGTCGATCAGCGCGTACGCGCATGCCGCCCTGGTCAGGGCGATGACGCCCCGGGGGCTGACGCCGACGCGTACCTGCGGGTGGGCGCGGGTGGCCGCGGCGAGCCGCACCGCGTACGTGTAGAGCGGTTCGGCGATGTGGACCCGGCGGGCCATGCGGACCATCTCCCCGACGGTGGCCGTGTCGGTGACCGCGGTGAGCGCCTCGGGGGAGCGGATCGTCGCGCCGCGCAGCACCTCCACCTCGACCGCCTCGTCGGGGTAGCCGACGGAGAGTTTCACCAGGAACCGGTCGAGCTGGGCCTCGGGCAGCCGGTAGGTGCCGTCCATCTCCACCGGGTTCTGGGTGGCCACCACCAGGAACGGCTGCGGCACGGGGTGCCGGACGCCGTCGACGGTGACGGTGCGTTCCTCCATTACCTCCAGCAGCGCCGACTGCGTCTTCGGCGAGGCCCGGTTGATCTCGTCGGCGATGACGATGTTGGCGAACACCGGCCCCGGGTGGAACTCGAAGCCCCGGGTGGCCTGGTTGAAGATGGTCACCCCGGACACGTCCGAGGGGAGCAGGTCGGGGGTGAACTGGATGCGCCGCCACTGTCCCTTGACGGTGGCGGCGATGGCCCGGGCCAGGGTGGTTTTGCCGACTCCGGGCACGTCCTCGAGCAGCACGTGCCCTTGGGCGAAGAGCGCGGTGAGCGCCAACCGGACCACCTGTGGTTTGCCCAGCACGACCGCGTTGACGTTCTCGGCCAGCCGGGCGGCGAGGGCGGCGAAGCCCTGCACCTCCGGCTGGGTGAGCGGCTCGTGGGTGTTCACGGTCGGTGGTGCTCCTTGCCTGGGTGGTCAGCAGGTGGGCAGGACGTTGATGTTGTCGCCGCCCTCGAGGTTGAGCCAGGCCCAGGGGATGTAGTTGCGTCCCTTGTAGTCGACCTGCACCCACCAGGTGCTCTGCTTCTGGTTGTTGTAGATCCAGGAGTCGACGTTCTCGCCCGACTTCTTGCAGTACGCCTTGAGTCGGGTGCCGGGCTGCGCCCAGCCGACCTGCCGGTTGTTGTCTTGCCGCGGGACCGAGAAGATTTCGTTGCCGTTGCGGCCGTCGACGTCGGAGTTGCAGTACGTCCGCTGGTCGCCGTCGGGGCCGTTGTTGCAGGTGGCGATGCCGTAGAGGGCGTCGGTGGCCTGGGCGCGGGTGGCGGTGCCCTTGCCGGCGGCGTTGCTCGCGGTCACGGTGAAGGTGTACGCCGTGCCCGGGGTCAGGCCCGTCATCGTGATGCCGGAGCAGGTCCCGGTCTTCGTCGGCTCGCCGCTGGTGCTCAGCGAGCAGGTCGCCTTGCCGCCGCCGGCGTCCACGGTGAACGTCACCGTCGCCGAGGTGGCGGTCGCCGACGAGCCGGTCACGGTGATGCGGGGCTCGGCCACCGTGCGGGCGGTGGCGGTGGCCTCCGGGCCGGGGCCGGCCTCGTTGACCGCCTTCACCTTCACGGTGACGTTCTGGCCGTTGCCCAGCCCGTCCACGGTGGCCCGGGTTTCGGTCACCTCGCTGGTGCGCCCACCCACGTCCACCAGGTACTTCGTCACCGGGCGGCCGTTCGCCCCGGCCGGCGACCACTGCACGGCGACGGTGCCCGGCCGGTCGGCGACCGTGGTCGCCCGCAGGTCGGCGGGCCGGTCCGGCGCCGCGTACGGCACGACGGTGTTGCTCACCGGTGAGGCTGCCGAGCCGGCGCCCCGGTCGTTGACGGCGACGACGGTGAACGCGTACTGCGTGCCGTACTCCAGCTCACCGGCGGGCACCACCAGCTCCGTCTTGCGGGACTCGCCGGCCGGCGCGTTGGTGCCCGCCGAGGTGGCCGTGACCACGTACTTCGCGATCGTGTTGCCCTGCCCGTTCGCCGCCGGCCACTTGACCAGCACTGTGCCGTCCGGCCGTTCCTGGGCGGTGACGCTGGCCGGCGGGTCGGGCACCGCGGCGGTCGGCGTCACCGGGTTGCTGGTCCGCGCCGGGCCGTCGCCCTTGGCGTTGACCGCGTGCACCGAGAACCGGTACGTCTCGCCGTTGGTCAGGCCCTTGATCTCCACGGCCCGCTGGTTGGCGCCCACCTGCACCCGCTGGCCGGCGCCCTCCACCACGTACCGGGTGATCTCCGCGCCGTTGGTCGGGGCCGGCCGCCAGCTCACCCGGGCCTGCGCGTTGCCGGCGGCGGCGGTCACGCTGCGCGGCGCGCCCGGCTTGCCGACCTTGGGCTTCTTCGGCGGGGGCGGCGGCGTGGGAGCCGGCGGCGGGTCGCCGCCGAGCACGTCGTTGGCGTACTTGTCGACCTCGCGGACCTGGTGCTTGTCGTCCACCACCCGGGCGGTCGCCGAGTCGGGGGCGTTGACGAAGAGGTGGTTCTCCCGCACCTCCAGCTCCAGCGGCCCCGTCCCCTTGCCGCGGATGGTGTCGACCAGTTGGCCGTTCGCGTCGAAGGCGTAGACCGTGCCCGACGCCTCGTCGGCGCAGTAGAACCGGCCGGCCCACGCCACCGCCGGGCTGAGCCGGTCGCCCGTGCCCGGCACGGTGAACACGCGCACCTCGCCGCCGTCGCCGACCACGTATACCCGCCGCTCGCCGGGCACCGTCACCGGCACCGCCGGTCCGCTGGTCCGCGCCGGCAGCGCGCCCGGGGCGCTCATCGTCAGCGACGTTGGACGGACCTGGCCCCGCTGCACGGTGACCAGCGCGCCGGCGGTGCGGTCGAGCACCGCGACGCCGTCGTCCAGGGTGGAGACGACCAGCTCGTGACTGGCCTCCGCGACGTCGTACGTCTCGACCTGCTTCGGGCTGAGGCCGGCCCCGGCGGCGGCCGAGGCGGGCGCGGAGGGCAGCGCGGCGGCGGTGATCGCCGAGACGGTGCCCTCGCTGGGCACCGCGATCCAGAGCCGGCCCTCGCCGTCGAAGGACCCGCCGGTGATGCCCGGCGGGTAGCGCACGGGCTCGCCGACCGGCGTCAGGGACCGCGGGTCGAGCTGCCGGACGATGCCCTGCACGGCGTCGACGACGAACGCCGCGTCCTCGTGCAGGGCGACGCTGACCCCGAGGCCCGGGGTGGTGCGGGTGGTCGCGGTGATCTGCAGGGTGGCCAGGTCCAGCGAGCTGACCTGGCCGGTGTTCAGGTCCCGCAGGATCAGCAGCCGGTCGGTCTGGGTGACCTGCATCGGGTGCCGGCGGGCGGCCGGGATCTCGACGCGGGTGTCGACCCGCGCGGTGACCCCGTTGACCCGGGCCATCTCGCTGCGGGCGGTGCTCCACAGCCAGGAACTCGCGTCGTAGCTCGCCACCGCGTTGTCCGCCGCGCCGAGACCGAGGACGGTCAGCCCCATCGCGGCCAGCAGCGCCCCCACCGTCCCGATGGTGACCAGACCGCCCCGCATCCGGCGGGAGTGGGGACGCGGACCGCCGGCGTTCGCGGCGTCGTCGATGGTGGCCACTACCGGCTGCCTCCCATGTCGTCCTGGCAGGTGGCGCGCCCTGACCGGCGACCCTCCCCTGAGCCGGGTGCCATCATATGGCCCGGCCGGGGGCGGGGGAACCCGCGCTGTCCCGCTGTGGACACCGAGCGTGCGCGCCGCGCCGGGGGTCGGCCTCAGGTCGCCGGCGTGTCGCCCTCCCGCTCCGTGCAGACCTGCCCCGACGTGGCGAACGAGTCCGTCGAGTAGACCGCCAGCACCGTGAAGCAGTAGTCCACCCGCGAGTTGAGCCCGTTGACCGTGTAGCTGGTCTGGCCGGGGTCCACCGTGGCCATCACGCCCAGCTTCTGCCCGGCCCGGCCGCCGGCCACCATGAACGGCACGCCGCCGCGCGCCGGGTCCGTCCAGCTCAGGGTGATCGTCGCCGAGTCGTCCCGCAGCGTCAGGTCGCCCGGCGGCGGGCCGGCCGCGTTCGGCGAGGCCGCTGCGGTCGTCGACGCGGCCGGTGTGGCGGGCCCGGCCGGCGCCGCCTCCCGGCTGAGCACCAGTACGCCCACCCCGACGAGCGCCGCCAGGGCCAGGACCGCGACGACCACGGCGACGACCACCGCCGTCCGGCTCCGGCCGCGCTCCTCGGGCTCGGCGACCATCGGGTACGCCGCCGGCGGCGGGAAGGCCGGCGGCTGGTGGGCCGGCCCGGGCGCGGTGGACGGCGATGGCACCTCCTTCATGGGGAACGTCTCGTCGATGTCGAGGTACGCCGGCGCCTGCTCCCCGGTCCCCTGCTCCCGGCCCGGCTCCCGCTCCAGCACGGGTTCCTGGTCCGGCTCGTCCTCGACGTCCTGATCGCGGTCGCTCCCGGTGGCCGGCGGCCCGGTCAGCGCCTGCGGGGGAGCCGTGCTGCTCCACGGCGGAGCGGTCATGCTCCACGGCGGCGCCGGCGCCCCGCTCACGGGAGGCGAGGGCTGCGGTGGTGCGCTGACGGGCGGGTACCCGGGAGGCGCGCTGACCGGCGGTCCGCTGATCGGTGGCGCGCTGACCGGGGGAACCGGCGGTGCGCTGACCGGCGGCGTCGGCGGCGCGCTGACCGGTGGCGGGACCACCGGTGGGGGTGGCAGCGGTGGGGCGGTGACCGGCACGCGCGGCGGCGGGGGGATCACCGGAGGGGCCGGGATCGTCTGCCGTGGGGGCGCGGGCGGTGCACTGACCGGCGGCGGGGGCGGACTGACCGCTCGGACCGGCCCGGGCGGTGCGCTGACCGGGGGCGCGGGCGGCGCGCTCACCGGCGGCGCACTGACCGGTGGTGCGCTGACGGGGGGCGCGGGCGGCACGGCGACCTGTGGCGCAGGTGGTGCGCTCACCGGGGGTGCGCTGACGGGGGGCGCACTCACGGGGGTCGCGCTGACCGGAGCTGTGGGCGGGGCGCCGACCGGTGTCGTCGACGCGGGCGTGTGCGGCGCCGCGGCGGCGACTTCCGACGTCCCGGGCGAGGCCGGGGCGGCCTGCGACGCGCCGGGCGGCGCGGTGGCGGCCGGCATGCCCGCAGCGGCCTCGGCCTGCTTCGCGTTGGCGGCGCGGGCGGCCTCCTCGGCGAGCAGGGGCTCGATCTGCCGTACCTGGATCGTGGGGTTGTCCCACCTGGGCCCGCGCGTCGACTGTTCCGGCGTCTCCGGCCCGGCCGGCGCCGCGTCGTCCGGCCCGGCCGGACGCGGTGCCTCGGCGTCGGGCGTCGGGCGTGCTGCGGTGGGGACCGACGGCGGGGTGGGGGGTGTCGGCGTCCTGTCGCCGGACGTCGGTGCCGCGGTCGGCCGACCGCCGGATGCCGGGGACGCGGCCGGTTCGGCGGTGGGTTCCGGTGCCGCGGAGGGCGTGGCGTCGGCCGTCGCCTCGTGGGCCGTCCGCTGCCGCGGTGGCACGGCGGGGCCCGGCTGCGACGGCGCGACGGTGGGCGGCGTGGGTGGCACCGACACGGCGGCGGTGGCGGGAGGCGCCGCGTGTCGCGGGCCCGGCGCGGCCGTCGCCGCCGTCGGCGGGGGAGACGAGACGGCGCGCGCCACGTGCGGCGGGATCGGCGGTGGTGGCGGGATCGTCCTGGCGGCGGGGGCGGACGGGGAGGTGCCCTCAGTCGCCGGTGCGGCGGGATGAGGCGGGCTCTGCGGCGCGGGCGCCGACGGAGCCTGCGCCGTGGACGGCTGCGCGGGGGCAGGGGCCCACGGAGACTGCGGCGGCGCTGCTGTACCGCTGGCGTGGCGCGGCGGTACCGCCGGAGGCGGCGGGACGTGCGGTGGCCGCGCCGGGGCGGTGGTCGACGGCTGTGGTGGCACGACCGGCGGTGGGGGGACCGGCGGTGAGGGGACGGCGGCCCGGGCCGACGCCGAGGGCGCGCTGCGTGGTGCCGGGACCACCGGGGGCGGCGGGATCTGTTGCGCCGGGACGGCGTGCGGAGCGGCCTGTCCGGTCGCGGCGGCGTGCGGCGGTACGGGCGGAGCCGGGACCCGGGCGGCGTGCGGCGGGTTCGGTACGACGGGCGGGGCCGGGGGAGCCCATCCGCTGTGCGGCGGGCTGGGCACCACCGGTGGCGGCGGAACCGGTGCGGCGCCGGTGTGCGGCGGGACGGGTACCGCCGGGGGAGGCGGCACCGGGGTGACGTGCGGCGGCGCGGGCACTGCCGGCGGGGGCGGCACCCGGCCGGCATGCGGCGGACCCGGGTAGGGCTGGGCCGGCGGCTGGTGTGGCACCGGCGCGGCGCCAGTGTGCGGCGGGTACGGGGGTGCGGGGTTGTGCGGCGGGGTGGCGGTGGCCCGAACCGGACCAGGCGGAGCCGGAACGGTGGGCGGCGGCGGGATCGGCCGATGGTACGGCGGCGCGGGCGGTGCCGTGGGTGGGCCGGCGGTCACCGGCGGCGCGGGCGGCTGCGCGGCCGGAGGCTGCACCGTCGGGGTCTGTGCGGCCGGAAACCGGGGTGGCTGGGGGATCGCGGTCGGCTCGTGAGGCCGCCACGCGGTGGAAAGGGCGGCCAGCGAGATGGTCGGCTCCGACAGGGCCGACAGGCCAGGCCGCGCGCCCGGCGCGGGCTGCTGAGGGGCGGGAGCGGCATCGCCGAGATACTGCCGGGCCGTGCGTACGGCCGGGTGCTCGACACCGAGCACGGCGGGGCCCAGGGCGGCGACGAGACTGTAGTTGCGGCGCGCCTCGTGCCGGTTGCCCAACTCGTGCGCCACCGCCGCCAACTCGAAGGAGAGCGCCAACATCAGCGGGTCGGCGGGCGGCCAGCGTCGCTCGCCGGCGGCGTACGCCTCCTCCAACGTCCTGCGGGCGGCGCCCGGGTCGTCCGCCTCCCGGTGCAGGCGGGCCAGCAGGTGCGCGGTGCTCAGCACATCAGGGTGATCCTTGCCGTACGGCGGCCGGGCGGATCCGACGGCGTCGGCGAGCAACCGGCGGGCGGCGGTGAGATCGCCCGCGGCGCGCAGGGCGAGGGCCCGATGCTGGACGGCGGCCAGGGGAGAGGGATGGGACACGTGGTCATGCTGCCGGGTCGGACCCGCCGGACGCCACCCGGGCCCACCGGTCGGCGTCGGTCGTCCCGCCCCGTGGGCGCGCCCGACCTGCACGGACGCACCGGCCGGAAGCCGATGTGCATGATCCACCCGGGGCGTGTACAGTAACTCCTCGTGCGGCCCGCCAGAGCGGCCTACGGGTGATGAGATCCCCCAGGTCGGCGCGGTAGGCTGAACGAGTAAGTCCGGGTGGCGGAATGGCAGACGCGCTAGCTTGAGGTGCTAGTGCCCGTATAGGGCGTGGGGGTTCAAGTCCCCCCTCGGACACCAGTCTTCGTGCGGGATCACGGGAGCTCACCACCCTGGTGGCTCCCGATGAGGACTCCGCGTAGCACTCGTACAGACATCGATGACCGGGTCTCTCGGCTTGTCACGCTGAGGCCGCGGCGGTCACCATGACGGCCGTCCGGCAACCGCCCCGCCGACACCTCGACGAGCAGCTCATCGGCGCGGTCATCCCGACCCCGCTTCCTCGCCCGGCACCGCCACCGGCTCCGATGCCGGAGCTGCCCCCACCGCTTCCAGCTGCGCGGGAACCGGTCGACGACATTGTCTTCGACGCAGCCCGCCCGGACGCTGACGGCCGGGTGGCCGCCCGGGCGTTGCTGCGGGCGCTGGGCTGGCCGTCCGGTCACCGCCTCCACATCGACGTCACCGACGGCCTGCTCCTGATCACCTCCGCACCCGACGGGACGCATGCCGTCGGCGCCCGCGGGGCACTCCCGCTGCCCGTCGCGGCTCGGCAGATGTGCGGCATCACCTCGCAGCAGGTGGTGCTGCTGGCGGCGGTCCCTGCCCGCGATCTGCTCGTCGTGCATTCCTCGAACACCATCACGCGGCTCCTCGCGGACCTGCACGCCGCCGTCCTCGGAGGCCCCTATGATGCCGGCTGATCCGTCACGCATCGTCACCGCCCGGCAAATGCTGGCCCATCTCGGCCTCACCCCCGCCGACCTCACCGCCCACCCCGACACTTCCGGCCGCACGATGCCGACAGTCGCCGAGTACGTGCCTCGCGTCGCGGCCGCGGCCAGCCCGGGCACGCGGCGCACCTACGGCACCTACTGGGACCGGATGGCCGCCGTGCTCGGTCATCTGCGGCTGGACGAGGTGAGCGCCAGCGACATCGAAGCCCTCATGCGTCAGGTCACCGCCAGCGCCCGCTCCCGGCGGACCGGCCGCCAAGGCCGCCACGCTGGCGAGCATGTGATCGCAGCCGCCCGCGCTGTCTACCGCCGGGCCATCGCCGACGGCTACCTCACCGCCGCGGACAGCCCCGCCCACCGGGTGGCCAAGCCACGTCGGCTGCCCAACCCCCGCCGCGCCCTCACGCCCGGGGAACTGCAGGACATCAACGTGGTCGCGCGGAACAGCGGCAACGACGTCATCCTCGACGCACTGCTGCTGCGGCTGCACACCGAAACCGCCTGCCGACGCGGCGGCGCCCTCGCTCTCCGCCTGGTCGACCTCGATACCCGCCACTGCCTGGTCCGCCTCACGGAGAAGGGCGGCACCCTGCGCTGGCAACCCATCACCCCGACCCTCACCGAACGCCTCCTCGAGCACGCCCAGGCTCGGGGCGCGGTCCTGCCCACCGACCGGCTGCTGCGCTACCGCAACGGCCTGCCGATCAGCAGCCGCCGCTACGACCACCTCTGGAGGCGCATCGGAGACCGTCTGCCCTGGGTCGCCGCGCAGGGCATCTCCACCCACTGGCTGCGCCACACCACCCTCACCTGGGTGGAACGCCACTTCGGCTACGGAGTAGCCCGCGCCTACGCCGGGCACACCGACCGCCGCGGACCCGCCACCACCACCTACATCAAAGCCGACCTCCACGCCGTCGCCACCGCCCTCGCGGCCATGACCGGCCAGCCCCACCCACTCGCCGCCTTAACGCCTACACCCGATAGGTAGGCGACGGTCGTGCCGCAGTCAGCGCATGAGGCCATTACCCCCGGGTCCTGCGCCCGCAGCCCCCGACAGGTAACACTGCGTAACAAGCGCGCGCCACCTGGGAGTGTCAAGTTAACGGCTGATCTTGGTTGTTGAGGTGGTCAGTGGTTGGCCGGGGTGAGCCGGCCCTCGAAGGCGATCTGGAAGGCGTTCAG